>NZ_JAXUAK010000010.1:0-131779 GCF_046535855.1 Puerhibacterium sp. TATVAM-FAB25 | reverse complement strand
GATCGCGGCGGGGCGTTCCGTCCGTACGAAAGTGCTCACGCGGTTGCAGCCCCAGTCAGTCGGATTGGGTGATGGTCCGGCAGACTGGCGCTTCGCGTTGCTCCTATGGCTTCTCGTCTTCGTCCGGCTCGATGATGTCCAACGGCTCCACGGCCAGAGGCTGGTTCGGGTCGCGACCTGGGTCGTCGTCCAGGAAGACGCGGAAGGGTTTGCCGTCGACACCTCGGATGCGTGCACGCATCCCTGCGGCGGTCCCAGACCGGAGCGCGTCGAGCACCGCTTGCGGCTCGGTGTACTGCGCTTGCGGGTGGAAAATCTTGGCTCGGATGGGCAGTTTGTGGCCTTGGACTAAGTAGTGCACTTCGGTTTCGACCACCACCATCATGGCCTCGGACTGGATCACGTCCTCGATTCGCTCCCCGGTCTCGCCGCTGAGCACCACGTCGAGGTTCTGGAAGTCGCGCTCGGCTATGACTTTGCCGTCGACCACGAGGCGGGCCTTGCGGATCTCTTCCCGCTCGGCCCAGGTGAGCTCGTTTGGCAGTCGCAGCGAGACCGAGAAGTGCCGCGACAACACCGTCAGGTCCTCGATCAGTTGCCGCGTGTACCCGTCCGGGCTTAGTCCGTTGAACGTCGCGTCGGGAACGTGGAACACGAACAGTCGTTTGCCGTCGGCCCACACCTCGAGGCGCACATCCGCGCCGGGGGCGAACCTATCCATGAACTGCAGGGCCTCTGCCACGTCCGTGATGCGGTGGCCCTCTAGCTTGGAGCTGACCGTCGCCGACCCCTCCTCCACGGCGTCCTGCATCACGAACTCGAAGTTCAGCCCGCAGGCAAGTTCGATCCACAGCTTCTTCCCACCGCGGCCGCGGCTCATCCGGGATCGACCGTCCAGGCTCTGCTGGGTGGCACCCGAGGCGGTGACCGCCCGAAGTTCGACGGCAACGTCCTTAGACATGTTGACCGGCCCGAAGCCGATTGCGGCCACGTCGGCCACGTCCTGCGAGAACCACGCCGGGCCTTCCAGCTTCACCGACACCAGGGCATCGGCGCTGATACGTAGAGCGGCCCCGCCGTACTTTTGCAACTCCTCCAGCTTGGCCCTGGCTTCCTCACCAGCAGGGTTCGCGCGGAAGTGGGGTGTGATCGACAGCGGCTCCTTCTCGTGCGCATCTGGGCGCTTGGCGACCAGGCGCTGGGTCACTGACCCGTCCGCGCCCAGGATCATGTCCGCGCCCCAGAAGGCGCTGCGCGAGTTCACTCGCTCGGAGAAGTTGCGGGCGACCTTCTCCAGGTCGGAAGCCGTGTTCAGCGCCAGGTGCTCGTTGCCGGCCATCTGCAGCGCCTCGGTGAGCGGCCCGGCCGTCAGCGCCCGACGGATGTCTGGGGCCTGGACGAGCATGTGGTCGAGTCCGTCCCGGCCCAGGATCTCGACGCGCACCTTGTGCGTGCCCTTGAGTTTGCGAATCCACTTGCGCTCGTTGGTCGTCGGGTTCCTCGGGACTACTAGCACCCACGAGTCGGGTCCGTGCTCCATCGCAGCCTTGAACGAGCTCAAGATCTGCTTGCGACGGACGTCGCGGAACCCGCCGGAGAAGCCCTCAGGGAAGTACTTGAGCTGGTAGATCGTGGAGATGGTGCCATCCGGTTCGGTGACATCGACGTCGATGCCCTCGTCCCCACCGCGCCCGTCGATTGCCTGCGCCGCCCCCGGGCCGCCATGGTGCTTGCGTTGGAGGAGCAGCTCGACGGCACGATCGAACGCGTCGCGCCCGCAGGTCTCCCACGGGTACAGCGGCTCGTTGCTGATCATGACGACGCCCGAACAGGTGCGCTATCGCTCATCGTTGAACCCCCTGAACACGGTTGCTTGGCGGCACCATACCGGCCACACAAGTCAAACTGGCTTCGTTCAAGGCGGTCCTACCGTTACCGAACGGGACGTCAACGCCGTGTCGGCGCCTTTGCCTCCAAGCTGGGTCCAGCCCTCCCGGCCGGCGGGCGCGCACCGGCGATTCTCCAGGGCTACGTGAGGCCCGACACCGGGGCTACGCGCCACCACGAGAAATTCTCCCGCGAGCCGCGTCCCGCTCCACCGGAGGTCGCTTCCCATCGGCGCGCGCAGACCATGCCACAGCCCCTTCGGGCGGGGCTGGCCCCTTTCGGTGCCATGCTGGATGGATAGTCCAGGGCCGCTCCTGGTGCTCCCGCGCTCCGACGGTGTGCGACTGCCAGGATTGGTTCATGGAAGACGGTCCTGGCCACGCGACTCGTCGGCACGGCGCATCGCTGACACCGCATGAGTCCGCTTTGCTGGAGCGAATCTGCGCGGGCAACTGGCGAGGTGCCGAGGAAGCCAGAGCCCAACTTGTACACGCGCGATGGGGCGGCAAGGCCCACGACGGCGACGCGTGCTTCCTCATTGAGGTTCCTGCTCGGGCAGATGTGCCGAGGATCCCGTCGCACCCAGGCGGTCCGATCACCACCCTCGACGTCGTCGACGGGGACACGTCGCTGGGCATGCTCGAACTGTGGGTCGAGGACGGCCGACTCCACTCAATGGACTACAGCACCTTCAGCGACACGGCCGGCGAGGAGCTTCCCGAGGTTCACCAGCTTCCCAAGGTTCGCCAGATCGGCGGGACCACCAGCGGCGGCACGGAGTAGGGCAGGTAAGCCCGCCCGCTGCGCCTGACGACCCGATCAAAGCAGCGGGGCGCCCGGTCAGCCGCCGGCGATGCCAACCGAGCGGACGCCCGCCGAGGTGCCCGTCGAGCTTCCAAGGGGTGACGGCGCCGTTGTCAGGCGCGATGCACGGCCCGAGATCGAGGGTGTCGTCCTGCCCCTGGTTCAACGAGATGAAGGTGCGAATGTCGCGGCCGAACTCCTGCGCGAGAGACTCGGCGTAGGACGCGACGACGATGCGCCGCTCGGGGTGGCGCAGAAGGAACCACAGCGGCCCGGTCTTCGTGACTCGGGTGCTCTTCCCCACCTGGGGTGGCATCGAGATGATCAGCCGGTCGCAGCGGCCCTCCTCGACCTCGACGAGGGCCTGGTCGATGACGTCGAGCGCGGGCGTCTGGATCGTGCCAGGTGTGATCGCCTGCGCGAGCTCGCCCGGCGTCGGGTACGGGTCAGGCTTCGGCTCGAAGAGCCGGGCGGCGTGCTCGAGGAAGGCGAGCGACATGGCGCTCACCTACTTCGGCCATGATGTGCGGGTGAAACGAGCAAAGTGGCTGCTCATCGGTCTCGGGTTGTTGAGCCTCGGTGGTCTCGCCTGGGGAGGTTGGCAGATCTGGCCGTTCCTCTTGGACCAGACGCAAGCTTCGGCCGCATCGGCGCTTGGGGACATGGTTGGGGCGCTGGCGGGCTTTTTGAGTGCTTTCGCGGGTGCTATCGCTGCCTATGCCGCTTGGCGTGCCGCACGAGAAAGCAGCGCGACGGCACGGCAAGCAGCCGAAGCTCTAGGCCTGGCGATGGAGCCGTCACTCACGGCCTACTTCCAGAATGTCAGCAACGGCGATGACGACTTCTACGCGGTGTACGTGGAGAACATGTCCCGCTGGGTGGCAGCCGACATCGACGTCGAAGTTCACTGGTGGGGAGGCCAAACCGCCCGACACCGCTTCGAGCGCATCGAAGCAGCGAGCCAGCCCAACCCGACGATCCGCGCGGCGCCCGGGAGCGTCTACTTCAGGGTTCCTGAGCCCGTCCGAACGTCTCCACTCGACGACCCTGACTGGCGCGGGTACCTCGAGTGGATCGACAGGATCCACTTGACCTACAGCGACGAGCGCCGCTTGCTCAGGTGGAAGAAGACATGCACGTTCAAGTCCGACTTCAGCCATGACGGCAGGTACTCGAGTTCAGGCGGAATGTCCTACGACGAAGAGGTCACAAGAATGCGCTGATCGCTGACCTGAGAAGCACGCGAGGGTCAGGGAACGCCGAACGCCCCGCGCCGGGTGGCTGCGGGGCGTTCGGGCACATGTGTTCACGCAGAGTGCGACAGCCTGCGTCACAGGGCCGCAAAAGATGCCGTCACATGGTCATCCGGCCGGTGATGAACGCGGATACGACGTCGACGAGGACGTCTCGCCCCAGGCCGGTGACGGCCTCCCGTGCCTGCCGGATCTTGGGCTTCTCGCTCTCCTGGGCGTTCTTCTCGACCTCGATGAGAGCGGCGATGAACCGGTCAACGGCGGCGTCCTCGTTGGGCCAGATGCCGACCTCGCGGCGCCCGTCCTCGGTGAGGCGAAGCGCCCTCCAGTCAGGGCCGTCGTTGGTCGTCTGGTTGATGACGTCGATATAGCGGTCAGCGAGGTTGAAGCCAGCGCGCACGACGTCCCGGAGGGGAAGGTTCGTCGACCGGGCGATCGCGGAGGCGTCTGCTGTTGGCCAAGGCTTCTTCAGTTCCTGAGCGATGGCGAGCAGGACGGGGCGGTCGATGCTGAACCACTCGTCGTCGAGGCGCGGGAGGACACGGGCGTCTGTCGTCATGCACTGATCCTGTCGCGCAGGTCCGACAGCCGGTACAGGCTTGCGGTGCCGCGGTTGCCGGCGGGGGTGATGTGCCCGCAAGCGGCTCACTGCCGGATAGTGGCGGCGGCGAGTCCGGGGAGCGGGGTCTCGGCTTCGGTGGCGGTGACGAGCTCGTCCTCCTCCGGCTGGGCCAGCACGAGCCTGGGTCCACACGGATGGGACACCGGTACCGCTGCCCGTTGGGGTCGAGGTAGCGGCGGCACGACACGTCCACGGAGGCTGGCGCCTGGGACCAGCCGGGCGCCAGCTCGAGCGCCCCGTCGCAGTAGGGGCAGCGCAGGTCGCCGGGGCGGTGGTCCACAGCTTCTCGTCCTCGCGGAGACGGTCAAGGACGTGGTGGCACTCGCGCGGCCACATGTGTGGATGTAGTCGACGATGACGGCCGCGAGGGGGTGCTTGCGGTTGAGGCTGCAGGCGTGGGAGCGGATGTCGGTGACGGTCACGCTGGGGCGGTCGCCGGTCAGGGGCGGCAGACGTCCTGGTGCTCGTGCCCCACAAATGCCCCACTTATTCGCCGCACCGGGCGCTTTAGAGCGACCTCGAGTGCCCCTCGCTACACTCGAAACGAGGCTCAGGAACCGCGGAATTCCAACGTTTTCGGCCGCTCACCATCAACAGTGCCCGCACGTCTCGAGGGCATCGGGTCGCTGAATAGGTCGTGGGTTCGATTCCCACAGGCGGCTCTGGCAGAAAAGCCCGGAACTTCAACAGTTCCGGGCCTTTCGCTTTCCCTCGATGAATAGGTCCAGGGAGCCACACGATCGTGTCGAACGCCTCGTGCACGACCAACGCGCTCGCGCCGCTGCCGCTGGTGCTGCACGGGCTCACGGGCATCGAGCACGGCTTCATGACGACGGTGCACGCCTACACCCAGGAGCAGGACCTGCAGGACGGCCGGCACCGCGACCCGCGCCGGGCCCGCGCCGCCGCCCTGAACATCGCGCCGACGACGACGGGCGCCGCCAAGGCGATCGGTCTGGTGCTGCCGCAGCTCGACGGCAGGCTGTCCGGCGACTCGATCCGGGTCCCGGTGCCGGTGGGCTCGCTGGTGGAGCTCAGCACGACCGTGGCCCGTGACGTCACACGCGACGACGTGCTGGCCGCCTACCGGGCGGCGGCCGCGGGGCCGCTGAAGGGGGTGCTCGAGTACTCGGAGGACCCCCTGGTGTCGTCCGACATCACCGGCAACCCCGCCTCCTCCGTCTTCGACTCGCTGCTCACCCGGGTCGAGGGGCGGCACGTCAAGGTGGTCGCCTGGTACGACAACGAGTGGGGCTTCTCCAACCGCGTGGTCGACACGCTCGAGCTGATCGCCCGCTCCCGGCGCTAGGCGCTCGTCGCGTGCAGGGAGGCCAGAAGCTGCAGCTTGTCGGCGCTGGGGGATCCGGGCGCGGCCTGGTAGACGATCAGCTGGCGGCCGGGGAAGCCCTTGATGTCGAAGGCGTGGTAGTCCAGCGCGAGGTCGCCGACGTCGCTGTGGTGCAGCGCCTTGGCGTCGTGCGTCTTGCCGCGCACGTCGTGCCTGGCCCACAGGTGGCGGAACGCGGCGCTGGCCCCGGAGAGCTCGACCACCAGCCGGCGCACGGCGTCGGCGGCGCCCGCGTGTCCCTGGGCCAGGCGAAGGTTGGCCACGCAGGACTCCGCGGCGCGGTCCCAGTGGGCGTAGAAGCGGGTGGCGACCGGGTCGAGGAACGTCATGCGCGCGAGGTTGTCGATGCGCTGGAAGTCGGAGTAGAGGGCGCCGGCCAGGGCGTTGTGCACCAGCACGTCGAGCTGCCGGTCGATGATCACCGCGGGGGTGTGCGGCCACGCCTCGAGCAGGTCCTGCAGGGACTGCGACGGTGCCTCGCTGGGCGGCGCCAGGGCGGTGGGCGCCAGGTCGGCCAGGCGGAAGAGGTGCTCGCGCTGGTCGGGGTCGAGGCACAGGGCGCTGGCGATCGCGTTGAGGACCGACGGTGAGGGGTTGCGTTCGCGGCCCTGCTCCAGGCGGGCGTAGTAGTCCACGCTGACGCCGGCGAGCATCGCGACCTCCTCGCGCCGCAGCCCGGGCACGCGGCGGGCGGTGTGCCCGGGCAGCCCGACGTCGTCGGGCTGGACGTGGCCGCGGCGGGCCTTGAGGAACGGGCCGAGGTCTGAGGTGCTCACGATCAGACCGTAGGGGCCGCGCCCGGCGGCAACCAGGACCTGGTGCTCCCTGGCAGCCGTCGGACGCGGCGCGCCGGGCCCGTGGGGGCCCGGCGCGCCGCGCGTTCAGGGTCGGGTCATCACGAACCCGGCGTGGTGCAGCACACCGTCCACCAGCTGGCCGAACGCCCAGAAGCCGGAGTCGTCGAGGTAGGTGATCCGGTCGGCGTGGACCCAGTAGCGGCCGGTGTAGGCGTCGGCGCGCCCGCCCCGGGTCTCGGAGTAGCGACCGTCCGGGCGCAGGTGCTGCTGCAGGCTGCGGCCAGGGTCGTGCCAGGTGCCCACCCACGTCTGCCGGAGGGCCGGGTCGGCGACGTCTTGCCCCGCGGGCCGGGTCGGGGCGCCGTCCCAGGCCTCGAGGCGCCCGGCGACCCAGACGGCCAGCAGGTCGCGCGGGGAGACGACGAGCATGCGGCGCACCTGCATCGCGGTGACCGGGCGGCGCACGACGGCGAACGTGGCCGTGTTGCCGGGCACCAGGTCGAACGAGCCGCGTCGATCCGGTGGCAGCTGTGCGACCGCGCTGTCCACCAGCAGCGGGACCACGTGCGCGCCGTCGACGCCGACCACCTCCGCCTCAGGGGCGGTCGGCCCCGAGGCCAGGCGCTCCGCGACGACATGGAGGTCGCCGGGCGCCACCGTGTCGGGCCGTGTCCTGACCTGGGCGCCCGTAAGGACGAACGTGCTGCTGCTCGGCGGGGTCGCCGGCGGGGTCACCGGCGCGCCCCGGTGGTGGCGAGGCGCTCGGTGATGGCGGCGACCGAGTCGTGCACCTGGGTGCGCAGGGCGTCGACGTCCACGCTGACGAGCGCGCCGGCCCACTTGCGCACCTGGCCGGCCACCCACACCGAGGTGATGTTGGAGCGGTCTGCGCCCAGCACGAGGGTCCCGACGGCGTCGTGCAGCGGCATGGTGTTGATCGCCTCGGCGTCCACGACGATCAGGTCGGCCTGCTTGCCGGGGGTGATCGAGCCGGTGCGGTCGTCGAGGCGCAGCGTGCGCGCCCCGGACAGGGTGGCGAAGTCGAGCACGTCGCGGGTGGTGATGCGGGTGGGCTCCGCCTCGGTGCCGTAGGCGGCGTTGACCGCGCGCATGCGCTGGATCGTCAGCAGCGCGCGCATCTGCGTGAACATGTCGGAGGCCAGCGCGACCTCCACGTCCACCGACAGTCCGGGGCGGATCCCGTGGGCGAGGGCCTCGTCGACCGGCGGGACGGCGTCCTCGAGCCCGATCTGGGCGTCGGAGGTGGGGGCCAGGGACACGGTGACGCCGTGGTCGCGCATCGCCGCCCAGGCGTCTGCGGACAGCGCGGTGGAGTGGATGGACTCCAGGTGCGGGCCGAGCAGCCCCTGCCTGCGCCAGTCGAGGATGGCCGCCGAGGCGGCTTGGCCGAACATCACGTCCAGGCTCACGCCGATGTCCAGGTCGGTCGCGACGCGGGCCAGCTCGGGGCCGTAGGCGAGGTGCCCGGCGATGTCGCCGGTGGCCAGCGCCGCCATGCGCAGTGTGACCAGCTGGTCATCGGTGGGGACGTAGGTCGAGCGCAGCCGGGCCAGGTCCGCGGGCCACTGGCCGTCCCAGTGGCCGAAGTGCGGGGCCATGGAGGCGTGCACGCCACGGATGCCGGTGTCGATCAGCGCGGTGATCGCGGCGTCGGAGTGGGCGGTGGTGCGCGAGTTGTGCGAGAAGTCGAGCATCGTGGTGATGCCGCCGTCGAGGGCGGTCAGCGCGGCCAGCCGGGTGCCGAGGTACACGTCGTCGGCGGTGTAGGCCGGCGCGACGTGCATGAGCGTGGACCGCAGGTAGCCGCCCAGGTCGTCGACGTCGGGGATCGTGCGGCGCATCTGGGCCTGCCAGGCGTGGCGGTGGGTGTCCACCATGCCGGGGGCCACGATGCTGCCGGTCGCGTCGACGACGATCGCCCCGGAGTCGGGCAGGTGGCGGCCGACGTCGACGACGCGTGCCCCGCGGACCAGCACGTCGCCGCGGTCGAGGGTGCCGAGCGTGGGGTCCATCGTCACGACGGTGCCGCCGCGCAGCAGGACGAGGCGGTCGGGATCGGCGGCGGAGCGGGTCAGTGCGTCCAGGGTGGGGTCGGTGCTCATCGGGCGTCCTTACGGTGCATGGTGTATCCGGCGTGGTGCAGGGCGTCGCCGGCGAACCGGCCGAAGGCCCAGAAGCCGAGGTCGTCGAGGTAGTCGATGCGGTCGCCGTCGATCCAGTAGCTGCCCTGGAAGGCGTGCGGCCGCCCGCCGCGGGTCTCGTCGTAGCGGCCGTCGGCGGTCAGCTCCTGGTGCAGGAAGTCCTCGGTGTCGACCCACACGCCCACCCGGGCGGGGTCGACTGCGAGCCGGTCGGGCTGCAGCGCGGCGGCGGGCGTCGGGGTGTCGAGGGGCTCGCCCGCCCAGCGGACCGGGCGGCCCTCGTGCAGCACGGCCAGCAGCAGCTCGGGCCGGGTGAACGCGGTGTGCAGCGCCGCGGGCAGGTCGGCGGCGTGCTGGTCGGGCACCACGACGAGGGTGGCGTCGGCGCCGGGGGCGAGCGTGCCGGAGCCGGTGCCGCGCGGGGTGGTGCCGAGGGCGGCGACCGCGTCGAGGCGGGCCGGCAGGATCGTGGTGCCGGTGGCGTCGACGACCACGGCGCCGTCGTCCTCGGCCGCGGTGACGATGCCGGGCCCTACGCCGACGACCAGCGTCCCGCCGATCAGCACGTCGGCTCCGCGCATGGTGCCGATCAGCGGGTCGAGAGTGTGGACCGTGGCGTTGGTGAGCAGCAGCGGCCGGTCGGCCCCGGCGCGCACGGCCGCCAGACCATCGGCCGTGAAGGTGGGAAAGGTGGAGGAGGTGCTTGGCATGGCTCCACCCTCGTGCGGTCCCGCCGGGCGCAGAAGGCCGGGACGCACCCAGGGAGTGGCGCACCCCGGCGCCTGAGCTCGTTCTCCTCTGCGGCGGCCGCGAGCGCCCTCGCTGCACTCGAGACGAGGCGCGAAACGGCTGGCTTCGATGTTCCTGGCCGATCACCATCAACAGTGCCCGCACGTCTCGAGGGCTTCAGGTCGCTGAATAGGTCGTCGGTTCGATTCCCACGGGCGGCAACCGATTCTCGCTCTGCCGGTATCGGTCGCCCGTGCGGACGAGCGTCCCTTCGACAAGAGCCGGTGCGGCTGCCAGCATGAGCGCGTGCCGCGTGTCACGGTCCGCCCGATGAGCCTGGCCGAGTTCGAGGACTGGCAGCTCGCGCTCGCCGAGGAGTACGCGCGCGAGCAGGTCGCCGCCGGCCGCTGGCCCGAGGCCGGTGCGGTGGATCGTGCCCGCGAGGAGAGCCTCGCCCGGCTTCCTCAGGGTCTGGCAACTCCTCGGATGCTCCTCCTGCGCGGCGTGGATGCCGATGGTGAGCCGGTGGGACAGGCGTGGGTCGGGCTGGACCACCCGCGCGGGGCGCCTGGCGTCGCCTTCCTGTACGACATCGAGGTCCTGGATTCTCGACGTGGCCAGGGTCTCGGGCGGGCGTTGCTCAGCGCGGTCGAGGCCGCGACCCGTGATGCGGGGCTCGGCGCGCTGGAGCTGAACGTCTTCGGCCACAATCGCGTGGCGATCGCTCTCTACGACTCGTCCGGATACACCGTCACGGCGCAGCAGATGCGCAAAGCGCTCTAGCGGCAGCCGAGAGGTGCGGTCGCGCCCATCGCGGTCCCCGCGATCCCACGGATGGACGCGACGAGAGGGACGACGTGCCATGACGGACACGATGGCGCTGCTGCCGCAACGGCTCCGCGCGGCCGGGATCACCGACGTCGTCTCCGTGGAACCAGCGACCGGTGGGCTCGCGGCGACGGCCGGGGTCGTGCGCCGCGCCGGCGGCGAGCCGGTGTTCGTCAAGGTGTTCGACGAGCCGCCGTCCGACGACGCCTTCAGCGCCGAGGCCGAAGGCCTGGCCGCGCTGCGCACGCTCGGCGGCGTCGCGACCCCCGACGTGCTCCTGGCAGGTCCGGACCTGCTCGTGCTCTCGGTGCTACGGCCCCGGCCGACGACCGAGCGCTTCTGGGAGCAGCTCGCCCGCTCGCTCGCCCGCCTGCACACCGGCACCACGCACCCTCGGTTCGGCTGGCGCCGCGACAACTGGCTGGGCCGCCGCCGCCAGGTCAACACCTGGACGGACGACGGCTTCGAGTTCTTCGCCCAGCACCGGCTGCTGCGCTGGCTCCCCGAGCCGCCGCGTCCGGGAGGTGCTCGACGTCGCGGACCGGGTGGCGTTGGAGCGGCTCGCCGCCCGGCTGCCCGAGCTGCTGCCCGAGCGCCCCGCGTGCCTCACGCACGGTGACCTGGGGGCGCAGAACGTGCTGGCCGCGCCCGACGGGCGACCTGCGCTCATCGACCCGGCGGTGTCGTACACGTGGGCCGAGGTGGACCTGGCCCACCTGTGGACCACGGCGCCGCCGACCTGGTGCGGGCGACCGTGGCGCCCTTCCGTCGGCAGGCCTGAACGCGCACGAGCGGCAGCAGGATCAGCATCACGGCCCTTGCGCGGACGACGGCCGTGCGGCTAGGAGTGCGTGCCACCTGCGCCTGCACCACGGTGGAGCCCTCGAAGGAGGGAGTGGGACATGGTGCGCCGGCGAGGCGAGGAGCGACCGCAGCCGGGCCGCGGTACGAAGCCCGGGAGGCTCGGTTGCGCGGCGCTCGCGGTCCTCGTCGCCGCGTGTGCCGGGTGCGCGAGCGGCCTGCCCCGGGACCCCGAGGGCACGCTCGACCGGGTGCAGGGCGGGGAGCTGCGGGTCGGCGTCTCGGCCGACCCGCCGTGGACGGAGGTCGCGGCACCGGGAGCCACCGAGCCCGCCGTCACCGGGATCGAGCCCACGCTGGTCGCCGACTTCGCGCGCGCGCTCGACGCCGAGGTGGTCTGGACCGTCGGCGGCGAGGAGTCGCTCGTCGGCGACCTCGCCGACGGCAGGCTCGACCTCGTGATCGGCGGGCTGACCGAGGCGTCACCGTGGACGGAGCAGGTGGCGCTGACGCGGCCCTACGTCACGGTCCCGGACGCGGTCGGCGACGCCGAGCCCCACGTCATGGCCGCACGGATGGGCGAGAACGCCTTCCTCGTCGAGCTGGAGACGTTCCTGCTGGCCCACGACGTCCCGGAGGTCGGCTCATGACCAACTTCGGCCGCACCGAGCTGCCCGAGGAGCAGACGAGCGCGCTCCGACGAGCGGTGCGCCTCGAGTGGCTCAGCATCGCGTTCCTCGTCAGCGCCGTCACGGTGATGTACCTGACGTCGGGCAGCTCGCAGGCGATGAAGGCCGCCTGGCTCGAGGACATGCTGTCCTTCGCCCCTCCGATCACCTTCCTGGTCGCCGCCCGCATCGCCCGCCGCGTCCCGACGCGCGAGCACCCGTACGGCTTGCACCGCGCGGTGGGCGTGGGCCACCTCGTCGCCGGGACGGCGCTGGTCGCGATGGGCCTGTTCCTCGTCTGGGACTCCGGCTCGGGCCTGCTCAAGGCCGAGCACCCGCCGGTGGGGACCGCCGAGATCTTCGGTACGCAGGTCTGGGCCGGCTGGCTCATGGTGGCCGCGCTCGCCTACACCGCCGTCCCGCCCGTGCTCCTCGGACGGGCGAAGCTGCCGCTCGCCGACACGCTGCACGACCGCGTGCTGTACGCGGACGCGGACATGAACAAGGCGGACTGGATGACCGCCGTGGGCGGCATCGTCGGCGTCCTCGGCATCGGGGTGGGCCTGTGGTGGGCCGACGCCGTCGCCGCGCTCTTCATCTCGGGCAGCATCCTGCGGGACGGGGTGCGCAACGTGCGCACGGCCGTCGTCGCGCTCATGGACGCGCAGGCGCGCACCGTCGACGGGAGGTCGCCCCACCCGCTCCGGGCGCAGGTCGACGACACCCTGCGCGCGCAACCCTGGGTCGGCGCGGCCCAGTCCCGGGTGCGCGACCAGGGCCACGTCTTCCACGTCGAGTCCTTCGTCGTGCCCCGTTCCGGCGGCGCACCCACGTTCGAGGAGCTCGAGGCGGCGCGCCGGGCCGTCGTCGGCCTGGACTGGAAGGTCGAGGACCTCGTCCTCGTGGTCGTGCCCGAGCTGCCCGAGAGCCAGCTCCCCGGGTTCGGCGAGCAACCGCACGGAGCGAGCCCCTCGCGCCACTCGGCCGAGGCCGGCTGACCGCTCCCGGGCCGGTCCCGGCGCCCCGGCGTCGCTCCCCCGAGCTCGGAACGCCTGGACGGCACATGGTGCAGGTGCGCGCCCGTCCGTACGGCGCAGGGCGTGCCGGCCGGCACGCCGCGCGGCGCTACGCTGCGGCCGTGAGCCAGCAGGGGGAGCGGCACGCCGGTGCTGCGGGCACGGCCGAGCGCGGGGACGGCGAGGAGGGCACCAGCGGCAGGGGCGAGCGCGGGCCGCGCGGCGCCGGGCGCCCGCTGGCTGCCGTCTTCGTCGCCCAGACGGCGACGTACGTGGCGCTCGGCGGAGTCGTCGCCGTCGCGCTGCCGCTGCTGGTTGCCGCCGCCGCACCGGAGTCCAAGGAGAGCGCCCTCGGTGTCCTGGCGGCCCTGTCGTCGCTGGTCACGGCGGCCTGCATCCCGGCGCTCGGGGCGCTCGCCGACCGGTCGCGCTCGCCCTGGGGGCGCCGCGCGCCGTGGGCCGTGGTGGGCGGAGCGGTCGGCGGGCTCGCCGTCGTGGCGCTGCCGCTGGTCCAGTCCGTCGTGTGGCTCGCCGTCTGGTGGGTGCTGGCGCAGGTGGCGCTCAACGCCGTCGACGGCGCGGCGGCCGGTGCGGTCGCCGATGACGTCCCCGCCGGCCGCCGCGGCACCGCGTCGGCCGCGCTGAGCCTCGGGGCGGGGTTCGGGTCGGGCCTGGGCGTCGTGCTCGTCGGGGCCCTCGCCGCCTCCCCGCTGGCCGCCGTGGCCGCCGCCGGCGCCGTCGCGGCGCTCGGCGCGCTGGCGTTCCCGCTGGTCCGCGGGCGCGGCGCCGGCGTCCTCGAGGCTCCCGTCGGGGCAGATGCCGACGCACCCGCGCGGCCGGCCGGGGTGCTCGCCGGCTTCGGCACCGTGGCGCACGACCCGCACCTGCGGCGCATCTTCGTCGCCCGGGTGCTCGTGGTCCTCGGCAACCACGGCGTGACCACCTACCAGCTGTACATCCTGGCCGACCACGTGGGGATGCCGCTCACACAGGCCGCCCGGGTGTCCGCGCTGCTGGTGCCCGCGCACCTGGTCGCCGTGGTGCTCGGCGGCGTCGTCGTCGGCCGCCTGGCCGACCGGCTGCCGGGCAAGCACCGGCTCACCGCGGCCGCCGCGGCCGCGCTCGCGATCGCGGCGCTCGTGCCGGTCGCCTCGCCCTCCCTGGCCGCGGTCGTGGTGTTCGCCACGGTCGGCGGCCTGGCGCACGGCGCGTTCCTCACCGTGCAGACGGCCGAGACGTTCGACGCGCTGCCCGACCGGCGCACCGCGGGCCGCGAGCTCGGCGTCGTGGGCGTGGCGACGACGGGGACGCAGGCCGTCGCGCCGCTGTTCGCCGTCGCGCTGCTGCAGGTCGGCGTCGGCTACGCCAGCGTGTTCGTCGCGCTCGCCGTGCTGGCCGGCTCCGCCGCCGTGCTCAGTGCCCGCGTCCCGGTGTCGTCCGGCCCGAGGCACCGCGGTGACGCTGCGGACGATGCCCCGACCGGCGGCGCGGGCCAGGCTCGGCGTCTCGCGAGCGCGGGTCCGTCCCGGAACGACCGATAGGTCGACGACCACGACGCTCGGCGAGACCACGCCGCGCGGTGTGCGACGGGCCCGTCGCCCGCGGACGTGCCCGCGCCGGCGAGCGACGCTCCGCCGAGCACCGGGGGCAGCAGCGCCGCCCGGAGGCTCCCGGCGACGTCGTCGAGCTCCGCCACGATCCTCGAGCACCGGACGCACGACGTGAGGTGCTCCTCGACGCGGTCGTGGTCCCGGCGCGTGAGCCTGCGCCGGGAGTAGGCGCCGAGGCGCTCCGCGGTCCACCGGCAGTCGCCCTCGGCGGCGTCGTGGTTGACGTGGGCCTGCAGCCACGCCGTGCGCAGCGCGTCGCGCGCGCGGTAGGCGAGCGCCGCGGTGGCGTTGGCGCTCAGGCCCAGGAGCGGGGCCGCCTCGCGGGGCCGCATGCGCTCGACCTCGGTGTACCAGAGCACCGCCTGCCACTCCGGGCGGAGTCGACGGAAGGCGGCACCGGTGAGCGTCCTCTCTACCACCGCCCCGTCGAAGGCGGCGTCGGGGTCGGGGGCGTCGTCGGTCGGCTCCACGAGCTGCACGTCGCCCCGGGCGCGTCCCCAGTCGGTCACGACGTTGCGGATCGCGGCGTACAGGTAGGGCCGGAAGGCGCCGTCGGGGCCACCACCACGCCGCACGGCGGACAGGACCCGGGTGAAGGCCTCCTGCACCACGTCGTCGGCGTCGAAGGTGCGCGTGACGGCGCGCGCCGCCTGGCGTCCCGCGTCGTGATGGCGGCGCCAGAGCTCCGCGTACGCGCCGTCGTCGCCGTCGCGGGCACGCGCGACGAGGTCGACGTCGTCGGTGCCGGTGGTCTCGATGGTCATGTCACGCCTCCACGGCCGCAGCCGGCGAGCCAACCTAGGGCCGCGGCGACGTCGCGCCCCCGAGAAGCCCGAGGAGAACCTGGAATTCACCCGCCGCCTCACCCGGCCCCGCGTGCTTTCTTCGGCCGGTGTGCCCGAGGATGACCGAAAGATGCTGTTCAGCGCCCGGTTCGCCGGGCGCTCACCGCCACGACTGAGAACTGATGCGCCTCCTCGACCCGCCGACCGTCCGCACGACCGCCCGCACACCCGCCCGCACGACCGCCCGCACACCCGCACGCCCGCCCGCCCGCACCGCCGGCCACCGCCGCCCGCGGACCGCGGCATGAGCGCGACCGCGACCCGTCGCGGCGTGCACGGGGCGCCGCGGGTGCCGCGCAACGGGATCGGGCGCCCCCGCCTGCTGGCGCGTCTCGACCCGGCGATGCCGCTGACCGTCGTCCGCGCGCCCGCCGGCAGCGGCAAGAGCCTGCTGGTCGCGCAGTGGTGCCACGCCCTCGACGCGCCGGGGGTGTGGGTGGGCCTGGGCGGCGAGGCGGGCACGCGCGAGTCCGTGTGGCAGGCGGTCGCCTCCCGGCTCGTCGACGCCGGCCTCGCGCGCCCCGACTCGCTGCTGGCCCGCGCCGGTGAGCTCCTCGTGGGCGTGGCGGACGTCCGGGCGCTCCTGGTCCGCGCGTTCGGGCAGCTCGGCGACCCCGTGCTCGTGGTGCTCGACGACTACCACGCCGTCGACGACGAGGCGCTGCACGCGGACGTCCTCGCGGTCGTCGCGGCGTGCCCCGCGGTGTCGGTGGTGGTGACCACGCGGACCTCCTCGCCGCTCGAGGCGGCCGAGGTGGCGGTCGGCGTCGACCGCACCGTGCTCGGCCCGGACGACCTGGCCTTCACGCTCGACGAGACCCGCGCGCTGCTCGCCCGGCACGGCGTCGAGGAGTCTCGGGCCGCCGAGGTGCACCGGGCGTGCGGCGGCAACCCGCTGCTCATGCGCGCGCTGCTGCTGCAGGGTGTCGACGCCGCCGCTTCCGCCGGGTCGCCCTCGCCCGGGTCGCTGGCCCGCGACGTCGTGCTGTCCCTCGTCGCCCGCGCGGACCCCGCGCTGCGCAGGCTGGTGCTGCGCACCAGCCTGCCCGAGGCGTTCGACCTCGACCTGGCGTGCCTGCTCGTCGGCGACGGCGACGGCGCCGACACCGCCCGCCGGCTCGACGACCTGGAGGCGCTCGGTGTCGTCACGCGCAGCGACGGGCCCGGCGGCGACGTCTACCGGTACCACCCCGTGGTCCGGGACGTGCTGGCGGAGGAGGCCGGCGCCCGCCTGGGCCGCGACCTCGCGCGGCTCCACACCCTCGTCGCCCGCTGGAGCCTGCACCACGCCGAGCCGCTGACCGCCCTGCGGCACGCCGTGCGCGGCGGGGACCTCCGGCTCGCCTCGGACGTGCTGATCGGCAGCTGGAACCGGCTGATCACCAACGCGGAGATGTACCGGGCGGTCGCCCAGGTGCCGGTGCAGAAGGTCGCCCGCCACCCCGTCCTCGCGATGGCACGGGCCATCGCGGCGAACGCGGACCCCGACCGCAGGCTGCGCGCCCTCGAGCTCCTCGGCATGGCGGTCGCGTCCGCGCGCGTCGTCGGGCC
The DNA here is from genome assembly GCF_046535855.1 of Puerhibacterium sp. TATVAM-FAB25. Lineage (NCBI taxonomy): Bacteria > Bacillati > Actinomycetota > Actinomycetes > Micrococcales > Promicromonosporaceae > Puerhibacterium > Puerhibacterium sp. TATVAM-FAB25. The sequence goes on along the minus strand of NZ_JAXUAK010000010.1, from coordinate 114,858 downwards.
GCGGACCGCTGGCGCCGAGCGGGCCACCGTCGCGACGGTGGAGGCGGTGGCGCTGCGGTTGTCCGGGCTGTCCGACCAGGGTCTCGCCGCCGCCCGCCGCGCGCTGGCGGTCCTCGCCGCCGCGGACGCCGACGAGCTGGAGACCCTGCGCGACCAGGCCGGTCACCTGCGGGTGCAGAACGCGATCACCCTCGCGCGCGCCGGTCACCTCGCCGACGCCCGCGAGGCGCTGACCGTCAACCTCGCCGACCGCGCCCACCTGCCGAGCCTCACCGAGATGACGACGCTGTCCGCGCTCGCGGGGATCACCGCCCTGCTCGGTGAGATGCCGGCGGCCCGTCGCCTCGCCGCCGAGGTGGCGCAGGGCCCCTGGCCCGACGAGGCGCGCGACGGCTACTCCGGCGCGCCGTACCACGTGGCGGGGCTGCTCGAGGCGCTCGAGCGGTTCGACGTCGGCGGAGCGCAGCAGCACCTCGACGTCCTCGCCCCGCACCTGCCGGCCCTCGAGTACCGCCCGCTGTTCGTGGCGCTGCAGGCGTGGGTGCACGGCCTGGCCGGCCGGGCGGAGCTGGGTCTGCAGGCGCTGGACCGGTACGCCGTCGAGGACCGCGGACACCGCCGCTCGTCCCCGCCCGACACCCTCGTGCTGTGGTGCGTCACGGCGCTGCTGCAGCTCTCGCGGGGCCGGGCCGGCGCGGCGGAGCAGGCGCTGCGCGGTCTGTCGGCCCGCCGGCCGCTGGTCGCCGTCGTGCGCGCGGCCGTCGCGCTGGTGACCGGGGAGCCCGAGAAGGTGGCCGTGACGCTGGCGCGCGCGGGCGTCCCCGAGGCGGTCCCGCCCCGTGCGGCGGTGGCGGGGCACCTGCTGGTGGCGGCCGCGGCGCAGCGCCTCGGCGACCCGGCGGCCGTCACGGTGGCGCTGGAGCGGATGGCCGCGCTGATGGCCGACCAGGGCCTGCGCACGCACCTCGTGCTGGTGCCCCGCGCCGACCTGCACGACCTGCGCGCGCACGCCGAGGGGCACGGCCTCGCGCTGGCCGCCGAGCACCTCCGCCACCTGGGCGACGTGCCCGACGTCGTGCCCGTGCGGGTCTCGCGGATCGTCCTGACCGCCCGCGAGTCGGTGATCCTGCACGCGCTGCTCGACGGCAGCAGCCTCACGCGGGTCGCCGAGGAGCTGGTCGTGTCGCCCAACACCGTGAAGTCCCAGGTGAAGTCGCTGTACCGCAAGCTCGGGGTCACCAGCCGCGAGGACGCGGTGCTCGCCGCCTACCGGGAGGGCGTGCTCGCGCCGCCCGACGGTGCCCTGCGGCGGGGGGAGTAGCGTCGTCGTGTGGCGACTCGGTGGCGAGGCGTCGCCGCCGAGTTCGACGTGTCGTTCGGTCGGCTGTGCGCCGGTGCGGTCCCGCACATGGTGCGCGGCCTCCCCACCGTGCCCGCGCCGACGCACGTGCTCGACGCCGGGACCGGGACCGGCAACCTGGCCGGCGCGCTGAGCGACGCGGGGCACCGCGTCACCGCCGTCGACGCCGAGCCGACGATGGTCGACCGCGCGGCGACGAGACGGCCGGAGGTCACCTTCCTGCACGCCGCCCTGCCGCACCTGCCGTTCGCCGACCGAGTCTTCGACGCGGCGGTCGCGAGCTTCGTCCTCGACCACGTCGACCGGCCGCGCCACGCCGTGCGCGAGCTCGCCAGGGTCACGCGCGCCGGCGGCACCGTCCGCGTCAGCGTCTGGCCCGCCGCGCCGCCGTCGCGGCTGAGCCGCCTGTGGGACGAGGTCGTCGACCGGGCCGGCGCCCGTCGGCCTCCCGAGCTCGCGCCGCCTGCGGGCGGCCTCGCCCGCGACCCGCGCGGCATGGCGCGCCTGATGGCCGAGGCCGGCCTCGACGACGTCACGGTGTCCGAGGCGTCCTGGACGTTCCGCGTCCCGGCCGAGGACCTGTGGGTCGGCGTCGAGGCGGGGCTCGCCGCGGTCGGGCGGACGTACCTGGCCCAGGACCTCGCGACGCGCCGGGCGATGCGCCGGGCGTACGAGGACCTCACGGCCGGCCGGGCGGACGGCCTCCTGGTCCTGCCGGCCACCGCGCTGCTGGCGTCGGGGTCCGTGCCGGAGCGGGGCCCGGCCGCCGCCGGGGCCGCCCACTGCCCCGACGGCGGGCCGGGCGCCCGCGACGGCAGGTGAACCCCGGCGCGTGCTCGTACGATTTCCCGGTGACGGCAGCATGGTTCGTAGCGGCAACCGAGCTCAGCGAGGTCGGTCACGAGGCGCGTGAGGTCGCGTGGGAGCGCACGCCCCTCGGCCCGCCCGAGACCTGGCCGATGTCGCTGCGCCACACCGTGGAGATGTGCTGGTCCACCCGGTTCCCGGTCATGCTCGTGTGGGGACCGGACCTCACGCTGATCTACAACGACGGCTACCGCGACATCCTCGGCGAGGTGAAGCACCGCGCCGGTGCGCTCGGCGCCCCGGCGGCCGAGGTGTGGGCGGAGCTGTGGGACCAGGTCGGCCCCCTGTTCGACCAGGTGCTGCAGACGGGCGAGCCCACCTGGACCGAGGACATGGTCCTCGACTTCGACCGCTCGGGGTTCGTCGAGGAGGGCGTGTTCACCTTCTCCTACAGCCCGCTGAAGGACGACGACGGCAACATCGCGGGGCTGCTCGACATCTCCGCCGAGACGACCCAGCAGGTGCGCGCGGCTCGTCGCCTCGCGATCCTCGACGAGCTCCACGTGGCCACCGGCGCGCACGTCGAGAGCGTCGAGGCGCTCGGCACGGCGGTGGTCAAGGTCCTGGACCCGAGCGTGGACGTCGCGCGCGCCGCGTTCTACGTCCGGGCGGACAGCCGGCTCGACCTGCTCACCGAGACGTCCGCGTGCGCCCGCCCCGACGTCGAGCGCGACCTGGTCAGCGACGCGGTGCGCACCGGCCAGTCGGGCGTGTCCGGCGCGACCGTGGTCACCCCGCTGCACGGCGGGCGGCAGGGCGTCGTCGGCGTCCTCGTGCTCGAGGCGTCCCCCCGGATGCCGCTGGACGACGAGTACCGGCGGTTCCTGTCGGTCGTGGGCGCCACGGTGGGCTCCGGCCTGCGGAACACCCTCGCCCAGCGGGAGGTGGTCGCGGTGCTGCGCGAGCGCGCCAACCGCCTGGAGCGGGAGGCCGCCCGGGAGCGCGCCACGTCGCTGGCCCTGCAGCAGGCCGTGCTGAGCACGCCACCGGAGCCGGACCACCTGCGGCTCGCGGTGCGCTACCAGCCGGCGGCCGACGACCTGAAGATCGGCGGCGACTGGTACGACGCCTTCGTCACCCGCGACGGCGCCACCGTGCTGGTGATCGGCGACGTGGTGGGGCACGACCTCTACGCGGCCGTCACGATGAGCCAGATCCGCGGGCTGGTGCGGGCGATCGCGTACGACCACGACGGGACGCCGGCCGACGTCCTGCGCCGGGTCGACGACGCCGTGCAGGGGCTGAGCCTGGGCGTGGACGCCCTGTCGACCGTCATCGTCGCCCGGATCGAGCAGGCGTCCGACGAGCACGAGGTGCGGACCCTGCGCTGGTCCTCGGCCGGGCACCCGCCGCCCGTCGTGGTGCGGGCCGACGGCGGGGTCGAGATGCTCTGGCGGCGCAACGACCTGCCGCTCGGCCTCGGGTCGGGGCGTCCGCGGACCGACCACACCATCGAGATCACCCCCGGCGACACCTTCATGCTCTACACCGACGGCCTCGTCGAGCAGCGCCAGGCGGCGCTCCCCGAGCGCCTGGAGGAGCTCACGCACGCCCTGGCCGGGTCCCACGAGCGCGACCTGGAGCACCTGGCCGACGCCGTCCTCGCCCGCATGGTCCCGACTGCGGCCGACGACGACATCGCCATCGTCGCGGTCCGCGCCGGCGCGGAGCACGGTGCGCCGGACGTGGCGTCCGCGCCGGCCGACGACGACGTCCAGGTCGAGTGCCGGCTGGACGCGGAGATGGCGTCGGTGGCGACGGCGCGCCACTGGGTGCGGGAGCGCGCCGTGGAGCGAGGGGCGCCCGCGGGCACGCTGGCGGCCCTGGAGCTGGCGACGAGCGAGCTGGTGACCAACGCCGTCCGGCACGCGGTGAGCACCAGGGCGGTCGCCCTGCGGTTCCGCGGCGAGGGCGAGACGATCCGCGTCGAGGTCCGCGACCGCGACACGGCCGGCCCGCAGCCGCGCTCGGGCCGCGCCGGGCTGCCCGGCGGGCACGGGCTGCACATCGTCGAGCGCGTCTCGCGCGCCTGGGGCTGGCACCCGGTCGCGGGCGGCGGCAAGGTCGTGTGGGCGACGTTCGGCTGGTGAGCGCGGGGCGCGGCCGAGCCCGGGCCCGTCCGGCGCGCGCGGTGACCCGGACGTAGCGTCGGCCTGGTGAGGCCCGACGACCGTCGCCAGGTGGCGCGCGCCGAGCGGCTGCGCCTCGCGGTCGAGCGGGACGGCGCGCGGTGCGTGTGGTGCGGGCGCGCGTTCGGCCCGCTCGTGCACCCGACGCGCGAGCACCTCGTGCCGCGCGCCAAGGGCGGCCCGTCGTGGCTGGAGAACGAGGTCCCGGCGTGCCGGCGGTGCAACGCCGAGCGCGGGCACCGCGGCGTCGTCGAGTGGCTCGAGGAGTGCGAGCGTCGCGGGTGGCACCCGGACGAGGCCGCCGTCGTCCGCTCGCTCGACGCCCTGGACCGGGCGATCGCCGAGCGGGGCGGGCAGCGCCGCGCGCGCACCTACGTCGCGTCGCAGCGGCGGCGCCTCGAGCACCGGCGCGCGGGCCCGCCGGCGCCCGGCGCCTGACCTCAGGCGCCGGGGGACGCCGGCGACGCCGCCCGCGCGAACCGGTCGGCGAGCGCGGCGAAGGCCTCCGCGAGCTCCGGCGGGCGCACCGCCTCGATCTCGGCGTCGAACCGGCCCAGCCAGGTGGCCAGCGCCGGCCAGGACCACGACCCGGCCAGCACGCGGCTGCGCCCGGGCCCGAGCGCCTCGACGACGGCGTCGCCCGCGAACGGGGCCACCGAGGCCGCCGGCAGCGCCAGCACGGCCTCGCCCGTGCACGGCCAGCCCGGCGCGACGAAGTCCCCGGAGCCGCCACGGAAGCGCGCCGCGACGAAGGCGACGACGTCACCGCCCGGGACCTCCCGCCGGGCGAAGCGCGGACCGGTCGGCGTGCGCGGGGTGACGCGGTCGGCGCGGAAGGTGCGCCAGTCCTGGCGGTCGAGGTCCCAGGCGACCAGGTACCAGCGGCCGCCGCGCAGCACCAGGTGGTGCGGCTCGGCGCGGCGCGGGGGCGCCGGCGAGGGGGCGGCCGACGGCTCGGTCCCGGCCGCCGGGTGGTCGAACCGCAGCACCTCGCGGCGGTCGATCGCGGCGGCGAGCGCGAGCAGGGTGGCCGGCTCGACGGCGCTCGCCCCGGGCGGACCGGAGGGCATCGCCGCGAACCGTACGGCGTCGAGCCGGGGGCGCAGCCGCGCGGGCAGCACCTGGCGCACCGTGGCCAGGGCGCGCGCGGCGGCCTCGCCCAGCCCGTCCCCGGCAGCAGCCTGCGCGCGCAGGGCGACGGCGAGCGCCACGGCCTGCTCGTCGTCGAACAGCAGCGGCGGCAGCTCCGTGCCGGCGTCGAGCCGGTACCCGCCGTCCGGTCCCTTGATCGCGCGGACGCGGTAGCCCATCTGACGCAGGCGGTCGACGTCCCGGCGCAGCGTGCGCGGGCTGACGCCGAGCCGCTCGGCCAGCGCGGCGCCGGGCCGGTCGCGCGGTGTCTGCAGCAGCGACAGCAGCCGCAGCAGCCGGGAGGTCGCGTCGCTCATGGTCACGACCCTAGGCACAGAAGCGGCCGCGATCCGACCGCTTCTGCTGGGAGCGTGGCGTCAGCGCCGGCTGCCGGCGCCCGACCGAGCACCTCCACCAGAGCAAGGAGCACTCCCATGTCCGTCACCGTCACCCCGCACCTCAACTTCCGCGGCGACGCCCGCGCGGCGCTGGAGCTCTACCGGTCCGTGTTCGGCGGCGAGCTCACCGTCGTCACCTACGCCGACGCGCAGGCCGTCACCGACCCGACGGCCGCCGACCAGGTCATGTGGGGCCAGGTCGCCTCGGACGCCGGGTTCCGCGTCATGGCCTACGACGTGCCGCCGGCCACGCGGTGGGAGCCGGGCACCATCCCGTTCTTCGCGTCCGTGCGCGGCGCGGACGCCGCGGAGATCGCCCGCTACTGGGCGCGGCTCGCCGAGGGTGCCACCGTCGTGGTGCCCCTGGCCCCGTCCGGCTGGGCGCCGCTGTACGGGATGCTCACCGACCGCTTCGGCGTCACGTGGGTGCTCGACGTCGAGGCGTCATGGTCGTGACCCGCCGGTCGTGACCCGCCGGTCGTGACCCGCCTTTCGTGACCCGCCTTTCGTGACCCGGGGACGCCGCCGGTCCGCCGCAGGGGCGGCCGCGCTCGCCGCGCGGCCGCCCCTGCGGGTGGAATCCGCGACCGGTACGGAGCCGTGACCGGCCGGATCATTGACGCCGCGGGACCGGGGATCCTACGGTGCCCAGATCCGCTGTATCGGTTCATTCCCTGGGAGGGGCGATGGCGGAGCACCCCGCTGACGTGGTGCCCACGCTGGAGCTGCGTGGCGTGCGCAAGGCGTTCGGGCCGGTGGTGGCCCTGCGGTCCGGGTCGCTCGTCGTCGCGCCCGGCTCCATCCACGCGCTGGTGGGGGAGAACGGCGCGGGCAAGTCGACCCTCGTGAAGATCGTGGCCGGGGTGTACCGCCGCGACGGCGGCGAGCTGCTGCTGGACGGCCGGCCGGTGGACTTCGGCTCGACGGCGGAGTCCAAGGCGCACGGCGTGGCGGTCATCTACCAGGAGCCCACGCTGTTCCCGGACCTGTCGGTCACCGAGAACATCTTCATGGGCCGTCACCCGCTCGGCGGGCTGCGCCGGATCGACCGCGCCGCGATGTACGCCGAGGCCGCGCGGCTGTTCGAGCGGCTCGGCGTGCGCATCGACCCGCGCCGCAAGGCCGAGGGCCTGTCGATCGCCGACCAGCAGATCATCGAGATCGCCAAGGCCATCTCCCTCGACGCGAGGCTGCTCGTCATGGACGAGCCCACCGCGGCGCTCAGCGGCGTCGAGGTCGAGCGGCTCTTCGCCGTGGCGCGCAGCCTGCGCGACGAGGGCCGCGCCCTGGTGTTCATCTCCCACCGGTTCGACGAGGTCTTCGCGCTGTGCGACACCGTGACGGTGATGCGCGACGGCGAGTACATCGCCACGCACGCCACGGCCGAGACGCCGGTGGAGCGGATCGTCGCGGCGATGGTGGGCCGCGACGTCGCCGAGCTGTTCCCCAAGACGCCGGCCCCGATCGGCGACCCGGTCCTCGAGGTGCGGGGGCTGACGTCCGCCGGGGTGTTCCAGGACGTCTCCCTCACGGTCCGGGCGGGGGAGATCGTCGGGCTCGCGGGGCTGGTCGGGGCCGGGCGCAGCGAGATCGCGCGCGCCGTGTTCGGCGTCGACCGGTACGACGCCGGCTCGGTGCGCCTGGACGGCAGGCCCGTGCCGCCGGGCAGCCCGCGGGCGGCGATCGACGCCGGCATGGCGTTCGTCCCCGAGGACCGCCGCCACCAGGGCCTGGTCATCGACGCGTCGGTGTCCCGCAACGTGGCCGGCGTCGTCCGCGCCGGGCTCGCCCGGCTCGGGCTGCTCACCGCCCGGGCCGAGAACGCCGCGGCCGCGCCGTGGGCGGCGCGCCTGGAGGTCAAGACCGGCGCGCTGGACATGCACGCGGCCACGATGAGCGGCGGCAACCAGCAGAAGGTCGTCATCGCCAAGTGGCTGGCCACCGAGCCGCGGCTGCTCATCATCGACGAGCCCACCCGCGGCATCGACGTCGGCACCAAGGCGGAGGTGCACCGGCTGCTGTCCGAGCTGGCCGGGCGCGGCATCGCCATCCTCATGATCTCGTCGGAGCTGCCCGAGGTCCTCGGCATGGCGGACCGGGTCGTCGTCGTCGCCGAGGGGCGCATCACCGCCGACCTGCCGCGCGCGGAGGCCACGCCCGAGGCCGTCATGCTCGCCGCGACGCACCACCCGGCGACGCAGCACGCGGCGCAGCACGGGGCGGCGCCCCACCCGTCGACCGTCGCACCCACGGAGGCCGCGTCATGAACCAGCCGGTCCTGCGGCACGAGGACGGGGCCGAGGCGTCGACGTCGGAGGCGCTGCTCGTCGAGCCGAGCCGGCTCTCGCGCGGGCGGCGCATGCTCAACGTCGTCCTGCGCTCGCGGGAGCTGTCGATCTTCCTGGTGCTGGTCGTCGTCGTGGCCGCCGCCACGGCGCGCAACAGCGGGTTCCTGTTCAGCGCGGACGGCTGGCGCAACTTCCTGCTCAACCCCTCGATCCTGCTGCTGCTCGCCGTCGGGCAGGCCGCCGTGATCATCACCCGCAACGTGGACCTGTCGGTCGGCTCGGTGATGGCGCTGACGGCCTACCTCACCGGGCGCATGTTCATCGACCTGCCGGGCGTGCCCGTCGCCGCCGTCTTCGCCGCGTGCGTCGTCGCCGGTGGGCTGCTCGGCCTGGTCAACGGCCTGCTCGTCGCGCTCGCCCGCGTCCCGGCGCTCGTGATCACCCTGGGGACGCTGTACGCCTACCGCGGCATCATGCTGACCTGGGCCGGCAGCGACCGGATCAACGCCGGCGACCTGCCGCCCGGGTTCCTGTCGCTGGCCAACCGGTCGGTGCTCACCATCCCGGTGCTCACGCTCGTGGCGCTGGCCGTGCTCGTCGTCGTCGGCTACTACCTGTACACCGCCCGCGGCGGGCGGGAGCTGTACGCCATCGGCTCCGACCCCGACGCCGCGGTGCTGTACGGGCTCGACGTCCGCCGCCGCGTCGTGGCCGCGTTCGTCCTCAGCGGGGCGCTCGCCGGGCTGGCCGGCGTCGTCTACACCGCCCGGTACGGCACGGTGAGCTCCAGCGTCGGCTCCGGGTTCGAGCTGCAGGCCGTGGCCGCCGTCGTCATCGGCGGCGTGGCCATCTTCGGCGGCAGCGGCACCGTGTGGGGCGCCGCCATCGGCGCGTTCCTGCTGGTGACCATCAACCGGGCGCTGCCGAGCCTCGGCATCGCCGACTTCTGGCAGCGCGCCGTGTGGGGCGCCCTCATCCTGGGCGCGATCGTGCTGGACCGGGTGCTGGCGGCGCGCCAGGCCCGCAGGCTGGTCCGAGCGAGGGACGTCTCATGAGCACCCCGACCCGTGCGTACGCCGCCTACTCCCGGCCCCTGTGGAAGCGGGTGCTGCTGACCCGCGAGACGGCGATCATCGCCCTGACCGTCGCCGTCATCGTGTGGGCGCTCGTCACCGTGCCCAACTTCGACGGCCCGCTCACGCTGAAGTTCCTGCTCCAGGACGTCGCGCCGATCCTGCTCATCGCCCTGCCGATGACGCTGATCATCATCACCGGCGAGATCGACCTGTCGGTCGCCAGCATCGTCGGGCTGAGCAGCGTGCTGCTCGGGGTGCTGCACCAGGCCGGGATGTCGGTCCCGGCCGCGGGCGCGGTCGCCCTGCTGGTCGGCGCCGCCTGCGGCGCGCTCAACGGGGTCCTCGTCGCGTACGTCGGGCTGCCGTCCCTGGCCGTGACGATCGGCACGCTCGCGCTCTTCCGCGGCATCGCCGTCGGGCTGCTCGGAACCACGGCCGTGACCGACTTCCCCGAGGCGTGGACCGACATGGCCACCGGGACGATCGGGGAGAGCAGCGTCCCGCTCGTGATGGTCCCGTTCGCGGTGCTGGCGGTGGTCTTCACGCTGCTGCTGCACTTCTCCCCGTTCGGCCGCGGCGTCTACGACATCGGGCTCGGCGGCGAGGCGGCCCACTTCAGCGGCGTGCACGTGGCGCGCACCAAGCTCGTGCTGTTCGTGCTGTCCGGCGTCGTCTCGGCGTTCGCCGGCCTCTACTTCACCCTGCGGTTCGGCAGCGCCCGCGGCGACAACGCGACCGGGCTGGAGCTGCAGGTGATCGCCGCCGTGCTGCTCGGCGGGGTGTCCATCTTCGGCGGGCGCGGCCGGCTGCACGGCGTGCTCGCCGGCGTCGTGCTCATCGGCGTGATCGCCAGCGCGCTGCGGCTCGAGGGCGTGACCGTCAACGTCACCAACATCGTCATCGGGGTGCTGCTGATCGTGTCGGTGGTCTCCGGCGGCCTGGTGGCGTACGTGTCCGGCCGGCTCCGGCGTCCGAGGTCCCGCCCCTCCTCCGAGGCCCCGGGGTCCTCCTCCCAGCGCGCGGCGTCCGCCGGCGTCTGACCCAGGCGAAAGGTAGAACGATGAAGTTCCACTCCCAGCGCAGCGCGGCGCTCGTCGCCGTGACCCTCAGCGCCGCCCTGACCCTGGCCGCCTGCGGTGGTGGCGGGGACGGCGGTGGCGGCGGCGAGACCGCCGGCGGCGGCGGCGAGGGCGGCGGCGAGCTGACCCTGACGATGCTCCCCAAGAACCTCGGCAACCCGTACTTCGACGTCAGCACGGCCGGGGCCGAGGAGGCGGCGGGCGAGCTGGACGCGACCATCGAGGAGGTCGGGCCCGAGCAGGCCAGCCCCGACGCCCAGGTGCAGTACATCAACACCGCCGCCCAGCAGGGCGTGGGCGGCCTCATCGTCTCGGCCAACGACCCGACGGCGATCTGCGACGCGATCGAGGAGGCCCGCGGCGCCGGCACGAAGGTGGTCACCTTCGACTCCGACACCAGCCCCGAGTGCCGCGACCTGTTCGTCAACCAGGCCACGGCCGAGGGCATCGCCGCCAAGCAGCTCGAGCTCATCGCCGAGCAGATCGGCGGCGAGGGCGAGATCGCGATCCTGTCGGCCAGCGCCAACGCGACGAACCAGAACGCCTGGATCGCGATGATGGAGGAGGAGCTGGCGTCCAACCCCGACTACGCGAACATCACGCTGGTCGACACCGTGTACGGCGACGACGAGGACCAGAAGTCCTTCGACGAGACCGAGGCGCTGCTGCAGAACCACCCGGACCTCAAGGGGATCGTCTCGCCGACGACGGTGGGCATCGCGGCCGCGGCCCGGTACCTGCAGAACTCGGAGTACAAGGGCAAGGTCGCCCTGACGGGCCTCGGCACGCCGAACCAGATGCGGCCGTACGTCGAGGACGGCACGGTCACGGCGTTCGCGCTGTGGAACCCGGGCGACCTGGGCTACCTCGCCACGTACGCGACGGCCGCGCTGGTCAACGGCGACATCACCGGCGAGGAGGGCGACACCTTCGAGGCAGGCAGGCTCGGGGAGTACACCGTCGAGGCCGACGGCGTGGTGGTGCTCGGCGAGCCGTTCGTGTTCGACAAGGAGAACATCGGCGACTTCGACTTCTGACGGCGCCGGCGGCGCCCTCTCGGGGCGGCTGGCATCGTTGTGGGTACAGAACACGCCGTGCGGATCGTGATCCGCACGGCGTGTCCTGTACCCACAAGGCCCAGACGGGACGTCAGGGGTGCACCGGGTCCACGACCAGCGCCGACCCGCCGCCACGGCGCTCCGGCTCGGCGACGGCGGTGAGCAGGCCGTCGGGTCCGATCTCGATCGCGGTGGCCGCGCCGATCTCCGCCGCGCTGGAGAACGCGTCGCCCGACGCCTCGAGCACGTGCCCGTACGCCTCGAGCTGCGGCCCGTAGGCCTCGACGAACGCCGGCTCGGCCGTCACCGTCGCGGTGTTGCGCTGCGCGGCCCGCGGCGCGGCGAGCGCCTCGGCGATCGGCATGCCGCGGTCGATCCGGTTGGTCAGCGTCTGCAGCACCGTGGTGATGATCGTCGACCCCCCAGGAGAGCCGAGCGCGAGCACCGGCGCCCCGTCCTGCATCACCAGCGTGGGGGAGATCGACGAGCGCGGCCGCTTGCCCGGCTCGATCCGGTTCGGGTCCGCCTCGTCCCACACCGTGGTGAAGTCCGTCAGCTCGTTGTTCAGCAGGAACCCGCGTCCGGGCACCACGATGCCGGAGCCGCCCGTCTGCTCGATCGTCAGCGTGTACTCCACGACGTCGCCCGCGGCGTCCACCACGGTGAGGTTCGTCGTCGAGACGTTCTCCGTGTCAGGCCGCTCGGCAGGGGCCGACGACGCGCACGGCTCGCCGTCGGCGGTGAGGTCGCCCGCCGGCTGCGGCTTGGGCAGCGCCGCGTCGGGGTCGATCAGGCACGCGCGCTCGGCGGCGTACTCGTCGGACAGCAGCGCCTTGAGCGGGACGTCCACGTAGGCGGGGTCGCCGACGGCGGCGTTCCGGTCGGCGAAGGCCAGCGCGCTGGCCTCGAGGTAGTGGTGCAGGTACTCGACGTCGGACATCCCGGCCAGGTCGAACGTCTCGAGGATGTTCAGCGCCTCGCCCACGGTGGAGCCACCGCTCGAGGACGGTCCCATGCCGTAGACGTCGAGGCCGCGGTAGCCGACGCGCGTCGGCTCGCGCACCAGCGCCTCGTAGCCGGCCAGGTCCTCGACCTCGAGGTAGCCGGGCGGCACCGGCAGGTCGGTGCCCGGGTCGGTGACCGGGTCCTGGACGGCGCTGACCATCTCCTCGGCGAGGCGGCCGGAGTAGAAGGCCTCGACGCCGTGCTTCGCCAGCAGGCCGTAGGTGTGCGCCAGGTCCCGGTTGCGGAAGACGCTGCCGACGGCCGGGGCGTCGCCGCCCGGCAGGAAGAGCTCCGCGGTGGCGGGGAACGCGGCGAACCGCTCGGCGTTGTCGAGCGTCTGGCTGCGGAACGTCTCGTCGACGACGAAGCCGCGCCGCGCCAGCTGGGTGGCCGGCTTGAGCGCCTCGCCCAGCGACAGGGTGCCCCAGCGCTCGAGCGCCAGGTCCCAGGTGGCCGGCGTGCCCGGCGTGCCGACCGACACGCCGCTGGTGACCAGCTCCGGCGTGAAGTTGTACGGCTCGCCGGTGGCCGGGTCGATGAACGCGTCGCGCGGCATCGCCGCCGGCGCGGTCTCGCGCCCGTCGATGGTCTCGACGACGCCGGTCTCGGCGTCGTAGTGCAGGAAGTACCCGCCGCCGCCGATGCCGGCGCTGTACGGCTCGGTGACGCCGAGCGCCGCGGCGGCCGCGACGGCGGCGTCGACGGCGTTGCCGCCGCGGCGCAGCACCTCCAGCCCGACGCGGCTGGCCTCGGGGTCGACGGTGCTGATCGCCCCGCCGGTGCCCACGGCCAGGGGCGTGCCCTCCTCCTGGCGCGGGTCGGCGGCAGCAGGTGCGAGCGCGGGGACGGCGCCCACGACGGCGAGGCCGGTCGCGAGGAGCGCGGCGGCGAGCGGGCGGGGTGACGGGCGGCGCCGGATGGAGCTGCGGTGGTCCATGGCGGTCTCCTGGGAGCGGGGACGGGAAGCCTCCACCGTCACCCGCCCGAGGCGCCCTCGCCCGCCGAGCCCGGCGCCGTCGCCGTGACCTGCCGGACCACCGCCGCGGCGACCTCGTCGGGCTCGGTCTCCGGCAGCCAGTGGTTCGCGTCGAGCGCGACGAACCGGTACGGCGCGCGCACGTGGCGCTCGGTCGCCTCGGCGGCCACGCGGCCGAGGGCCACGTCCCGCGCGCCCCACACGTACGTCGTCGGCACCTCGACGTCGCCGACCCGCGTGCGGGCCAGCGGCAGCGCCCGGTACCAGCCGAGGATCCCGCGCAGGGCCGCCGGGTCGCCCAGGCGGGCGGCGTAGCGGGCCGCGTCCGGCGCCGGCAGCCCGGTGCGCTCGAGCGCCGGGGCGAGCCACCGGCGCAGCACGGCCTCGGGCACCGCGGGCACCTGGAAGAAGCCGACGTACAGCGAGCGCAGCGCCTGGTCGGAGCGCACCAGCGAGCGGGCCAGGGCCCGGGGGTGCGGCGTGGACAGCACGGTGAGGCTGCGCACGCGCTCCGGCGCCCACGCGGACAGCGCCCAGGCGACGTTCCCGCCCCAGTCGTGCCCGACGACGTGCGCCGGCCCGGTGGCGCCCAGCAGGGCGCCGACGTCGGCGACGAGGTGCTCCAGCCGGTAGGCCGCCCGGGCGCCGGGCCGCGCGCCGGGGGAGTAGCCGCGCTGGTCGAGGGCGACGGTGCGCAGGCCGGCGTCGTGCAGCAGCGGGACGACGCGCGACCAGCTCGAGGAGTCCTCCGGGAAGCCGTGCAGCAGCACGACCGGCGGGCCGTCCGCCGGCCCGGCGTCGTGCACCGCGAACGTGAGGCGGCCGCGGTGCAGGGAGGTCAGGCGGGGAGCGGCGGTCACCGGTCCAGCGTCGGGCGGGTCCCGGGGCCCGGCAAGGGCAGCCGCCGTTGTGGGTACAGAACACGCCGGGTGATCCGCGGATCGCCCGGCGTGTCCTGTACCCACAAGTGGAAGGATCAGTCGGCGACGGCGCCCGCGGCGTCGGCCTCGGTCGCCCGGATGCGGGCGCTGGCCGTGGTCATGTGGCTGCCCATCGCCGCCTCCGTCGCGGCGCGGTCGCGGGTGCGCATGGCCGCCAGCACCCGGCGGTGCTCCTCGTAGGCGGCCTCGGTGCTCTCCCGGGTCCGCACGCCGCGGTCCACCCACACCCGCAGCAGCGAGCGCATGCTCTGCAGCAGGTCGGCCAGCACCTCGTTGCGTGCCGAGCGCGCGATCTGGACGTGGAACCGGATGTCGGCGTCGATGAACGCCTCGGGGTCGTCGAGGTGCGCCGCCTGCTGCTCGAGGTAGTGGCCGAGCTGGTCCAGCTCGTCGTCGGTGGCGTGCTCCGCGGCCAGCACGGCGGCCGTGCACTCGAGCGACGAGCGCACCTCGAGCAGCTCGTGCGTGCGGTCGGCGGCCAGCATGAGGCCCCAGGCCAGAGTCGTGGGCAGCAGCTCCGACGTGCCACCGCGCAGGTAGGTCCCGGAGCCGGGACGGACCTGCACGATCCCGAGGATCTCCAGCGCGGCGATGGCCTCGCGCACCGCGGAGCGGCCGACGCCGAGGCGCTCGGCGAGCAGCCGCTCGGAGGGCAGGCGCGACCCGGGCGTCAGCTCGCCGTCGGTGAGCAGCTGGACGAGCTGCCGGGCGACGACGGACGCGGGGGAGCCGGTGGGCACCGACTCGAGCTCGAGCCGGACGCTCAGCGGGTCGTCCTCCCTGAACACGGGCATGGCGGAAGCGTACCGGGACCGGTCCGGCGTCGGAGGGAATTGGTCAACCGGTTGACAAGTTGCGGTGGTCGCCGTCAGGATCGGTGGCGCGCACCACCGTTGCAGCGCTCAGTCCGAGCAGCGTCGTTCACCCGAAGCAGGAGTCACCGTGGACATCCCCGCCCCCGGAGGCCGTACGGCCTCCGCCGTCGAGCAGTCGACGATCCGCAAGATCTCGCTCCGCATCGTGCCGTTCGTGGCCCTGATGTTCTTCATCAACTTCCTCGACCGCACCGCGATCGGGTTCGCCGCCCCGAACGGCCTCGAGGCCGACCTCGCCCTGAGCGCCGCCCAGTTCGGCTTCGCCTCCGGCGTGTTCTTCATCGGCTACATCCTGCTCGAGGTGCCCTCGAACCTGGCGCTGCACAAGTTCGGCGCGCGCGTCTGGCTGGCGCGGATCATGATCACCTGGGGCATCGTCTCGCTGCTGTTCACCTGGGTGCAGAGCTACCCGCAGCTGGTCGGCCTGCGCTTCCTGCTCGGCGTCGCCGAGGCCGGGTTCTTCCCCGGCGCGATCCTGTTCCTGTCGATGTGGGTCCCGGCCCGCCACCGCGGCAAGATGCTCGCGCTGTTCTACCTGGCGCAGCCGCTGACCAACGTCATCGGGGCGCCGCTGGCCGGCTGGCTCATGTCGCACGACGCCGCCCTGGGCCTCGAGGGCTGGCGCTTCATGTTCCTGTGCGTCTCGGTCCCGGCGATCGTCGTCGGCCTGCTGTGCCTGGTCGTGCTCAAGGACAAGCCGTCGCAGGCGGGCTGGCTGACCGCCGAGGAGGTGACCTGGCTCGAGACCGAGCTGGCCACGGAGAACGCCGGCAAGGCCGGCAGCGACCACGCCAAGGGCGGCCTGAAGATCGCGTTCGGCAGCGGCCGCGTGTGGATGCTCGCGCTGGTGTACTTCGGCTTCATCTACGGCCTGTACGCCCTGAGCTTCTTCCTGCCCACGATCATCGACGGCTTCCAGGAGCAGTTCGGCACCACCTTCGACCTGTTCCAGAAGGGCCTGATCACCGCCATCCCGTACGTGCCCGCGGCGATCGCGCTCTGGTTCTGGTCCCGCGACGCCTCGCGCCGCGGCCTGCGCACCTGGCACATCGTCATCCCCGCCGTCGCCGGCGGTGTGAGCATCCCGCTCGCCCTGTACATGGGCTCGCCCGCGGCCACGATCGCCGTCGTCGCCGTCACCGCCATGGCGATCTTCGCCGCGCTGCCCAACTTCTGGACCGTGCCCACGCGGTTCCTGACCGGCGCCGCCGCCGCGGCGGGCGTGGCCCTGATCAACACGCTGGGCAACATGGCCGGCTTCGCCGCCCCGTACGTCACCGGCGCGGTCGCCGACTGGACGGGCGGCTACCAGGTGCCCATGTTCATCGTCGGCTTCTTCATGCTGCTGTCCGCGGTGCTGATGGCCGTGCTGGCCCGCCGCGGCCGCACCGGCGACATCCCTGCCGCCCCCGCGCACGAGAAGGCCGAGGCCCCCGCATGACCCGCCTGTTCAACGACCCGGCGCGGTTCGCCGACGAGATGATCGAGGGCTTCGTCGCCGCCAACGGCCGCTGGGTGCGGCGCGTGCACGGCGGCGTCGCCCGGGCGACGACGTCGGCCCCCGGCACCGTCGCGCTCGTGGTCGGCGGCGGCTCCGGCCACTACCCGGCCTTCGGCGGCCTGGTGGGCCACGGCGTCGCTGCCGGTGCCGCGATGGGCAACCTCTTCGCCAGCCCGTCGGCCCAGCAGGTCGCGGCGGTCGCCCGGGCCAGCCACCACGGCGGCGGCGTGCTGCTCTCGTACGGCAACTACGCCGGCGACGTGCTCAACTTCGACGCCGCCCAGCGCGCGCTGGAGGCCGAGGGCATCCCGGTGCGCACCGTGCGGGTGACCGACGACGTCGCGAGCGCCGGGGTCGACGAGCGACACCGGCGCCGCGGCATCGCGGGGGACCTGTGCGTGTTCAAGACCGCCGGTGCGGCGGCCGAGCAGGGCCGCAGCCTCGACGAGGTCGCCGCCGTCGCCGAGCGTGCCAACGAGCGCACCCGGTCCTTCGGCGTGGCCTTCTCCGGCTGCTCCCTGCCCGGGGCGGACGAGCCGCTGTTCACCGTGCCCGAGGGCCGCATGGCCGTCGGCATGGGGATCCACGGCGAGCGCGGGATCGACGAGACCGACGTGCCGAGCGCCGACGAGCTCGCCGAGCTGCTGGTCGGGCGCCTCCTGGCGGAGGTGCCGGACGGCGTCGAGGTCGCCGGCGCGCACGTCGTGCCCATCCTCAACGGCCTGGGCTCGGTGAAGTACGAGGAGCTGTTCGTCGTCTTCCGCCGCGTGCAGCAGCTGCTCGAGGCGGCCGGCACGGTCGTCGTCGAGCCCGAGGTGGGCGAGCTGGTCACCAGCTTCGACATGGCCGGCGTCTCGCTGACGCTGTTCTGGTCGGACGCCGAGCTCGAGGAGCTGTGGGCCGCGCCCGCCGACACCCCGGCCTACCGCAAGGGCGCCGCCGTGCCGGCCGGGCGCGTGGACGCCGCCACCCTCGCCGCCGACGCCGCGACGGCGATCCCGCCGGCCTCGGAGGAGTCGCAGGAGGCCGCGCGCCGGGTCGCCGAGGCGCTCGCCGCCGCGCGCGCCACCATCGACGAGCACGTCGACGAGCTCGGCCGGATCGACGCGGTGGCCGGCGACGGCGACCACGGCATCGGCATGCAGCGGGGCGTCCACGCCGCCGGCGCCGCGGTGGCCGACGCCCTCGCGCGCGGCGCCGGGGCCGGCACCCTGCTCGCCGTGGCGGGCGATGCCTGGTCCGACCGGGCCGGCGGCACGTCCGGCGCGCTGTGGGGCGCCGCGCTGACAGCGCTCGGGCGCGCCGTCGGGGACGAGGAGCGGCCCGCGGCCGTGACCGTCGCCCGCGGCGTGCACGCCGCCGCCGAGGCGATCCTCGCGTTCGGCGCCACCGTGGGCGACAAGACCATGGTCGACGCCCTCGTGCCGTTCGACGCCACGCTCACCGCCCGCGTCGAGGCCGGCGACGATCTGGCCGCCGCGTGGGCCACCGCCACCGCGGCGGCCCGCGAGGCCGCCGACGCCACGGCGGACCTGCTGCCGCGGATGGGCCGCGCCCGCACGCACGCCGAGCACGCCGTCGGCACCCCCGACGCCGGTGCGGTGTCGTTCGCCCTCGTCGCCGCCGCGGTGCTGGCCACGCTCGCCGTCCCCGCCTGACGCCCGCGCCGCATCCCGCCGCACCGCGACCGACGCACCACCCAGGAGGAGCACCATGACCGACACCCGGACCGAGAAGCTGCGGATCGTCGTCGGCTCGGACGACGCCGGCCTCGACTACAAGGAGGCCCTCAAGGCCGACCTGCTCGCCGACGACGGCGTCGTCCTGGTGGCCGACGTCGGCGTCGATGCCGCGTCGCACACCCCCTACCCGTCCGTGGCGATCGCCGCGGCCGAGCTGGTGGCCCGCGGCGAGGCCGACCGCGCGCTCCTGGTGTGCGGCACCGGCCTGGGCGTCGCGATCAGCGCCAACAAGGTGCCCGGCATCCGCGCCGTCACCGCGCACGACTCGTTCTCCGTCGAGCGCTCGGTCCTGTCGAACGACGCGCAGGTGCTGTGCCTGGGCCAGCGGGTCGTCGGCCTCGAGCTGGCGCGGCGCCTGGTGCGCGAGTGGCTGACCTACCGGTTCGACCCGGCCGGCGCGTCGGCCGCCAAGGTGCAGGTGCTCGCGGACTACGAGGCCGGGCGTGGCGCGACCCCGGAGCCGGCCGCCGTCGGGGGACCGGCGTCGTGCTGAGCCCCGAGATCCCGACCTCCCCGGGCGACGGCGGCGCGGGGGCGCCGCCGCTGACCGTGGGCGTGTCGCTGAAGATGTACTTCGGTCACGCGCGCACCCTCGAGTGGGCGCGCGCGGTCGCCGACGTCGCCCGCACCCACCCGGCCGTCACCGGCGGCCTGGTCGACCTGTTCGTCGTCCCCACGTTCCCGGCCCTGGTGCCGGTGCGCGAGGCGCTGGCCGGCACCCGGGTGCACCTCGGTGCGCAGGACCTCGCCTGGGCCGACGAGGGCGCGTACACCGGCGAGGTGTCCGGCCGCGAGCTGCGCGAGGTCGGCTGCGACCTCGTCGAGGTCGGGCACGCCGAGCGCCGCCGCCTGTTCGGCGAGGACGACCGGGTCGTGGCCGACAAGGTGCACGCCGCCCTGCGCAACGGCCTGACGCCGCTGCTGTGCGTCGGGGAGGAGACCGCCCCGGCCGGTGACGCGGGGGAGCAGGGCGCGTCGACCGCGCTCGCCGCCGTAACCGGACAGCTGGAGTCCGCGCTGGGGGCGGCCGCATCGGCCGGCACCGTGGGCCCGGTGCTCGTGGCCTACGAGCCGGTCTGGGCGATCGGCGCCCCGGCCCCGGCGCCCGACGCGCACATCGTCGGCGTCCTCGACGGGCTGCGGGCGTGGCTGGACGCGCGGCCCGAGCTGGGCGGCAGCCGGGTCGTCTACGGCGGCAGCGCCGGCCCCGGCCTGCTGACCCGCGGCGCGGGCCGCATCCGCGGGCTGTTCCTCGGCCGGTTCGCGCACGACCCGGCCGCCGTCGCCGTGATCCTCGACGAGGCGCTCGCCCTCGAGGGGGTGGCGGCATGAGCGGCACGACGGCCGGCGGTGCCACGAGCGAGATCGGCCTGAGCACCTACGCCTACCTCTGGCGCATGTCCGACCGCGTGCCGGCGCCGATGACGCTCGACGACGTCCTGCGGGACGCCGCCGCCCAGGGCGTGCGGCTGTTCCAGGTCTGCGACCACGCGCCCCTCGACACCGCCCCGGACGAGCGGCTGCGCGAGGTCCGGGCGCTGGCCGACGGGCTGGGGATCACGCTCGAGGTCGGCACCCGCGGCACCCGCGAGGAGCACCTGGAGCGGTACCTGCACGTCGCGCGGGAGCTCGGCGCCACGCTGGTGCGCTCCATGTGGACCAGCGGCGACGACCGCCCGGACGCCGCCGAGACGCGCCGCCGGCTGCGCGCGGCGCTGCCGGCGTACGAGGCCGCCGGCGTCACCCTCGCGCTGGAGACCTACGAACAGGTCTCCTCGGCCGAGCTCGTGGACCTCGTGGCCGAGATCGGCTCGCCGGCGCTGGGCGTCTGCCTGGACCCGGCCAACACCGTGGCCAACCTCGAGCACCCCGACGACGTCGTGGCCCGCTGCGCGCCGTGGACGAGGAGCTGGCACGTCAAGGACTTCGACTTCACCCGCACCGGCGGGTGGGTCGGGTTCCACTACACCGGCGTCCCCACCGGCACGGGCCGGCTGGACTACGCCGGGATCCGCCAGGTGCTGCGCCCCGCCGAGCGCGGCATCAACCAGGTGATCGAGTTCTGGCTGCCGTGGCAGGACGCCGCGGCGGGCGAGACCGACGCCGAGACCACGGTCCGCACCGAGCAGGAGTGGACCACCCTCACCCTCGAGTACCTCAGGAGCAGGTCATGACCGACACCCTCCCCGCCCAGACCGGCCAGCTGACCGTCGCCGTGATCGGCGCCGGCGGCAAGATGGGCACCCGCGTCTCGAACAACTTCGCCAAGAGCGAGGACTACACGACGCTCTACGCCGAGGCGTCGCCCGCCGGCCGCGAGCGCATCGAGGGTCTCGGCCGCACCGTGACCGACACGCTGGAGGCCGCCCGCCAGGCCGACGTCGTCATCCTCGCGGTGCCGGACGTCGTCCTGGGCGCCGTCTCCGGGGACGTCGTGCCGGTCATGAAGCCGGGCGCGATCGTGCTCACCCTCGACCCGGCCGCCGCCTACGCCGGCCTGCTCGCCCAGCGCGAGGACATCCACTACGCCGTGGCGCACCCGTGCCACCCGTCGGTGTTCCTCGAGCGCACCACCAAGGAGGAGTGGGACGACACGTTCGGCGGCATCGCCGCCCCGCAGGAGGTCGTCGCGGCCCTGGAGGAGGGCTCCGACGAGGTCCGCGCGATCGCCGAGGGCGTCATCTCGACGATGTACGCCCCGGTCATCCAGGTCCACTGGGTCACCGTCAAGCAGCTCGCCGTGCTCGAGCCGACCCTGGTCGAGACCATCGCCTGCATGATCGGCGACTTCCTCCACGAGGCGCTCGAGGAGACCGTGAACACGGTCGGCGTGCCGCGCGAGGCCGCGCGCGCCATGCTCTGGGGCCACACCTGGATCGCGCTGACCAACGGCCTGCGCGGCTCCAACCCCTTCTCGGACGCCTGCCACATCGCGATGGGCTACGGCCGCGAGAAGATCATCAAGGAGGACTGGAAGCAGATCTTCGACGACGCCGAGCTCGACTCGGTGATCGCCAAGATGCTCAAGATCGACGCCGTGCGCCGCTGACCCTCCCACCGCGTGCCCCCCGCTGTGGGTACAGGACACGCCGGGTGATCCGCGGATCGCCCGGCGTGTCCTGTACCCACAGCGGATCGGTCACCCGCGGCGAGGTGGCTCAGGGGTGGGCGGCGCCGAGCTCGGCGAACACCGCGCGGTTGAGGCGGAACGCCTCCTGCGCCTCGGCGACGGCGCGGTCGGTCTCCGCCGGGTCCAGGGCCAGCGCGTCGAGGCGCTCGCGGTAGAGGTCCTTGAACGGCTTGGCCCTGGGGATCTCGGGGAAGTCGTAGAAGGCCAGGCCCTCGGCGCCCATGCCGTAGTGACGCTGCATCATGCGCTTGATGACCTGGCCCCCGGACAGGTCACCGAGGTAGCGGGTGTAGGCGTGGGCGGCGTACTCCGGCAGCCCGGCGCCGACGTCCCGCAGGCGGGCGGCGTAGACGCGGGTCGCCGGCAGGACCCGGACCGCGTCGCGCCAGCCGGCGCCGTGGAGGTGCACCAGGTCGCGCTCGATGGCCGGGACGCGCTCGAGCTCGGCGAACACCAGGCCGGCGCCGCGCGGGTCGAGCCGCACGAGTGCGCTCGCCTCCTCCAGGGCCCGGTAGATCTCGAGCTGCTGGGCGGCGAGGTCGGCGTAGGCGGCCACGTCGAGGCGGCCGGAGAGCAGCCGTCCCACGAAGCCCTCCGACTCGGCGGCCTGGTGCTCGGCGCGGGTGCCCTCGCGCAGCCGGACCGACAGGGACGGGGTGGCGACGGACGTGGCGCTCATGGTGCCTCCGGGGGAGTCCCGAGGAAGGAAGGACCTGACAGAACGTCAGGCCGGTCACGCTAGCAGCCGAGGTCAGGTCTGCCGGTCCCGCGCCGGCCGGAGCCTCGTCCCGGACGACGGCGCGCGCCGGCGTCCGGCCGCCCGCAGGCCCGCGCACAGCACCCAGCCGGCCGCGGCGCCGGCGGCGTACCGCAGCAGGTCCGGCGCACCGAACGTGGTGCCGAGCACCAGGCGGGCGAGCGGCCACCGGTCGGCCAGCGTCGCCGGCACCCCGGTCAGCTGGAACAGCTCGACGGCGACGCAGAGGGCCAGGCCGACGGCGGCGGCGACGGCCGGGGCGGTCCGCGGCCGCAGGAGCACCACCAGGACCACGACCAGCGTCGCGTAGAGCGCGTCCCCGGCCGGCCCGCCGAGCGCCGGGGGCAGCGCGGCCCGCGCGCCGAGGCCGGCCACGACGACGAGGGCGGCGGCGACGCCGGCCACCGGGCGCCGGGTCACTCGCGCGGCCGGCCGTCCGTGGCCCGCTCCCACTCCTCGACGTCGCCCGGGACGAGCTCGAACACCGGGTGCACCTCGGGGGAGACGATGCCCTCCAGCAGCGCCGCGCGGTCGGGCGAGCGGGCCGCCAGCTTCGCGGTGAGGTGCTGCCACTCGTGCGCCACCTGGCCCGCCGTCACCGGGATCGGCCGGACCGGGCCCGGGCGCTCCACCTTGGCGAGGTCGTACCGGTAGCCGCGCTCCGTGGCCTCGGCGGCCACGGCCACGAGGTACGCGCCGACCGCCGCGACGGGGTCGGGCTGGCGGCGGAACCGCACGAGCTGGGGGTGGTTGCGGTACCCCTTGGTGCGGTCGAGCAGCACGGCCTGGGCGAGGAGGGCCTCGCGCCAGCACGCCGTGAGCCCCTGCCGGTCGAGGTACCGCGGGTGCAAGGACCAGAGACGCATCCGCCTAGCCTGCCCGCTGCCCGGGGGCGAGGCGCGCCGACCAGCGCTCCCAGGGCGGCGCGTCGCGCCAGTTCACGGCCAGCGTGCGGAAGGCGCGGCGGAAGCGCCGGCGCAGCTGGGCGGCGCCGCGCAGCGACCGGGCCGAGACGTCGACCCGCAGCGACCGGTCGAGGCGCACGCGCCCCAGCGGGGTCAGCGGGAACGCGAGGTCGAGGTCGTCGTGCAGCTCGGGGTCGTGGCGGTGCACGCGGTCGCGCACGGCCAGCCACGCCGTCCGGCGCACCGCCATGCTCGAGCCCCACACCGGCAGGTGCGCGAGCGCCAGGAAGCACAGGCCGTAGTAGGCGCCGAGATAGGCGCCGGCCGTCGCGCCGCCCAGCCGGCCGTGCTCGGCGAACCGCCCGGTGCCGGTCACCGCGACCACGCCGGGCACGGTGAGCGCGGCGGCGACGTCCTCCACCCAGCGCGGGCCCGGCACGGAGTCGGCGTCCAGGCGCCCGACGACGTCGCCCGTCGCGGCGTCGTACCCCGTGGCCGCGGCGGCCGGGATGCCCGGCCGGGGCTCGGCGACGACGCGGGCGCCGTGGGCGCGGGCGACGTCGGCCGTGTCGTCGCGCGAGCCGTTGTCGACGACGATCACCTCCGCCGGGGGGACGGTCTGCGCGGCCAGGGCGCGCAGGCACCGGCGCAGCGCGGGGGCGTCGTCGAGCACGGGGATCACGACGCTGACCGTGGGCAGGGCGGCGGGGCTCACCGCAGCGCGACCCAGATGAGCAGCTGCGTCACGAGGAACCCGGTGACGAAGTTGAGCCACAGGAACCGCTGCCACCCGGCGTGGGCGCGCTCGCACTCGGCGTCCGTCAGCGACCGGTAGGGCGCGATGCTCACCAGGTACGGCAGCACCAGCAGGCCGGCGAGCCCGCCCGGCCAGCCGGCCAGGGCCGCCACGACGCCGCCGGCCGCGTACAGCCCCATCGCCAGGCGCACGGTCCGCGCCGCGCCCAGCCACGTGGCCACCGAGGCGATGCCGGCGGCGCGGTCGGCCTCGACGTCCTGCACCGCGCCGAACGCCTGCGACGCCATGCCCCACAGGAAGAACCCGGCCAGCGCCGCGAGCGCCGCCCGGGACGGCTCGCCGCCGGCCAGCACCAGGCCGAGGACCGCCGGGCTGACGAAGTGGGTGCTCGAGGTGGCCGAGTCCAGCAGCGGCCGCTCCTTGAACCGCAGGCCCGGCGCGGAGTAGGCGACGACGGCGAAGACGCTCACCGCCAGGACCGCAGCCGACGCCGCGGTGCCGACGGCCACGAGGTAGACGAGGAACGGCAGGTTCGTCGCGACGGCGGCCACGACCGTGAGGCGGTGCCAGCGGCGCGAGAGCACCACGCCCTCGATCCCGCCCTTGCGCGGGTTGCGCAGGTCCGACTCGTAGTCGAAGACGTCGTTGAGCCCGTACATCAGCAGGTTGTACGGCACCAGGAAGTACAGCGTGCCCAGCACGAGGGTGACGTCGAGCCCGCCGCCCGCCATGAGGTAGGCGGCGGCGAACGGGTAGGCGGTGTTGACCCAGCTCACCGGACGCGACGCACCGACCAGCTGGCGCACCGCCGAGGTGGCCGGGGCCGCGGCCGCGGTCATCGTGGGGTCCTCTCGTCGTGCCGAGTCTCGTCGTGCCGAGTCTCGTCCTGCCGGGTTTCGTCGTGCCGGGTGTCGTCGTGCAGGCTGTCGTCGGGCTGAGGCTCGCGCGGCGCGTCCCGGGGAGCCAGCAGCTCCCACAGCGCGGGCAGCAGCAGGACGGCGGCCAGCGGCCAGGCGAGGTCCTCGACGGGGGTGAGCCAGACCCGGACCCCGGCGAGCGCGTTCTCGTCGTAGCGGAACAGGTCTGCGGCGATCATGAGGCTGTCGAAGACGGCGGTCAGCACGAGCAGCACCGCCGCGACGGCCGCGGTGGCCGCCCACCAGGCCCGGCCGGGGCGCCGCACCGCGGCCGCGACGAGGGCGACGGCGGCCGAGACGGCGACGAAGCCGAGCGCGAGCCCGAGGTACGTCATCGCCGCCCCCGCCCCGTCGCCCGCCCCGTCGCCCGCTCCGGCGCGCGCGCCGCGAGCGCCCGCCGGGCCAGCCCGTGCGCGACCAGCGTGAGGTAGCACAGGAAGGTGATGAAGAAGAGCTCCTCGAGCGGCAGCTCGGGCGCGAGCATGATCCCGGTCATCGCGGCGCTGCCGCCCCGCTCGTAGAACCCGGCGCCGATCGCCGCCACGTCCCACACCAGGAAGAACGCGACGCCCACCGCGAGCACCGTCACGCCGCGCCGCGCGTCCGCCCACAGCACCAGACGGAAGCGGTGGTCGAGCAGCGCCATGCACACGAGGGACACCACGAGCGCGCCGAGGTACAGCAGGGCCGTCACGGCGCCCCCACCCGGGCGCGCGGCCGGCGGACCCGGCCGCCGGCCCGGCCCCGTGCGGCACCGCCCGCCGCGCCGGCACCGCCGGCGCCGAGGTCCCGGCGGACCCGGTCGCGCAGGATCTCCGCGCTGATGAGGCACATCGGCAGGCCGACGCCGGGGATGGTCCCGGAGCCCGCGTAGTACAGGCCGGCCACCTTCCGCGACGCGTTCCCGGCGCGCAGGAACGCGCTCTGCCGCAGCGTGTGCCCGGGCCCGAGCATGCCGCCGCGCCAGGCGTGCAGGTCGGCGGCGAAGTCGCCCGGCCCCACGGTGCGGCGCACCACCACGCGGTCCGCGAGGTCCGGCACCCCGGCCCACCGCGCGATCTGGTCGATCGCGGCGTCCGCCACCCGCTCGACGGCGGGGTCGCCCCGGCCGGCGACGCCGCCGCGCCCGAGGCCCGGGTCGGCGGGCACCGGGACCAGCACGAAGAGGTTCTCGTGCCCGGGCGGCGCCACGGTGGGGTCCGTGCGGGACGGCGCGCACACGTAGGCCGAGGCCGGCTCGGGCACGACACCCGCGGCGATGTCGGCGAAGTTGCGCCGCCAGTCGCGGGTGAACAGCAGCGTGTGGTGCGCCAGCTCCGGCACCCGGCCGCGCACGCCCAGCATCGCCAGCACGCCGCCGGGGCCGGGGTCGCGGTGGCGCCACCACCGCTCGGGGTAGGTCTGCAGCGCCTCGGGCAGCAGCTGCGTCTCCACGTGGTGCAGGTCCGCGGCGCCGACCACCAGCGTGGCGGGCAGGTGGTGCTCGGTGCCCGTGGGATCGGTGCAGCGCACGCCCGTGACCGCGGCGCGCCGGCCGGCCCGCCCGGCGCGGGCGCCGTCGCCGTCGTCGGCCGGGCGCGTGGTGACCGCGGTGGCCTCCCACCCGGTGCGCAGCCGCACGCCGGCCTCCCGGGCGACGTCGGCCAGCGCGCCCACGAGGCGGCCGAAGCCGCCGCGGGGGTAGCGGACGCCGCCCTCGAGGTCGAGGGCGCTCATCAGGTGGTACATGCTCGGCGCCCGGTCCGGGGAGGTGCCCAGGAACACGGCCGGGTAGCCGAGCACCTGCCGCAGCCGCGGCTCGCGGAACCGCCGCGCGACGAAGGACTCCAGCGACCGCAGCAGCAGGGGGGCGAGGCGGTGCCCGCGCAGCGCGACGTCGGGGTGCAGCAGCTGCCCCGGCGCGTCGAAGCTCGTGTACAGGAACCGCCGCAGCGCGATGTCGTACGTGCTGCGCGCCGAGCGCAGGTACCGGTCCAGCCGCGCACCGGCGCCGGCCTCGGCCGCCTCGAACGTCGCGAGGTTGGCCGCTCGGTCCGCCACGACCTCCAGCGGCTCGCCCTCCTCGAAGAGCACCCGGTAGGCGGGGTCCAGCGTGGCCAGGTCGAGCCGCTCGGCCAGCGCCGTGCCCGCCTCGGCGAAGAACCGTTCGAACACCTCCGGCATGAGCAGCCACGACGGCCCGGTGTCGAAGCGGAACCCGCCCGACTCCCACGTGCCGGCGCGCCCGCCCACGGCGTCGGACCGCTCCAGCAGGTCCACGCTCCACCCGTCGCGGGCCAGCAGGGCGGCCGTGGCCAGGCCGGCGACGCCGCCGCCGACGACGACGGCGGACCGCGCGGCGCTCACCCGCGCCCGCCCGTGACCAGCACGCGCGCCAGCACCGTCGCCTTGACCCGGTCGGGGACCCGCACGCGCTCGCGGCAGATCACCTCGGCCGGCGTGGCGCGCAGCCGGCGGGCGAGCTCGGCGAACAGGCCGTGCGCCGCGGCCACGGCCACGCGGCTGGACGCCGGCAGGCCGGGCAGGGCCGCGGCGGCGACGGCGAGGTCGTCGTCGATGTCGTCGAGGACGTCGTCGCGGTCGGCGTCGGTGAGCGCCGAGCAGTCGACGCCGGGCAGGTAGGACCGGCCGCGCACCCCGTGGTCCTCGGCGACGTCGCGCAGGAAGTTGAGCTTCTGGAACGCCGCGCCGAGCCGGGCGGCGGCCGGCGCCAGCCGCTCGTAGGCGGCGTCGTCGCCGTCGACGAAGACGCGCAGGCACATGAGGCCCACGACCTCCGCCGACCCGTGCACGTAGTCCCGGTAGCTCTGCGGGTCGTGCGTCGTCACGCTGAGGTCGGCGCGCATGGACCGGAAGAACGGCTCGACGAGCGCGCGGTCGATGCCGGACCGGCGGGCCGTGACGGCGAACGCGTGCACCACGAGGTTGGCGCTGCGGCCGGTGCGCAGGGCGGCGTACGTCTCGGCCTCGAGGGCGTCGAGCGCCGCGCCGCGGTCGCCGTCGGCCCACCCGCCGTCCGGCTCGTCGACGATCTCGTCGGCCACCCGCACCAGGGCGTAGACGTTGCGCACGTGGGTGCGCACGGGCTCGGCCAGCAGGCGGCACGCCCAGCCGAACGACGTCGAGTACCCGCGGATGACGGCCGCGGCGCTGGCGCTGGCCACGCGGTCGTACGTCGTCGCGGCCGGGCGCCCCGCGCGCGGGGCCACGAGCGTCATGCGGCCCGCCTCGTGTCGGCCGCCACGGTGTCGGCCCACTCCGCGAGGACCGGGGCCACGGGCAGGTGCGCCACCGCCTCGCGCCCCTCGCGCACGAGGTCGGCGACGAGGTCCTCGACGTACTGGCGCGCCCCGCACGTCACCAGCACGTCGCGCACGTGCTGCAGCGCGCCGTCGCCGACGGTCGGGTCGCCCATCAGGGGCGCGATCTCGGACCAGGCGGGGGTGGAGCGCGCGTAGGCCACGAGCGGGGTCCACTTGCCTCCGCGCAGGTCGGAGGCGGGGTCCTTGCCCGTGCCGCCGTGGTCCGCGTAGAGCTCGTCGAGGTCGTCGCGCAGCTGGTAGGCCAGCCCGACGTGCGCGCCGTACCGGGCCAGCGCGTCGACCACGCCCTCCGGCGCCTCGGCCAGGATCGCGGCGAGCTCGAGCGGGAGCTGGAACGAGTAGACCGCCGTCTTGTGCTCCGCCGTGCGCAGCGACTCGGCGACGTCGTGCCGTCCGCCGAGGGCGAGCCGGGCGTCCGTCAGCTCGCCGGCCACGGTGACGCACAGCGCGCGGTCCAGCGTCTCCAGCAGCCGGTAGACGACGGCGGGCTCAGCGCCGCACAGGGCCACGGTCCGCACCGCGCCCGCGAGGGCCAGGTCCCCGACGAGGATCCCCGCGGTGTCGCCGTACCGCGCCGCGCGCCGCGGGTCGGCCCCGCCGGCCCGCGCACGGGCGGCGAACGTGCCCACCACGTTCGTCCGGCCGCGCCGGACGGTGTCGCCGTCGACGACGTCGTCGTGCGTGATCAGCGCCGTGTGCAGCAGCTCGACGCCGGCCGCGACCTCCGCCGCGATGTGCGGCTCCGTGCCGCCGAGCGCCCCGTAGACGGTCGTCAGCAGGTGGGGGCGCACGCGCTTGCCGCCGGCGGCGGCGTCGTCGAGCGCGTCCCAGAGCGCCTCGTGGTCCGCGGTCCCGTCGGGCGTGCGCCCCGTCGCGAGCGCGCGCGCCAGGGCCTCCTCCGACTGCTCCTCGGCCTCGTGCGTCACGGGCGGCACGGGCGTCCCGTGCATCACGTCCGTCATCGTGTCCTCGTCCCCGCGAAGGGCCACGCCCGACCCGCTCCGCTGCTGCTCTCGTCCTCGTGGCCGAGCCCGACGAGCTCGGCCACCTGCTCGACCATCCACGGGCTGAGCGCCCAGGGGGCGACCGCGACCGCGCGCACGAGGTCGGTGGCCTCCACCCAGCGGTGGTCCATGAGCTCGTCCGGGTTCGGCCGGACCTCGCCGTCGAGCCGTGCGGCGTACACCGGGCACAGCTCGTTCTCCACGACGCCGCCCGGGTCGACGGCGCGGTAGCGGAACCGGGGCAGCAGGCACGTCAGCCCGGTGACGCGCGTCCCCAGCTCGTGCTCGGCGTACCGGTGCACGGCGTCCTCGACCGCCTCGCCCGGCCGCGGGTGCCCGCAGAAGGAGTTGGTCCACACCCCGGGCCAGGTCCGCTTGGCCAGCGCCCGGCGGGTCACCAGGACGCGGCCGCGGTCGTCGTGCAGGTAGCACGAGAAGGCCAGGTGGAGCGGGGTGTCGGTGTCGTGCACGGTGGCGCGCGGCGCCGTCCCGACCGGGGATCCCGCGTCGGAGAGCAGGACGACGGCGTCGGTGCTGTCAGCGGTCTGCGTCACTGCGAAGTACTCCTCCGGGCAGGCTTGTTCCAGCCTCCCCTGCCCCGCCCGGTTCCGCACCTCGACAGGGCTAGCCCGCCCCCGACGCCTTCGGTGGTCAGGTCCGGGCTAGCCCGGCGGCGCCGGCCGCGGTGGCGAGGTCGGCCACGAGGGCCTCGAACGCCTCGTCCCAGCCGCCCTTCCCGCGCAGGCGCAGCAGCGCCGAGGGGTGCGTGGTGACGACGACGGCGGCCGGTCCCGTGCCGAGGTCCGGGCC
The DNA here is from genome assembly GCF_046535855.1 of Puerhibacterium sp. TATVAM-FAB25. NCBI lineage: Bacteria > Bacillati > Actinomycetota > Actinomycetes > Micrococcales > Promicromonosporaceae > Puerhibacterium > Puerhibacterium sp. TATVAM-FAB25. The sequence continues at coordinate 84,829 of NZ_JAXUAK010000010.1, read as the reverse complement.
GTCGTCGAGCACCTGCCCGCGCAGCCTCGTCACCTGCACCGCCCGGCCCAGCACCGCGCGGGCGGCGGTCGCGCCGAGCGCCACGACGACGCGCGGTCGCACCACCGCGAGCTCCGCCTGCAGCCAGGGGAGGCAGGCGCGGACGTGCGCGACGTCGGGCGTCCTGTGGATGCGCCGCCGGCCGCGTTCCTCGAAGCGGAAGTGCTTGACGGCGTTGGTGACGTAGGCGGCGTCCGGCCCGACCCCGGCGGCGGCCAGGGCGTCGCGCAGCACCCGGCCCGCGGGGCCGACGAACGGCTCGCCCTCCTGGTCCTCCTTGTCGCCGGGCTGCTCGCCGACGAGCACCAGCGGCGCGTCGGCGGGGCCGTCGGAGAACACCATCTGCGTGGCGGGTGCCCACAGCTCGCAGCCGCGGCACGCGTGCGCCGCCCGGGCCAGGGCGGGCACGTCGGCGTGCTCCGGCACCCACTCCTGCGCGCCCGGCCGCTCGGGCGCCGGGGTTCTCGTCGTCGCCACGCCGCCTCCTGAGGGTCTCGCCGGGTCCGCACGTGCGCCGTCGGCCCCAGCCCACCAGGGAGCCGGCCCGTTCGCCGCCGGTAGGCTCGGCCGCATGGGGTGGAGCTTCGGTCGTCGTCGGCCCGTCACGTACCTGCTGGGCGAGCCCGTCGACCCGTACCCCGCGCAGGCGCCGGAGGCCCGGCGCGGGCGCGTGCTGCGCATCACCGAGATCGGGGAGCCGGTGCTGCACACGCCGGCGCGCGAGGTCACCGAGCTCTCGACGCCGGAGCTGGCCCGCCTGGTCGACGACATGTTCGCCACGATGGAGGTGGCCGAGGGCGTCGGCCTCGCGGCGCCGCAGGTCGGCGTCGGGCTGCGCGTGTTCGTCTACGACCTCACGGACGAGCGTGGCGACCGGCACGTGGGCCACGTGGTCAACCCGGTCCTGGAGATGGACCTCGAGTCCGACCTGGAGACCGAGGACGAGGGCTGCCTGTCGGTGCCGGGCGCCTACGAGCCGCTCGCGCGGCCGAGCGTGGCGACCGTGCGGGGCGTGGACCAGCACGGGGCGCCGGTGCAGCTCGAGGCGGTCGGCTTCCTGGCCCGCTGCTTCATCCACGAGTCGCAGCACCTCGACGGCATCCTGTACTGGGACCACCTGGCGCCCGAGCAGCAGGCCGACGCCCTGCGCCAGCGCGACGAGGAGCGCCCGCACGTGCTCGCCGCGCGCCACGAGATCGCCGTCGAGCTCGGCAAGAAGCCGGCCGACTACCCCGACCGGCCCGCCGGCGGCCGCTGAGCCCCGGCACGGGGCGCGGGCGCCGCCGTTGCCGGGCCGAGGTCGCGCAGCCAGCCGGCGACGACGTCGGCGACCTCGGCGTCCCGGCCCCGCACGTCGTGGGCGCCGGGCAGCGTCACCCGCGTGACCGGCCCGGGGATCACGGCGGTGTGCTCGGCGAGCTCCTCGGGGGTGCCGAACGGGTCCCGGTCGCCGGACACGAGGAGCACCGGCACCCGCAGGTCGCCGAGGTGCTCGACCCGCAGCCGCTCCGGCCTGCCCGGCGGGTGCAGCGGGTAGCTGAGGAGCACGAGCCCGGCCGCGGGCAGGCCCTGCGCCACCGCCATCGAGCACATGCGGCCGCCGTAGGACCGGCCGCCGAGCACCAGGCGCTCGGTGCCCACGCCGAGCGCCGCGGCGAACCGTGCGGCCTCCCGCTCGAGGTGGGCGATCGCGACGGGCGGCCGGTCCGGCACCCGCTTGCCGGCGGTCCGGTACGGGAAGTCGAGACGCTCGGTCGGCAGGGGAGCGACGGCCGCCTCGACCGCCACGAGGGTGTGGTGGTCGCGGCCGGCGCCGGCGCCGGGCGTGAGGACCAGACCGGCGGGGGACCCGGCGGGAGAGCCGGCGGGGGATCCGGCTGGGGGCGGGGCTGCGGGCATGCGCCCAGTGTGCCGTCGACGGCGGCACCGTGCCGGCACCGTGCCGGCACCGTGCCGGCACCGTGCCGGCACGTGCCGGCACCGTGCCGGCGCTCGTCCTGACACGGCGCTGTGTGAACGCTCACATCTGGGCTCGCGTGGCGCCGTCCCGCCGTTTACATCGTTTACCTTGGAGCCGTTGCACAACATCGTGCCTCGCCTTCCACGCCGTGGTGGGGCCTCCCGACGAGGGGAAGATGACCGATGACGGACCAGATCGGTGCCAACCCGATCGTGCTCCAGCGCGCCGACCCGTGCGTGCTGCGCCACGACGGGCAGTACTACTTCACGGGCTCGTACCCGCTCTACGACCGCATCGTCCTGCGGCGCGCCGAGCGGCTCGAGGACCTCCAGGCGGCGCAGGAGGTGACCATCTGGCGCCGCCACGAGTCCGGACCGCAGTCCCACCTGATCTGGGCCCCGGAGCTCCACCGGGTCGACGGCAGGTGGTACGTGTACTTCGCCGCCGCGCCCGACGACGCCGTCACCGCCGACGTCCCCGGCTCGGACGACACGTTCAACCACCGCGTCTTCGTCCTGGAGTGCGCCGACGCCGACCCGCTGACCGGCACCTGGGTCGAGCGCGGCCAGGTCGACACCGGCTGGGAGTCCTTCGCGCTCGACGCCACCAGCTTCGTGCGCGACGGCGTGCAGTATCTCGTGTGGGCGCAGCAGGACGCGGCGGTCAAGGGGCACTCCAACCTCTACATCGCCCGGACGGCGAACCCGTGGACGCTGGCCACGCCCGCCGTGCTGCTCACCCGGCCGGAGTACGACTGGGAGACCCAGGGCTTCTGGGTCAACGAGGGCCCGTCCGTGCTGCAGCGCGACGGCCGGCTCTACCTGACCTACTCCGGCTCGGCCACGGGCATCGAGTACGCCATGGGCCTGCTGACCGCCGACGCCGACGCGGACCTGCTGGACCCGGCGTCGTGGTCGAAGAGCACCGAGCCGGTCTTCGTCAGCGACCCGGCCGCCGGCCAGTACGGTCCCGGGCACAACTCGTTCACCGAGTCGCCGGACGGGGACGTCGTCCTCGTCTTCCACTCGCGCACCTACACCGAGATCACCGGCGACCCGCTGTACGACCCCAACCGCCACGCCTGCGCGCAGGTCCTGCCGTTCGACGCCGACGGCCGCCCGGTGTGGGGCACCCCCCTGGCGAACACCCGACCCACCCCCACCTCGACCGAGGTGCTCGACCCGTCTGGACGGTTCTGATGAGCGACGCTGCTCCCGCCACCACGCCCGCCACCGCGCCGAGCACCCGGGCGTCGCTGTCCACGGGCTCCTTCTGGAACTACGGCGGCCTGTTCTTCTTCTACTTCGCGATCTGGCAGCTGGCCTTCACCTTCCTGCCGCGCTGGCTGGAGACCGAGGCGGGCATGGGCTCGGGCGCCCGCGGCCTCGTCAGCTCCGTCATGGCCCTCACCGCGTTCTGCCTGCAGCCGTTCTACGGCTACATCCAGGACCGCCTCGGGCTGCGCAAGCACCTGTTCGCCTTCGTCGTGCTGATGGGCGCGCTCACCGGCCCCTTCTTCGCCTTCGTGTTCGTCCCGGTCGCGCAGGCCAACGAGTACCTCGGCGCCGTCGTCGGCGGCATCTTCCTGTCGCTGTCGCTCAACGCCGGCGTCGGCATCGTCGAGGCGTTCAACGAGCGCAGCTCGCGCGCCCTCGGCTTCGAGTACGGCCACGTGCGCCTGTTCGGCTCGGTCGCCGGCGCCCTGGCCTCCCTGGTCGGCGGCTTCATCTGGGCCTCCGACCCGGACAACGTCTGGTGGGCCGGCTCCTTCTCGGCGGTCGTGCTCGGCGTGCTGCTGCTCGTCGCACGCACGCCTAGGACGGCGCAGGCGGACGGCGCCGGCGCGACGGAGGCGACCGAGGAGGCGACCGAGGAGGCGACCGAGGAGGCGACCGAGGAGGCACGGTCGCGCGTCAGCATGGCGACGGTGAAGCAGCTGCTGACGAACCGGTCGTTCGTCGGCTTCATGGTGCTGATGTTCGGCACCGCGGCCCTCTACGACGTCTTCGACCAGCAGTTCCCGAACTACTTCGCCCGCTTCGTCACCGGCGACATCGACCCGCAGGTGCTGTTCTCGCGGATCGTGTTCGTCCAGATCCTCGCCGAGGCGCTGATCATGGTGGTGACGCCGTTCATCATCAACCGGATCGGCGCGAAGAACGGCCTGATGATCTTCGGGGCGATCCTCGTCGTGCGCGTGCTGGGTTCGGCCCTGTTCACCGACACCAGCATGCTGATCCTGTGGCGCCTGCTCGCCGCCGTCGAGATGCCGTTCATGCTCATCTCGGTGATGAAGTACATCACCCGGATGTTCGACGTCCGCATCTCCGCGACGGCCTACATGATCGGCTTCAACATGGCCAAGCAGGTGGGCATCGTCGTGTTCTCGGCGGTGTTCGGCTTCGCCTACGACGCCATCGGCTTCGGCAACACCTATCTGATCATGACCGTGGTCATCGTCGCGGTCACCGTGGCGGCCGCGCTGATCATGCGCGACGACCGCCGCCACGCCCTGCCGGGCGCCGGCGGCCCGGACGGGGCCGGCGGCTCCGGCGGCCCGGCGCGCGACGACGTGCCCGTCGCGTCGGCGGACCCGGTCGTCAGCGGACGCTGAGCCCCCCGGCCGGCCCTGCCGGCCTCGTGCCCTGCCCGTGCCCGGTCGCGGCGGTCCGTCAGCGGACCACCGTGACCGGGCACGCGGCGTACTCCAGCACCTGCCGGCTCGTGGAGCCCAGCAGGAGGCGGTCGAAGCCGCCCATCCCGCGGGCGCCCACCACGACGCGGCCCGCCGTCGCGGACCTCTCGACCAGCGCCTTGGCCGCCGGAGCGTGCACGACGGTGCGGACCAGGTGGTCGGCCGGCAGGCTCACGCCGGTCTTCGCCTGCGCCCGGTCGACCACCTCGTCGAGGCGCGCGGCGGCGAACTTCTCGTACTCGTCGATCGGCGGCGCGTACCCCCACGACCCGGGCAGCGGCGCCAGCGTGGTGATCTGCCAGGCGAACACGGCCTCGAGCACGGTGCCGACCGTCCCGGCCACCTCGAGGCCGTGGCACAGCGCGGCGGCGCTCGCGTGCGACGTGTCGACGCCGACGACGATGCGGCCCGGCCGGTCGGGGAACGCCGTCCTCTCCTCCGGCGGGCGCGGCACGTCCTTGCGGACCACCGTCACGGGCACCTTGGCCCGCTCGACCACCTCGGACGACACCGAGCCGAGCACCAGCCGGCCGATCCGCCCGCGCTGCCGCCGGCCGAGCACCAGCATCTGGGCGTCGGCCGCGGCCTCCAGGAGGGCGTCGGTCGCGGCGCCCTCGGCCAGCTCGACGGTGACCTCGACGTCGCGGCCCGTGCGTGCGCGGGCCCTGTCGATCATCTCCAGCACCTGCCGGCGGCGCTGCTCGACATCCTGGTCGTACTCGGCCTGGGGCACGCCGCGCCGGCCCGGCCAGACGTGCACGGCCACGAGCGACAGGCCCCGCCAGCCCGCTTCGCGCAGGGCCCAGTCGAGGGCCTCGTCCGCCTCCGCCGAGCCGCTCGCTCCCACCACGACGCCGCGCATCGGAACCACGTCCCTTCGTCGCCCGGCGCCTCGCCGCGGCCGGGCACGCCGTCCGTATCCCTCGCAGCATAGGGACGGGCGCATCTCCCCGCCCGACGTCCGCCGTGCGCGCCCCCGGGGCCGGGTCTCCGGCGTCGGCGCCAGGCCGCGCTGTCGATCGTGCCGTCAGGCCGCCGTGTCAGGCCGCTGTGTCAGGCCACCCTGTCAGGCCGCCGTGTCAGGCCGGGCCGTGGCCTGCGTCGCCCCGCTCGCTCTCGCCCCGCCCGCTGTCGCCCGACAGCAGCGTCCGGACGGGGCGCGTCACGACGTCGACGCGGTCGACCAGGTCGGCCGGCCCCGTCACCACCAGCGCCCGGTCGGCCACGGGCACGTAGACGGCGACGACGTCGCGCACCGCCACCCGCGTGCACGGCGCGAGCGAGCCGTCGACGACGAACGTGCCCTCCTCGAGCGGCACCTCGTCCACCGCCTCGACGATCGCGCGCATCGCGCTGCGGTAGTCGGCGTAGTCCTCGGCGAAGTCCGCCGCGTCGCCGGCGTCGTCCGGCTCCGTGCCTGGCTCCGTGCCCGGTCCTGTGCCCGGTCCTGTGCCCCGCGGCGCGCCGGCGGGCGGCTCGACCGGGGCGCGCAGGTCGGCGTGCAGGGGCGCGGCGAGCGCCCCGCTGCACGCGGCGCGCACGACGTCGTCCACCAGTTCCGGCGGGCACGGCTCGTGCAACGTCTCCACCTCGAGCGACTCGCCGGCGAACGTGCGGTAGGCCCGCAGGAACCGCTCCGCCGTCGGGTCGTCCCGGTGGTCGGTACCGGTGACCGTCTCCTCCTCGAGGTCCAGCCCCCAGGTGAGCGGGTCGTCCACCTCGCCGACCACGCCCGAGGACCGCGCGAAGCGCGCGACGAGCTGTTCCCACGACCGGTGCTGCGGGCCGTCGTCCTTCGCCATGGGACCTCCCCCTTCCGGCCGTCCTGCCCGCGCGTCGAACCGGGCATGCCACGAGCCTGCCCGCACCCGCCGGACCCGGCAAACAGACGCGCCGTCACGCCCCTGGCGAACACGGGCAGAAGTCGGCCACCCCGCTGGTTGGCAACGCATAGAGTCGTAGCGGTCAGGCTGTCGTCGCCGTGTGGCCACCGAGAGGCCACGGGAACCCGGCGGGGTGCAGGTACGCCGCTCGTGAGGGAGCAGCACATGTTCGAACGTTTCACGGACCGAGCCCGTCGGGTCGTCGTCCTCGCCCAGGAAGAGGCGAGGATGCTCAACCACAACTACATCGGCACGGAGCACATCCTCCTCGGCCTCATCCACGAGGGCGAGGGCGTGGCCGCCAAGGCGCTGGAGTCGCTGGGCATCTCGCTCGACGGCGTGCGCACGCAGGTCACCGAGATCATCGGCGAGGGCCAGCAGGCCCCGAGCGGGCACATCCCGTTCACGCCGCGTGCCAAGAAGGTGCTGGAGCTGTCGCTGCGCGAGGCGCTGCAGCTCGGCCACAACTACATCGGCACGGAGCACATCCTCCTCGGCCTCATCCGTGAGGGCGAGGGCGTGGCCGCGCAGGTGCTCACCAAGATGGGCGCCGACCTCAACAAGGTGCGTCAGCAGGTCATCCAGCTGCTGAGCGGCTACCAGGGCAAGGAGCCCGTGTCCGCCGGCGGTCCGCAGGAGGGCCAGCCGTCCGGCTCGGCCGTCCTGGACCAGTTCGGCCGCAACCTGACGCAGGCCGCGCGCGAGGGCAAGCTGGACCCGGTCATCGGCCGCTCGACGGAGATCGAGCGCGTCATGCAGGTCCTGTCCCGCCGCACGAAGAACAACCCGGTGCTGATCGGCGAGCCGGGCGTCGGCAAGACGGCGGTCGTCGAGGGCCTCGCCCAGGACATCGTCCGCGGCGACGTGCCGGAGACGCTCAAGGACAAGCAGCTGTACACGCTGGACCTGGGCGCCCTGGTGGCCGGCTCGCGCTACCGCGGTGACTTCGAGGAGCGCCTGAAGAAGGTCCTCAAGGAGATCCGCACCCGCGGCGACATCATCCTGTTCATCGACGAGATCCACACCCTCGTCGGGGCGGGCGCCGCCGAGGGCGCGATCGACGCCGCCAGCATCCTCAAGCCGATGCTGGCCCGCGGCGAGCTGCAGACCATCGGTGCCACCACGCTCGACGAGTACCGCAAGTACGTCGAGAAGGACCCGGCCCTGGAGCGCCGCTTCCAGCCGATCCAGGTGGCCGAGCCGTCGCTGCAGCACGCCATCGAGATCCTCAAGGGCCTGCGCGACAAGTACGAGGCGCACCACCGCGTGTCCATCACGGACGGCGCGCTGGTCTCCGCCGCGACGCTCGCCGACCGGTACATCAACGACCGGTACCTGCCGGACAAGGCGATCGACCTGATCGACGAGGCCGGCGCGCGCCTGCGCATCCGCCGCATGACGGCGCCGCCGGAGCTCAAGGTCCTGGACGAGGAGATCGCCGAGGCGCGCCGAGAGAAGGAGTCCGCGATCGACGAGCAGGACTTCGAGAAGGCCGCCGGGCTGCGCGACAAGGAGAAGCAGCTCACCGGCAAGCGCGCCGACCGGGAGAAGGCCTGGAAGTCGGGCGACCTCGACACCGTCGCCACGGTGGACGAGGAGCTCGTCGCCGAGGTGCTGGCCATGTCCACGGGCATCCCGGTCGTCAAGCTGACCGAGGAGGAGTCCAGCCGCCTGCTGCACATGGAGCAGGAGCTGCACAAGCGCGTCGTCGGCCAGGAGGCCGCGATCAAGGCGCTGTCGCAGGCCATCCGCCGCACGCGGGCCGGCCTCAAGGACCCGAAGCGCCCCGGCGGGTCGTTCATCTTCGCCGGCCCCACGGGCGTCGGCAAGACCGAGCTGGCCAAGGCGCTCGCCGAGTTCCTCTTCGGGGACGAGGACGCGCTGATCCAGCTCGACATGTCGGAGTTCTCGGAGAAGCACACGGTCTCGCGGCTGTTCGGCTCCCCGCCCGGGTACGTCGGCTACGACGAGGGCGGCCAGCTCACCGAGAAGGTGCGCCGCAAGCCGTTCTCCGTGGTCCTGTTCGACGAGGTGGAGAAGGCCCACGCGGACATCTTCAACACCCTGCTGCAGGTGCTCGAGGACGGCCGACTCACCGACTCGCAGGGCCGGGTGGTCGACTTCAAGAACACCGTGATCATCATGACCACGAACCTCGGCACCCGGGACATCGCCAAGGGCGTGCCCACGGGCTTCAACGCGAGCGGCGACACCACCACGTCGTACTCGCGCATGAAGGCCAAGGTGAACGAGGAGCTCAAGCAGCACTTCCGGCCCGAGTTCCTCAACCGCGTCGACGACGTGGTGGTGTTCCCGCAGCTCACCCAGGACGAGATCGTGCAGATCGTCGACCTGGAGATCGCCAAGCTGGACCGCCGCCTGCGCGACAAGGACATGGGCCTCGAGCTCACCGGCGCCGCCAAGGTGCTGCTGGCCGAGAAGGGCTACGACCCGGTGCTCGGCGCCCGTCCGCTCAAGCGGGCGATCCAGCGGGAGATCGAGGACGTCCTGTCCGAGAAGATCCTGTTCGGCGAGCTCAAGCCGGGCGAGGTCGTGGTCGTCGACGGCCAGGGCGAGGGCATCCTCGGGGAGTTCACCTTCCACGGCGAGGCCAAGGCCGACCACCCGGTCGAGCCGGTCGCCGTCGGTGCCGCCGCGGCGCCCGACGTGCCGCGCACGACGGGCAGCGACCTCCCGCCGACCGGCGGGCTGAGCGCCCAGGCCGGCTGATCCCGGTCCGCGACCGCACGCGAAGGGCCCCGGTCTCCGCACGGAGACCGGGGCCCTTCGCCGTCCCCGCCGAGATAGAGAGGTCCGGCGCCGAGATAGAGAGGGCGGCCCGCGAGATAGAGAGGAGGCTCTCTATCTCGGCGGAAGAGGTCTCTATCTCGTCAACGGGCGGGGAGGGCCAGCTGCGCGCGCACCGCGTCGGCGAGCTTGGCGACGTCGTCGACGACGGCGACGGCGCCCGCCGCCGCGAGCTCGCCCGGCCCGGCGTACCCCCACGACACGCCCAGGCAGTCGATCCCGTGCGCGGCGGCGCCGTGCACGTCGTGCTCGCGGTCGCCGACCATCACCATGGGCGCGTCGCCGGCCGTGCGCCCCAGCGTGGCCAGCGCCGCGGCGATGACGTCGGCCTTGGTGGACGACTCGTCGAGCGGCGCGCCGAAGACGCCGTCGACCAGCGCCGCGAGGCCGAACCGCTCGGTGATCGGCCTGGCGAAGACCTCGGGCTTCGACGTGGCCACCGCCAGGACGCACCCGGCCGCGCGCAGCTCGCGCAGCGCCTCCGGGACGCCGTCGAACACGCTGTTCTCCCACATGCCCGACTCGGCGAAGCGCGCCCGGTACGCGGCGATCGCCTCCTGCACCCGCTCGGCCGGCACGCCGTGGCGCGGGAACGAGTCGGTGATCGGCGGGCCGACGAACGAGCGCAGCGTCGCGGCGTCGGGCACCGGCAGGCCCAGCGAGGTGTAGGCGTGCGCCACCGACGCCGTGATGCCGGGCGCCGAGTCGGTCAGCGTGCCGTCGAGGTCCAGGAGCACCAGGGGAGCGGGGGAAGTCATACCGGCAGGCTACGTGCTGCGCACCGCCCGTCCGGACGGGCGGCGCTCAGCACGGCGCTCAGCACGGGGCCCGGCGGTCACAGCGCGCGGGCGTGCTCCACGAGCTTGTCGAAGCCGGCGTCGAGGTCGGCGTCGACGACCTGCGCCTCGGGGTGCGCGTCGTACCAGGCCATCTGCTCGACGGCGCCCTCGGCGTAGGTGACCGTGGTGCGGAACTCCGGCACCAGCGCCTCGAGCTTCGAGGTGTCGAAGGTCATCGAGTGGGCCTTGTCGCCCAGCAGCCCCGGCCCGACGTCGGGCAGCACGCGCGCGATCGTCTCGCTGGCCACGTGCACCAGCTCGGGCTCGTCGACGCCGGCCGCCGCGGCGAGCCAGCGGTAGACCTGGTCCCACGTGGGCGCGTGCGACCCGGTGATGTGGAAGCTGTCGCCGACGGCCAGCGGGTGGCCGAGCAGGCCGACGAACCCGACGGCGAAGTCCTCCGTGTGCGTCAGCGTCCACTGCGTCGTGCCGTCGCCGTGCACGACGACGGGCCGCCCGGCGCGCAGCCGCGCCACGTCGGTCCACCCGCCGGTGGTGGGGATCAGCGTGCGGTCGTAGGTGTGCGACGGCCGCACGACGGTCATCGGGAAGCCGTTCTCGCGCGCGGCCCGCACCAGCACGTCCTCGCAGGCGATCTTGTCGCGCGAGTACTGCCAGAACGGGTTGACCAGCGGCGTCGACTCGGTGACGGGCACCCGGGCCGGCGGCGTCTGGTACGCCGAGGCGGAGCTGATGAACACGTACTGCCCGGTGCGGCCGGAGAAGCGCTGGACGTCGCGCGCGACGTGGTCGGGCGTGAAGGCGCGGAACTGCGCCACGACGTCGAACTCCCGCCCGGCCAGGGCGGCGTCGACGGCGTCGTGGTCGGTGGCGTCGGCGACGAGCGTCTCGACGCCGTCGGGCAGCGGCCGCTGGCTCGAGCGGCCGCGGTTGAGCAGGGTGACGCGGTGGCCGAGCGCGACGGCGCGCGCGACGCTCGCGTGGCTGATGACGCCGCTGCCGCCGATGAACAGGATCGACTGGGGGCTCCGTGTGGTCATGGTGCCCATCGTGGCCTGCCGCGCGGTCCCGCGCCCGGCGTCGCGGCCCGCGCCGCGCGTCACGCCCCGGGCGGGGCCGTCGACTCCCGGAGCACGAGCTCGGTGGCGAGGTTGACGCGCAGGGTCGCCGGGGTCCGGCCGTCCACGAGGTCGAGCAGCATCGACGTGGCCAGCGCGCCCATGTCGGCCAGCGGCTGCCGCACCGTGGTCAGGCGCGGGGCGGTCCACTCGACGATCGGCAGGTCGTCGTAGCCGACCACCGAGAGGTCCTCGGGCACACCCAGGCCCAGCTCGCGGGCGGCGCGCACCACGCCGAGCGCCTGCAGGTCCGAGCCGGCGAAGACGGCGGTGGGGCGGTCCGGGCCCCGCAGCAGGTCGAGCGCCTGCGCGTAGCCGCCTTCCTGCGTGAAGTCGCCCTCGCGGACGAGCGCCGGGTCGAGCGGCACGCCGGCCTCGGCGTGGGCGCTGCGGAACCCGTCCATGCGGGCGCGCGAGCACAGCATGTCGGACGGGCCGCTGATGGCGGCGACCCGCCGGTGCCCGAGCTGGAGCAGGTGCCGGGCGGCGGCCAGGCCGCCGGCCCAGTTGTCGGAGCCGACGGTCGGCACGTCGGCGGGCGGCTCGCCGTCGGTGTCGATCACGACGACGGGGATCGACCGGCTCACGAGCCGGTGCTGCTGCGCCGGGTCGAGCTGCGCCGCCACGAGCAGCACGCCGAGCGGCGGCCGGGCGAGCGTCGTCTCCAGCCACGTGCGCGGCGGGCGGTGCGAGCCGGACAGGTCCGAGAGGATCACGCTCGTGCCGCGCCGGGCGGCGGCGGCCTCGACCCCGCGGATGATCTCCATGGACCACATCGACCCGAGCTCGTGGAACGCGAGGTCCACCAGGCCGGTGCCCGCGGGCCGGCGGGACGGCCGGCGCCGGTAGCGGTGCCGCCGCAGGGCCTCCTCGACGCGCGCGCGGGTGGCGGGCGCGACGTCGGCCCGGCCGTTGAGCACCTTGGAGACGGTGGGTACCGAGACGCCGAGCTCGCGGGCGATCGCGGCGATCGTCGGGACGCCCGGTCCGGAGCGCTCCGGCGACGCGGGCGGCGTGCCCGCGGGGGCGGGGGGCTCGGCGGCGATCTCCGCGGTGGTCTGCGACGTCATCGTTGCTGTCCGAGGGTCGGCGGGGTGTCGTGGCGCCTCGGGAGGCGCCGCAACTTTCGATGCGTCGACGGTACTCCGCGCGCTGCCGCGGCGCGAGCACCGACCGCACGACGCTCCGACCGTGGGTCGAGGCCCCGAAGACCGTGACTATTTCGTGACCGAAAACGTTCGCATTGACGGTTGACCCCTCGATCTGGGGCCCCTACGGTCCTGGTAGCAATCGGCACAGAGGCCGAAACTTTCGGAACACACGACGACGTGGGGTCCCTGCCCGGCGTCGTCGCTCGAGAGGACGACGATGTCACTGAGGACCGCTGCGCCTCCCGTCGCGCTGGGGGAGACCGCCGACGACGCGCCCCTGCGGCCGCGGCCCGGGCGGCGCGAGGGCTGGGCGCGCGCGCTGCGCAAGGACTGGCGGCTGTACAGCCTCGCGGTGCTCCCGCTGCTGTTCTTCCTGATCTTCAAGTACGTGCCGATGGCGGGCGCCGTCATCGCGTTCCGCCGCTTCCAGCCGGGCGGCTCGATCTTCGGCGAGGAGTGGGTCGGCCTCTACTACGTCGAGCGGTTCATCCAGGACCCGAAGTTCTGGGACACGTTCGCCAACACGGCGATCATCGGCGCGCTGACGCTCGTCGTGGTGTTCCCGCTGCCGGTCGTCCTGGCCCTCATGCTCAACGAGGTGCGGGTGCGCTGGTTCAAGAAGGCCGTGCAGACGGTCAGCTACCTGCCGCACTTCATGTCCGTGGTCATCGTGGCCGGCTTCGTCTTCGAGCTCACCTCGCTCGACGGCACCGTCAACAAGATCGTCGAGGCCCTCGGCGGCGACCCGGTCTCGTTCATGCAGCGGGCCGAGTGGTTCCGCACGATCTACGTCTCCTCGGAGGTCTGGCAGACCGTCGGGTGGGGCACCATCCTCTACCTCGCGGCGCTCACGACGATCGACGAGCAGCTCTACGAGGCGTCCCGGATCGACGGCGCGAACCGCTGGAAGCAGACCTGGCACATCACGCTGCCGGGCATCCGCCCGACCATGATGGTGCTGCTCATCCTCAACGTCGGGCAGTTCATGGCGGTCGGTTTCGAGAAGGTCTTCCTCCTCTACAACCCGCTGACCTACCCCACCGCGGACGTGCTGTCCACGTACGTCTACCGCGTCGGCCTGACGTCCGGACAGCTGAGCTACGCCACCGCGATCGGCCTCTTCGAGGCGCTCATCGGCCTCGTCCTCGTCTTTGCCGCCAACGCGATCTCGCGCCGGATCACCGGGAGCTCCCTGTGGTGAACGAAGTCCTCGACCCCGTCGACGCCACCCCCGACCTCGCGGCGGTGCGCGGCAGCACCACGCGCGTCAAGGAGACCACCGGCTACCGGGTCTTCACCGTGCTCAACACGGTCGCGCTGACCCTGGTGGGCCTGCTGACCCTGTACCCGTTCCTCAACCTGGCCGCCCGCGCGTTCAGCTCGGAGGCCGCCATCCGCGCCGGCGACGTCATCGCCTGGCCGGTCGGGTTTAACCTCACGACGTTCAACTCGGTGGTCTCCCAGGACATGTTCTGGGTCAACTACCGCAACACCGTCGTCTACACCGCGGTGGCCACGGCCATCGCCATGGCGCTGACGACGACGTTCGCCTACGTGCTGTCGAAGCGGCACCTCAAAGGCCGCGCCGCGCTGATCGGCATCGCCGTCTTCACGATGTTCTTCTCCGGCGGCCTCATCCCGAACTACATCCTCGTCAGCGAGCTCGGGATGAAGAACACCATCTGGTCGATCGTGCTGCCGCAGGCGATCAGCGTGTTCAACCTGCTGGTGATGAAGTCGTTCTTCGAGAACTTCCCCACGGAGCTGGAGGAGGCCGCCGCGATCGACGGCCTGTCCACCTACGGGATCTTCTTCCGGATCGTGCTGCCGCTGAGCAAGGCCGTCATCGCCACGATGGTGCTCTTCTACGCGGTCGCGTTCTGGAACTCCTGGTTCCCGGCGTTCCTCTACATGGACAACCCGGACCTGTACCCGGTGACCGTGTTCCTGCGGAACATCATCGCCGGCGCGACGGGGACCGGCGAGGCGCTGAGCGCCGAGTCCGTGCAGATCGGTGCCAACGTGAAGTCCGTGACGATGCTGCTCACGGTGCTGCCGATCGTGTGTCTGTACCCGTTCATCCAGAAGTACTTCGTGTCCGGCGTGATGCTCGGCTCCGTCAAGGGCTGACCCGCGGCCGCCCCGCTCGTCCCACCGCTCGTCCCATCCCTCTCACCGCCGCGGGCGTCGACGCCGACGCCCGCCCGTCCCGAACGCCGTCGTCCACCGGAGGAAACCATGAGGATCACCCGATCGAAGGCCGTCGCGGCGACCGCCGCCGCCGCGCTGGTCGCCACGCTCGCGGCATGCTCGTCGGGAGGGGGTGAGGACGGCGCGGAGCCCGCGGCCGACCTGTCCGGCAAGTCGACGGGCGCGATGGAGGACTACGACGTCGGCACGTCGTTCAAGGCGACCGAGCCGCTGACGTTCGGGCTGATGTACCGCGACCACCCGAACTACCCGTTCCAGGCGGACTGGTCGGTCTTCAAGCACCTCGAGGAGGACCGCAACGTCTCCTTCGAGTTCCAGTCGGTGCCGCTGGCGGACTGGCAGCAGAAGCGCTCGCTGCTCATCAGCTCGGGCGAGGCGGCGGACATCATCCCCTCCACGTACGTGGCGGACGTCGAGACGCTCACCTCCGGCGGCGCGCTGCTGCCCGTGTCCGACTACCTCGACTACCTGCCCCACTTCATGGACAAGGTCGAGAAGTGGGGGCTGCAGGAGGAGCTCGACCGCACGCGCAGCGCCGACGGCAAGTTCTACGTGCTGCCCGGCCTGCTCGAGCAGCCCAAGCCCTCGTACTCCATCGCCATCCGCGCCGACTGGTGGGAGGAGGCCGGGCTCGAGGACCCGAAGACCTGGGACGAGTTCACCGAGCAGCTCGAGGTCATCAAGGAGCGCCACCCGGAGCTGGAGTACCCCTACACGGAGCGCTGGAGCATCAACGGCCCCATGGAGGCCACGCTGCAGGCTGCGGCCGGCAACTTCGGCACCGAGGCCGGCTGGGGCTACGGCGACGGCGTCACGTGGACCGGCAGCGAGTACGAGTACACCGGTGCCTCGGAGGGCTACAAGGAGCTCCTCACCTACTTCCACGACCTCGTGGACAAGGGCCTGCTCGACCCCGAGGGCCTGACGCAGGAGGACGACCCCGCGATCGCCAAGCTCACCACCGGCAAGGTGGCGGCGCTCGGCGTCAACGACCAGGAGATCGTGCGCTACCGCACGGGCTTCGAGGAGGCGGGGAACAAGGACGCCGAGATCCGCCAGATCGTGGTGCCCGCGGGCCCGGCCGGGAACATCATGGACGCCACGACCGGCGGCCAGTTCGAGTCCGGCGTCGCGCTGTCGGCCAAGGCCGCCGAGCGCGACGACTTCGTGGCCCTGCTGCAGTTCGTCGACTGGCTGTACTACAGCGACGAGGGCCTCGAGTTCGCCAAGTGGGGCGTCGAGGGCGAGACCTACACCAAGGACGCCTCCGGTACCCGCACCCTCGCCGACGACGTCGACTGGGGCTCGCTGAACCCGGGCGCCCCGAAGCTGCTCAACACCGACTTCGGCTACTACAACGGCGTGTTCTCGCTGGCGCACGGCTCCACCACCGACCTCGTGCAGTCCACCCTGCGCCAGGAGGTCATCGACTTCCACGCCGGGATGAACGAGAAGGAGGTCGCCGAGCAGGGCCCGGGCGTCGCGATGGACGAGATGCAGCGCGAGGAGTCGTCCCTGCTGCAGACCAACCTCGAGGACATCGTCATGACGGCCACCGCGCAGTTCATCCTCGGTGACCGCCCGATCTCCGAGTGGGACGCCTACGTGGCCGAGCTCGAGGGCGCCGGGATGGACCGGTACGTCGAGCTGGTCAACCAGGCCGCCGGCGTCACGGAGTGACCCCCCGGGCCGGGCGCGCTCCGCGCGCCCGGCCCGGTCGCGCGTCCGCCCCGAGCCGCAGACCCGCCGCCCGCCGCTCCGGGCGACCGACCCGCACCCGCCGCACCCGAGGAGCCGCCGCCGTGACCGATCCCGCCGCCGTCGTCGACGGGCGCGCCGCGCTGCGGCTGACGCCCGGCCGGCGCGCCGTCACGCTCAGGGAGGGCGAGCTCGTGGCCGACGAGACCCCGGCGTGGGCCGACGCCGCCCCGATCCTGAGGAGGGCCCATGGCTGACGCGCCGCGGGCCGGCACCGCACGCGAGCTGGGCGACGGCGTGCTCGGCCGGGCGGCCGCGTTCGTCTACTGGCACCTGGTCGTCGGCGTGCTGCTGTGCCTGGCCACGCTGCCCTCGGTCGTGCTGCTGATGCTGCTGGGCCGCTCCGCCGGCAACGCGCTGCTCGTGCCGCTGTGCCTGGTGCCCGCGGGGCCGGCGCTCGCGGCGGCGCTCTTCGCGCTGCGCGACCGCACCCGCGCCGAGGGCCTCGCGCCGGCGCGCGCGTTCCTGCGCGGCTACGGCCTCGACTGGGCTGACGCGCTGCGCGTGTGGACCCCCGCCTGCGTGGCGCTCGGCGTCGTCGCGGGCGGCATCGCGAACGTGGGGCCCGCCGGCCTGCCCGGCGCCTACGCGGCCGTGCTGCTCGTCGTCGGCGTGCTGGTGCTGCTGTGGGCGCTCAACGCCCTGACGCTCGCGGCGTTCTTCGGGTTCCGCACCCGTGACACGGCGCGGCTGGCGGCCTACTACCTGGCCCGGCCGCGCCTCACCGTGGGCCTGCTGGCGCTGGTCGTGGTCGCCGTCGGGGTGGTGTGGCTGACCAGCGAGGCGGTGCTGTGGCTCTTCGCCGTCGTCCTCGTGGCCTTCTGGCGCACCACCGCCCAGCAGATGGTCGAGGACGTCACCGCCCGCTTCACCGTCGAGGGCGCCGCCGGCCCGGGCGCCCCGGACCCGCAGGACCCGTAGGACCCGTAGGACCCCGACCCGTCACCCCTCGCGACAGGAGAACCATGCTCAGCCCCGGCGTCCCCGTGACCTCGAAGATCCTCTACGGCGGCGACTACAACCCCGAGCAGTGGCCGCGCGACGTGTGGGAGGCCGACTACGCGGCCTTCGGCAAGGCCGCGATCGACACGGTGACGCTCGGCGTCTTCGCGTGGTCGTACCTGCAGCCGGACGAGGAGACGTACGACTTCGACCGGCTCGACGCGATCGTGCAGCGCGCGGTCGACGGCGGGAAGCAGGTCGTGCTGGCCACGGCCACCGGCGCGATGCCGCCGTGGCTGGCGCACCGGTACCCCGAGGTGTGCCGGACCGACTTCGAGGGCCGCCGGCACGTGTACGGCCAGCGGCACAACCACTGCCCGAGCTCGCCGGCGTTCCGGCGGCTGTCGGTGGCTCTGGCCGAGCGGATCGCCGAGCGCTACGCCGGCACCCCCGGCCTCGTGGCCTGGCACGTGGGCAACGAGTACGGCGGCGCCTGCTACTGCAACCTGTGCGCCGCGGGGTTCCGCGACTGGCTGCGCGCGCGGTACGGCACGCTGGAGCGGCTCAACGACGCCTGGAACGCCACGTTCTGGTCGCACCTGTTCACCGACTGGGAGCAGGTCGTGCCGCCGAACGCGCTGAGCGAGCACTGGCGCGGGCCCGACCACACCGCCTTCCAGGGCATCACCCTGGACTACCTGCGGTTCATGTCCGAAGCGATGCTCGCGAACTACCGCGACGAGAAGGCGGCCATCCGCCGGCACGACCCCGCGACGCCGGTGACGACCAACTTCATGGGCCTGTTCCGCCCGATCGACTACCACCGCTGGGCGGCCGACCTCGACTTCGCGAGCTGGGACAACTACCCGCCCGGGCCCCGCGAGCACGCCCGCATGGCGCTGGCGCACGACCTCATGCGCGGGCTCAAGGACGGCCAGCCGTTCTGGGTCATGGAGCAGACGCCCACCATCACCGCCAGCCGGGACGTCAACCCGGTCAAGCGGCCCGGCGTGCTGCGGCTGTGGTCGTGGCAGGCCGTGGCGCACGGCGCCGACGCCGTCCTGTACTTCCAGATGCGCCAGTCGAAGGGCGCCTGCGAGAAGTACCACGGTGCGGTGCTCGACCACGCCGGGCGCACCGACACCCGCGCGTTCCGCGAGGTCGCCACGCTCGGGGCGGAGCTCGGCGCGCTCGGCGGCGCCGTGCTCGGGGCGCGCACGCCGGCGCGCGTGGCGCTGCTGTTCGACTGGGACTCCTGGTGGGCCGCCGAGATCACCGATGGCTTCAACCGGCACGTGAAGTACCCGGCCGTGGTGCTCGGCTACTACCGCGCGCTGTGGCAGGCCGGCGCCCAGGTCGACGTGGTGCCGGTGACGGCCGACCTGTCGCGCTACGACGTGGTCGTCGCGCCCGCGCTGCACGTGGTCAAGGGTGACGTCGCCGCGCGGCTCGAGGATGTCGTCGCTCGCGGCGGCTCGGTGCTGGCCTCCTTCTGGTCCGGCCGCGTCGACGAGGACGACAACGCCTTCCTCGCCGACGTGCCGGGTCCGCTCGCGCCGCTGCTCGGCCTGCGGGTCGAGGAGACCGACTCCGCCGCGCCCGGCGTGGTCAACCCCGTGACGCTGCGCGTGCCGGACGCCGGTGGCGCGGGCGGCAGCGAGCAGGTCGACCCGGACCCCGTCGTTTCCGACGCGGAGCTCGTGTTCGAGGTGGTGGTGCCGCAGGGCGCCGAGGTGGTCGGCACCTACGGGGCCGAGTTCTACGCCGGCACCCCCGCGGTGACGCGGCACCGCCCCCACGGCGGCGACGGCGGCGAGGCCTGGTACGTCGCGACCGGGCTCGACGACACCGGGCTGGCGTGGGTGGTGCGGCACCTGCTCGGCCGGCACGGGCTCGTGGGCCCGTACGCCGCGTACGACGACGTCGAGCTGGCGGTGCGCGAGCGGCCGGGCGCCGACGGCGGCGTCGAGCGGACGGCGTTCGTGCTCAACCACCGCCTCGACGCGGTCGACGTGCCGGCGCACGCGGCCGGCGTCGACCTGCTCACGGGCCGGCGCGTCGCGGCGGGGGAGACCCTGCACCTCGAGCCGACCGACGTCGTCGTGCTGCGCGAGGACTGACGCGGCCCTCTGACACCGGCCGACGGCTAGGGAAACGGGACGAAACTCGACGAGTTTCGTCCCGTTTCCCTAGCCGTCGGCGCGACCGGGCCGTGCCGCCGGTCAGTAGATCTCGCGCCCCTTGGCGTCCGGGATCCCGGACTTGCGCCAGAAGTAGGTGTTCAGGACGTCGCGCCACTCGGTGGCCGACCGCACCTGCTCGGCGAGGCGCTCGGTGACCCGCTCGGCGACGTCGGGGTCCACGAGGTCGGCGACCGCCTGCCAGGCCTCCACCGTGCGCAGCACCCGCTCGAGGCCCGCGAACCGCGTGTCGTAGACGTGCTGGGCCACCGTGCTGCCGCTGCGCAGCACGTGCGTGTACGGCACGTGGTGGAAGAACAGCAGCAGCTCGTCGGGGCAGGTCTCCAGATCTTCGTAGACGTCCCGCCACGGTGCCGGGTACTGGCCGGTGTAGCCGGTGCCGGTGGCGCGGGTGCGGTCGACGCCGATGCCGTCCCGGTCGGCGAAGTGGTACGTGCCCCACGGGGTGTACTCGTAGCCGTCGACGTCCGGGCCGTAGTGGTGGTGGGGCCGCACCATGAACCCGACGCCGAGCGGCGCCGTGTACATCTCGTACGTCTCCCACGACTCGTCGAGGATCGCGTGCAGCGCCTCGCGCACCCGCCGGTCCGCGCCCGGGAAGGTCAGCCCGGCCCACTCGTCGAGCAGGTCCGCCGGGTCCAGCGCGGGGTCCCACGCCAGGCGCCCGAACGCGTAGAGGTTGGCCTGCGCCAGGGGGTGCCCGGTCCAGAACCGGTCGTCGCCGACGTTGGACACCGCGGCGACGCCGCCCTCCCGGCCGGCGCCACCACCGGCACCGCCGTCACCGGTACCGCCGTCCGCGCCGGGCCCGCGCCCGGCGACGACGTCGGCCACGGTGGGCGAGCCGTCGCCCCAGAACCGGAAGCCGAGCACCTGGCTCCACGGCCGGCCCAGATACACCGCGTGCCGCTGCTGGCCGGTGTACTCCTGAGTGACCTGCAGCTCCAGGGCCAGGCGCGTGCGCGGCATCGCGGCGAACGTCGGGGACACCGGCTCGCGCACCTGGAAGTCGATCGGCCCGTGCTTGACCTGCACGACCACGTTGTCGGCGAACTCGCCGTCGTGCGGCACGAAGTGGTCGTACGCAGCCCGGGCGCGGTCCGTGCCGCGGTCGCGCCAGTCCTGGGTGTGGTTGTAGACGAACGCCCGCCAGTGGACCAGGCCGCCGTGCGGGGCCACCGCCTCGGCGAGCATGTTCGCGCCGTCGGCGTGGCTGCGGCCGTAGGCGAACGGGCCGGGCTGGCCCTCGGAGTCGGCCTTGACCACGAAGCCGCCGAAGTCCTCGATCGCGTCCCACACGCGCGCGGCGGCCGCGCGCCACCACGCGCGCACGTCCTCGTCCAGCGGGTCCGACGTCGTCAGCCCGCCGAGCACGACCGGCGACGCCCAGCTCACGGACAGGTGGGTGCGGATGCCGTAGGGCCGGAACGCGGCGGCGATGCGCGCCACCTCGGGCAGGTCGTCGGTGAGCAGCCGCGCCTCGCGGGCGTGCACGTTGACGTTGTTGATCGCCACCCGGTTGACGCCCGCGGCCGCCAGCAGCCGGGCGTACTGCGCGACGCGGGTCAGGTCGGCGCGCACCTCGCCGTCGGCGTAGAAGATCGAGCCGCCGGCGTAGCCGCGCTCCACCTGCCCCATCGCCGGGTGCACGGCCACGTTGTCCCAGTGGTCGAGCATCCGCAGGGTGGTGGCCGGCGCGTGCCGCTCGACGGCGCCGTCGCCGTCGCCGGCGAGCGCCGGCTCCCCGCCGCGCACGAGGTGGAAGAACCCGTGCAGCAGCCCGGCGCCGGTGCCGGCGGTCACGGTGACGCGGCCGGCGGCGCGCGCGACCTCGAAGGCCTCCGGGCCGCCGAGGCGCCCGGCGGCGCCGGGGTCCAGGACGAGCGCGACGTCCGCGTCGTCGGCGCGCTCCGGCGCCGCGCCGCCGTGCGCGGCGGTCGCGGCCGTGACCTCGGCGCGCACGGTGCGCACGACCGGGTCGGCGAGGGCGTCGGCGACGCCGTCGGGGACGACGACGGCGACCTGCCGGCGGCCGAGGGGTGCGAGGGCGGCGTCGGGCAGCCACGCGGGGTGGACGGCGGGGTCGACGGGGACGGCGGCGGGGCCGGGCGCGGTGCGCACGGTGCGGTCGGTGGTCGGTGCGGGGGTGGCCATCGTCGGTCCTCCCGGGGTCAGGCCGCCGCGTACGCGGCGAGCGGCAGGTGGTAGGCGAGGTCGGCGGCGGTCTCGACCGCCTCGTCGAGGTCCAGGCGGTGCTCCGCCACGAGGCGGGCGAGGTAGCCGGCATCGACGCGGCGGGCCAGGTCGTGGCGCGCGGGGATCGAGCAGAAGGCCCGGGTGTCGTCGACGAAGCCCGAGGTGTTGGAGAAGCCGGCGGTCTCGGTGGCGGCCTCGCGGAACCGGCGCATGGCGTCGGGGGAGTCGAGGAACCACCACGGCGCACCGAGCCGCAGCGCGGGGTAGACGCCGGCCAGCGGGGCCAGCTCGCGGCTGTAGACGTCCTCGTCGATCGTGAACACGATCGCCCGGAACCCCGGGTGGTGCCCGAACGCGTCGAGGACGGGCTGCAGCGCCCGGGTGAACTCCACCGCCACGGGGATGTCGTAGCCCTTGTCCGGCCCGAACTGCCGGGTCCGGGCGGCGGCGTGGCCCCGGGCCACGCCCGGGTGGATCTGCATCACCAGGTGGTCCTCGGCGGCCATCGCCGCCGTCTGGAACAGCATGTGCGCGCCGAACGCCGCGGCCTCCGCCGGCGTCACGGGGTCGGCCCCGCCCGACGACGCCCGCAGCGCCCGGTCGAGCAGGCGGGCGGCGTCGGCGTCGTCCATCGGCGTGGTGTCCGGCAGGAACGGGCCGTGGTCGGTGGCCCGCCCGCCGGCCGCCTTGAACCGCGCGCGCTGGGCGCGCAGCGCCTCGAGGTAGGTGGCGTACGAGGTGACCTCGACGCCGGCGGCCGCGCCGGTGCGCGCGACGTCGGCGGCGAAGGTGGGGGAGTCGAGGGTCAGCACCGCGTCCGGCCGCAGGGTCGGCAGCACGCGCGCGCCCAGGCCCTCGGCGCGCAGGCGGTGGTGGTGCTCGAGCGAGGACCACGCCGGGTCGGTGGTGGCGATGACCTCGATGCCGAACCGGTCGAGCAGCGCGCGGGGGCGGAACCCGGGGTCGGCGAGCGCCGCGGCGACCTGGTCGTAGATCGCGTCGGCGGTCTCGGCCGACGGGCGCTGCGTGACGCCGAAGATCTCCACCAGCTCGGTCTCCAGCCAGAACCGCGTGGGGGTGCCGCGCAGGTGGCGCCACCCGGCGCAGAAGCGGCGCCAGACCGCGCGCGGGTCGGCCTCGGCCGGGACGGAGCCGTCGAGCGCCCCGACGCCCAGCTCGGGCAGCGTGGCGCCCTGCGACACCAGCAGCCGCAGCAGGTAGTGGTCCGGCACCACGAGCAGCTGCGCGGGGTCGGGGAAGGGGGTGTCGTCGGCGAACCACTCGACCGGCACGTGCCCGTGCATCGAGACGATCGGCAGGTCCCGGACCGCGCGGTAGATCTCGCGCGCGACCGGGCGGGTCACCGGGTCCGCGGGCAGGGCGCGGTCCTCGTGCAGGGTCCAGGGGCTCGCCCGCCCGGCGAGCCCGGCGGTCGGCCGGTCGGTGTGGGTGGCGGGGGCCTGCTCGGCCGCCGGGGCGGTCGGGGTAGGGGTCACGTCGCTGTGCTCCTCGTCGTCTGAGAACGTTTGCAGCGTAGCGCGCCGAGCCGCCGCGGTCACGCGCCCGCGCGGCGGTGCAGACGCCGGGCCGTCGCGCGCGGTACAGTCGCTGCGAACGTTTGCAGACGTGGCCGCACCGACGCGGCCCCGAGCCCGGGAGGGGCCGCTGTGGTCACCGTGCACGACGTGGCGCGCGCCGCCGGGGTGTCGATCTCGACGGTCTCGCGCGCCCTCACCGCCCCGGACAAGGTCGCGGTCGCCACGCGGGACCGCGTCACGGCCGCCGCCGACGCGCTCGGCTACCTGCCCAACCGCGCCGCGAGCGGGCTGCGCGCGGGCCGCACCCGCACCGTGGGCCTGCTGGTGCCCGACCTGTCCAACCCCTACTTCGCCGCGGTCGCCAAGGGCGTCGCGGAGCGGGCGCGGGCGCACGGGCTCGGCGTGTTCGTCGTCGACTCCGAGGAGGACCCGGCGCTCGAGGCCGAGCTGCTGCACTCGGCGGTGCACCAGACGGACGGCGTCGTGCTGTGCTCGCCGCGCGCCGTGCTGGAGGACCGGGACGTGCTGGGCACCAAGCCCGTCGTGGTGGTCAACCACCGCACCGCCCGCACGCTGTCCGTCGGCTCCGACGGCGCCGGTGGCGTCCGCCTCGCGGTCGAGCACCTGCACGCGCTCGGCCACCGCCGCATCGCCTACGTCGGCGGCCCGGCGCGCTCCTGGTCCGACGGGCAGCGCCGCGCGGGCCTCGCCGCCGTCGCCGAGCGGCTCCCCGACCTCGACCTCGTCCCGCTCGGCCCCTTCTGGCCCGACGCCGACGGCGGGCACGAGGCGGCCGGCGTCGTCGTGGCCTCCGGCGCCACCGCCGCCGTGACGTTCAACGACCTGGTCGCCGTGGGCCTGGTGCGCCGCGCCGCCGCCCTCGGCGTCCGGGTGCCGCAGGACCTCAGCGTGGTGAGCTTCGACGACACGTTCGTCGCCACGCTCACCACCCCGCCGCTGACCTCGGTGCACACCGACCTGCGCGAGCTCGGCATGCGCGCCACCGACATGCTCGTGCAGGCGCTCGACCCCGCCCAGGCCGAGCTGCTGGCGGAGGTGGCGGGGCAGCCCGGCGCCGAGCCGGTGCTCATGCCCGCCGCCCTGACGGTGCGCGAGTCGACCGCCCCGGCGCCCGCGGTGCCGGCCGGTGCGCGCCCCGCCGCCGACGCCCCCCGGAGGGACCTTCCATGACCGTGACCGACCTGCCCCTGCTGGGCCCCGCCACCCCGCTGCCCGGCGACGTCGCCGGCCCGCGCGCCGTGCCGGAGCAGGTGGGGATCGTGCACCTCGGCTGGGGCGCGTTCCACCGGGCGCACCAGGCCGTCGCCACGGAGGACGCCATGGCCGCCACGGGCGACCTGCGCTGGGGCGTCCTCGGCGTCGCGGGGATGACCCGCCCCTCGCGGGCGGCGCGGGCCGCGCGCCGTCAGGGCGGGCGCTACACGGTGCTGACCGTGGGGGCCGGCGAGGACGGCGGGCGCCTCGCGTCCGCCCGCGTCGTCGGCTCCGTCGTCGACGTGGCCTCCCCGCGCGACGAGACGCCGCGCCTGCTCGCGGCGCTGGCCGCCGCCACCACGCACGTGGTCACGCTGACCGTCACCGAGAAGGGCTACTGCCGCCGCCCGGACGGCCGCCTCGACGCCGCCCAGGTGGCCCACGACGTCACGGTGCTCGCCGCGGAGGAGGCGGCCGGCGAGCAGCGCGTGCCCTTCGACGCGCGGCCCGCCGCGACGGCGCTCGGGCTCCTCGTGCGCGGCCTGGCCGCCCGCCGCCGCGCCGGCGCCGCCCCGGTCACGGTGCTCAGCTGCGACAACCTCGCGCACAACGGCCGCGTGCTCGCCGGGCTCGTGGCCGAGCTCGTCGACGCGGCGCTGCCCGGGACCGCCGGCGACGCCCTGCGGGGCTGGCTCGCCGCGTCCGTGACGTTCCCCAGCTCGATGGTCGACCGCATCACGCCCGCCACCACGCCCGCGGCGCTCGAGGCGATCGCCGAGGCCGTCGGCGCCCGCGACGAGGCCGGCGTCGTCGCGGAGCCGTTCAGCCAGTGGGTGATCGAGGACCGCTTCGCCGGGCCGCGGCCCGCGTGGGAGCGCGCCGGCGCCGAGCTCGTCGACGACGTCGCGCCGTGGGAGGCCGCCAAGCTGCGCATGCTCAACGGCACCCACTCGCTGCTCGCCTACGCCGGGCGCCTGGCCGGGCACGCGACGCTCGCCGAGGCGGTCACCGACCCGCGGGTCGCCGCGCACGCGCGGGCCTACCTGTTCGAGGACGCGCAGCCGACGCTCGTGCCGCCCGCCGGCGCCGACCTGGCCGCGTACGGCGCGGAGCTGCTGCGCCGGTTCGCCAACCCGGCGACGGGCCACACCACCACCCAGGTGTCCACCGACGGCACGCAGAAGATCCCCGTCCGCTGGGGCGCCGTGGCGGCCTGGCACCTCGGGCGCGACCGGGTCCCGCAGGGCGTCGCCCACGGGCTCGCCGCCTGGGCCGAGTTCGTGCGCCGCGCCGTGCGCGACGGCGTCGACCTGGGCGACCCGGCGGGCGCCGCACGGCTCACGGGAGCCGTGCGGGAGGCGGGGGCCGACGACGTCGCCGCGGTGGCGGCGGCGCTCGTCGCGCTGCCGGGCCTGCTGCCCGACGGCGCCGGCACCGACGCGCGGCTCGTGGCCGCCGTCGTCGAGCACGCCGAGGCCCTGGCCGCCCGCGGCCAGGAGCTGCGCTGACGCACCCGCAGCACCCGCAGCACCCCGGCACCCGCAGCACCCCGGCACCCGCAGCACCCCGGGGCCGGAGCACCCCGGCGACGACGCCGCCACGACAGCACGAGCACGAGGAGCGCTACCGATGAAGATGGGCTTCCGCTGGTACGGCGAGGGCAACGACACCGTCACCCTCGACCACGTCCGCCAGGTCCCGGGCGTCGAGACGATCGTCTGGAGCCTGCACCACAAGCAGGCCGGCGAGGTCTGGGAGCAGGCGGAGATCGACGCCGAGGTCGCCCGGATCACCACGCTCACCGACGCCCACCGGATGGCGGGGATCACGCGGACCTTCGACGCCGAGGTCGTCGAGTCCGTCAACGTCCACGAGTCGATCAAGCTCGGCAGGACGGTCCTGGGCATGAGCCGCGACGAGGCGATCGAGAACTACGTCACCACGATCGAGCGCCTCGGCCGGGCCGGGGTCAAGGTGGTCTGCTACAACTTCATGCCCGTCTTCGACTGGCTGCGCACCGACCTGTGGCACCCTCTGCCGGACGGCTCCACCGCCCTGTTCTACGAGAAGGCCGTGGTCGACCGGATGTCGCCCGAGACGCTCATCGCAGAGATGGAGGCCGGCGCGGGCGGCCTGACGCTGCCGGGCTGGGAGCCGGAGCGCCTGGCGCACTTCCGCGAACTCGACGCCGCCTACGCGGGCGTGACCCACGAGGACATGTACGCCAACTACCGGTACTTCCTCGACGCCGTGATCCCCGCCTGCGAGGAGCACGACGTCAAGCTGGGCGTGCACCCGGACGACCCGCCCTTCGACCTGTTCGGCTGGCCGCGCGTGGTGTCCACCAAGGAGGACCTCGCGCGCGTGCTCTCCCTGCACGACAGCCCGTACCACGGCCTGACGCTGTGCCTCGGCTCGTTCTCCGCCGACCCGGCGCACGACGCCGTCGACGCGGTGCGCACGTTCATGGACCGCATCCACTTCTCGCACGTGCGCAACATCAAGCACCTCCCCGGCGGCGACTTCACCGAGGTGGCGCACCGGGCGTGCGAGGGCGACGTCGACACGGTGGGCATCATGCGGGCCTACGCCGAGGCGGGGTACACGGGCTACGTGCGGCCGGACCACGGCCGGCACCTGTGGGACGAGAACACCACGAACCGGCCGCGGCCGGGATACGGTCTGTACGACCGGGCGCTGGGCATCCAGTACCTTCTGGGGGTGTGGGACGCCGCGCGGCGCGGCTGAGGCGGACCCGCAGCAGCATGTGACGAGCACCACGCCAGGGGCCCGACACCGACGTCGGGCTCGTTCCCATGCACCGACCGGCCTCGGGATACCCTGGGCCAGCGAGAGCCCGGAGGAGGGCAAGTGACACTGTCTGCCACGCCCGAGCCCGGGCACGCGCCGTTCTCTGTGGAGACGGCGCGCGACCTCGCTCGGCGTGCCATCGAGGCGTTCGACCGCGCGCAGCCGGAGGAGCTGCGGCCCACCGCCGTGCGGCACGTCCGCACGCTGCTCGACGCCCTGGTCGACCAGACGCGCGCGGTGCAGCGGGCGGCCGAGAGCGTGGCTGAGCGGCAGGCGGAGAGCCGCCGCCAGGAGCGCGTGCTCGCGCACCTCGCCGCCGACTCGCGCGACGAGACCGTGCCGCTGGGCATCGCCATCACGCGCTCGGGCTGGACGCGGCGCCTCGTGAGCGCCGACGGCGCCATCGTGCGGGCCGAGGAGCGGGTCACGTTCGTGGGCGAGGTGCCCGAGGACGACGAGGCGCAGCTCGCCCTCATGGACTTCGTCGCCGACGCCGGGGACGAGGTGGTGCACACCGACGACCTGGTCGCGGACGCGCCCGAGGTCGCCGTGAAGGCCCCCGGCGTCCGCAGCGTCATGGGCATCGCCCTGCCCGAGCGGCAGGTGCTGCTGTGGCTGCGCTCGCCCGCCCCCGACGGCACGACGACGCCGTGGACGGCCGACCAGGTGGAGAGCGCCGCCGCGCTGCGGGGCCACCTCGTCGAGGCGCTCTACCTGCGCGGCCGCAAGGAGGTGCGGGCCACCGGCGAGCTGCAGCGCAGCCTGCTGCCCACCAGCATGCCGCGCGTGGCGGGCTGGTCGATCGAGGCGCGGTACGAGGCGGCCGGGTCCGGGCTCGTGGGCGGCGACTGGTACGACGCCCTGCGCCTGCCGTCGGGCCGGCTGGCGCTCGTGGTCGGCGACGTCACCGGGCACGGCCTGCAGGCGGCGGCGACGATGGGCCAGCTGCGCACGGCGCTGCGCACGGGCCTGGTGACCACGGGGTCGGCGCGCGACGCGGTCGCCGCCCTGTGCGAGACGGCCCGCTGGACGCTCCCGGGCGAGGTCGCGACGCTGTCCGTCGCCCTGCTCGACCCGGTGACCGGCGAGGTCGAGCACATCGCGCTCGGCCACCCGCCGCTGCTCGTCGTGGGCCCGGACGGCACCCCGCAGTGGGGGCCGCGCGCCGCGCAGCCGCCGCTGGGGCTGGCCCGCGAGGTCCCGGACCCGGTGCGCGTCACGGTGCCCGAGGGCGGCGCGCTGGTGCTGTTCAGCGACGGGCTGGTGGAGCGGCGCGGGGAGTCGATCCTCGTGGGGCTCGGCCGGCTCGAGCGGGCGTTCGTGCTCGGGGCGGACACCGACGTCGACACGGTGGTGCGGCGTGCGCGCGACGCGGAGTCGGCGGACGACGCGACGCTGCTGGTGGTGCGCCGGGACGCGTGAGGCCCGGGGGCTGCGGCCCAGGGATCGAGGACTCGAGCCGTCGAGGCCGACGGCCGGGCGGCGGCCGTCAGGGCGTGGCGAACAGCGCCCAGACGTGCTTCTCGTCGTCGCCGTCGCGGAACCAGCCGAGCTCGCGCGCGGCGCGGCGCGCCAGCTTGAGCCCGAACCCGCCGGCCCCGGGCTCGCGGTGCGCGGCGATGACGGGCGGGACGTCGGGGCGGTGGTCGACGACGTCGACCGTGGCCGTGCCCTCGTCGCACAGCAGCCGGACGGCGAACGGCGGGCTGCCGTGCCGCAGGGCGTTGGTGGCGAGCTCGCTCGCCACGAGCACGATGCGCTCGAGCTCGGCGGCCGCGCTCTCGCCCTCGGGCAGGGTGTCCCGCAGGTGCGCCAGCAGGTGCGAGCGGACGCCCGACAGGTCGTCGACGGACCGGATCGTCCAGCGCGCCACCTCGGTGAGCGTCGCCGGGGGCGCCAGCTCGACGAGCGTCACCGCTCGTCCACCCCGCGACCGCCCACCGGGACGGCGTCACCCGCGCCCTCGTAGGTGAAGAGGTCGGTCACCCCGGTCAGCTCGAGCAGGTCCCGGATGTGGTCGGGGACGCCCCGCAGCAGCGGGGGCTCGGGGGTGAGCGAGGCGGCGTGGTAGAGCAGCCGCAGGCCGCCCGAGTCCATGAAGGTCACGCGGGTCGCGTCGATCACCAGGCGGCCGTGGACGGCACCGGCGGCCTCGCTGAGGGCGTCCTCGACGTGGGCCTGGACGGCCGCGTCGATCTCGCCGCTCATGACCCACAGGGCGCCGCCGTCCTTCACCTGGACGTCGCCGTGCTGCGTCACGCTCGTGCCCTTCCGTCGCACTGCTCGACCCTCGTGGGTCGTACGGTCACAAGGATCGAGCGTACCCGCCCGCCGGGGGCCGACGGTGCCGACCGCTCAGGAGGCCCGTCGTGCGGTCGGTGCGGCCGGCGTGGTCAGCGCGGGCAGGACGTGCCGCGCGTACCGGTCGGCCACCGTGCGGGCCGTGGCGGCCGGGTCGGCGGCCCAGACGCCCTCGTGGAAGATCTCCGTCTCCACGAAGCCCGCGTAGCCGGCCTCGGCGACCCAGCGCGTGACCGTGGGGAAGTCCACGTAGCCGTCGCCCACGTGCCCCCGGGAGTGCAGCGGGTCCGCCGCGAGCGGCAGCACCCAGTCGCACACCTGGTACCCGGCGATCCGGCCCTCCTGCCCGGCGCGGGCGACCGCCTCGCGCAGCTCCGGGTCCCACCACACGTGGTAGGTGTCCACGACGACGCCCACGACGTGCGCCGGGAACGGGTCGGCCAGGTCGAGCGCCTGGTCGAGGGTCGACAGCACCCCGCGGTCGGCGGCGAACAGCGGGTGCATGGGCTCGAGCACGAGGCGGACCCCGTGCTCGGCGGCGACGGGGGCGAGGTCGGCGAGCCGGTCGGCCACCCGGCCACGCGCGGCCACGACGTCGCGGTCGCCGGGCCCGGCGTCGGGCCGCGGGCCCTGGCCGAACCCGCTGACCGCCGGCAGGCCGCCGACGACGAGCACGAGCTCGCGGGTACCCACGGCCGCGGCCTGCTCGATCGCGCGCCGGTTGTCGTCCAGCGCGGCGGCGATGCCGGCGTCGTCCGCCGCGGTGAGGAACCCGCCGCGGCACAGGGAGGAGACCCGCAGCCCCGCCTCGGCGACGACGCGGGCGGCCTTCTCGGTGCCGACCTCCTGGACGCGGTCGCGCCACAGCCCGATCGCGCCCATCCCGGCCGCGGCGGCGACCTCCACGGCCTCGGCCAGGGTGGCGTGCTTGACCGTGGCCTGGTTGAGCGAGCAGCGGCTCAGGTCGGGCGTCGTGGCCGCCGTCGTGCCCGGCGCGGCGCTCACGCGTCCACCCCCGCCGTGACCAGGAACGCGCGCAGCCGCGCGGCGGCGGTGGGCGGGTCGAGCAGCAGCCCGCAGCCGTCGGCCAGGCGGGCCAGCTCGACCAGGTGCGGCACCGACCGGCCGGCGTGCAGGCCGCCGACCAGCTGGAAGCCGGGCTGGAACCCGTTGAGCCAGGACAGGAAGGCCACGCCGGTCTTGTAGTAGTACGTGGGCGCGCCGAACAGGTGGCGACCCAGCGCCTCGGTGGACGCCAGGACGGCGTGGCCGCGCGCGGCGCCGTCCGGGTCGCCCGCCGCGCCGGCGTCGAACGCCTGCAGCGCCGTCGAGGCCGCGGGGAAGATCGCGGCGAAGACGCCGAGCAGCGCGTCGCTGTGGCCCTCGGCGTCGCCGGCGATCAGCTCGGGGTAGTTGAAGTCGTCGCCGGTGTAGAGCCGCACGGGCGAGCCGTCCAGGGCGGCGAGCGCCCGGCGCAGCCGGACCTCGTGCGCGGCGTCCAGCAGCGACACCTTGACGCCGTCCACCTTGTCCTGGTGCGCGCGGACCACGTCGAGGAACGTCGCGGTGGCGGCGTCGACGTCGTCCGATCCCCAGTAGCCGGCCAGGGCGGGGTCGAACATCGTGCCGAGCCAGTGCAGGACGACCGGCCGGTCGGCCTCGGCGAGCACGGCGTCGTAGACGCGGGCGTAGTCGTCGGCCGAGC
This sequence comes from Puerhibacterium sp. TATVAM-FAB25, assembly GCF_046535855.1. Classification (NCBI taxonomy): domain Bacteria; kingdom Bacillati; phylum Actinomycetota; class Actinomycetes; order Micrococcales; family Promicromonosporaceae; genus Puerhibacterium; species Puerhibacterium sp. TATVAM-FAB25. Next base: position 53,497 of record NZ_JAXUAK010000010.1, on the reverse strand, counting down.
GGGCCGCGTGCGCCAGCGCGCGGGAGGCCATGACGATGACCTGCGCGCCGGCGTCCTGCACCACGTGCACCTGCTCGCGGTAGGCGGCCACGACGGCGTCGAGCGCCGCGGGGTCGCCGGGCCGCCGGCCGGCGACGACGGCGGGGTCGAGCTGGTCGGTGCCCGCGCCGCAGGCGATCCGGCCGCCCGCGGCGCGGGCCTCGGCGGCGGAGCGGCGCACCAGCTCCTGGGTGGCCGGCCAGTCCAGGCCCATGCCGCGCTGGGCGGTGTCCATCGCGTCGGCGACGCCCAGGCCGTGCTCCCACAGCCGGTGGCGGTAGGCGAGCGTGGCGTCCCAGTCGACGACGGCGGGGGAGCCCGGCACGTTGGCGGCCCCGACGACGGGCACCACGTGCGCGGCGGCGAACGCGACGCGCGAGGTCAGCGGCGCCGTCGGGCGTGTCCACGGGCCGGGGGCGCTGAGCTCGCGGAGCTCGGTGCCCGCCACGCGACCGGCGGCGTCGAACCGCGGCAGGCGCACGGTCACCCCGCTGGGGCCGAGCGCCGGGGCGAGCCCGGCCGCGCCGGGGCGGCCGGTGGTGCGGCCGGCGGTGGTCGCGGGCGCGCTCACAGCGTGATCACCGGGACGTCGAGGCGGCGGCCCTCGGCGGACGAGCGCAGGCCGAGCTCGGCGAGCTGCACGCCGCGGGCGGCGGAGAGCAGGTCGAAGCGGTGCGGGCGGCCGGCGACGACGTCGCGCAGGAACTCCTCCCACTGCGCCTTGAACCCGTTGTCGAGGTCCGCGTTGTCGGGGATCTCCAGCCACTGGTCGCGGAAGCGCTCGGTGGTGGGCAGGTCGGGGTTCCACACCGGCTTGGGCGTGGCGGAGCGCGGCTGCGCGACGCACCGGAACAGGCCGGCCACGGCGGAGCCCTCGGTGCCGTCCACCTGGAACTCCACGAGCTCGTCGCGGTGCACCCGCACCGCCCAGGAGGAGTTGATCTGCGCGACCACCGGGTCGCCGGCGGGGGTCTCGAGCTGGAAGACCCCGTACGCCGCGTCGTCGGCGGTGGCCGCGTACGGCCGGCCCTGCTCGTCCCAGCGGGTGGGGATGTGCGTGGCGGTCTGGCTCGAGACCGTGCGGACGGTGCCGACGATGCCCTCGAGCACGTAGTTCCAGTGGCAGAACATGTCGGTGGTCATGCCGCCGCCGTCCTGCGCCCGGTAGTTCCACGACGGGCGCTGGGCCGGCTGCACGTCGCCCTCCCACACCCAGTACCCGAACTCGCCGCGCAGCGACAGGATGCGGCCGAAGAAGCCCTCGTCGACGAGCCGGCGCAGCTTGACCAGGCCGGGCAGGTAGAGCTTGTCGTGCACGACGCCGGCGGTGACGCCGACCTCCTCGCGCAGCCGCGCGAGCTCGACGGCCTCGGCGAGCGTCTCCGCCGTCGGCTTCTCCGTGTAGACGTGCTTTCCGGCCTGCATCGCCTTGGTGAGGGTCTTGGCCCGCAGCGCGGTCATCGAGGCGTCGAAGACGACGTCGGTGGCCGGGTCGGCGATCACGTCGTCGAGGTCGGTGGTCCACTCCGCCACGTCGTGCTGCGCGGCGAGCTCGCGCAGGCGCGTCTCGTTGCGGCCGACGAGGACGGGCTCGACCTGCACGCGCGTGCCGTCGGGCAGCAGGACGCCGCCCTGCTCCCGCAGGGGCAGGATCGAGCGGAGCAGGTGCTGGCGGTAGCCCATGCGTCCGGTGACGCCGTTCATGGCGATCCGCAGGGTGCGGGTCATCGGGACTCCTTCGTCCGGTCGGGCGGCGGCGCGGCCGGGAGCACGCCGTCCGCCGCGCGTGGCGGTGCGCTGGAATGCGCTTTCCAAGACCGTAGGGCGCGCCGTGCGACCGCGTCAAGGGTCGGCGCCGTCGCGCCGCGGGGGGCGGGGCCCCCGGCCCGCGCGCCCCGCCCCGCCGGGGCCGCGTTCGCCGTAGGGTTCCTGCGGAGGTGGGCAGTGGGCAGACCACGGTTGCAGGACGTCGCCGAGCGCGCGGGCGTGTCGCTCGCGACGGCGTCGCGCGTGCTCAACGGCTCGAGCCGGACGCCGGCGCCCGAGCTGGTGGAGCGCGTGCGGGCCGCGGCGGCCGACCTCGGCTACGTCGTCAACGCGCAGGCGCAGGCGCTCGCCAAGGCGCGCACCGGGCTGCTCGGCCTCGTGGTCCAGGACATCTCGGACCCGTACTTCTCCTCGATCGCCGCCGGCGCGCAGGCCGAGGCGCGCGCGCACGGCCTGCAGCTGCTGCTGGCCAGCACCGACCGGGAGCCGGTCGCCGAGCGGGACGCCGTCGCGGCCTTCGCCGCGCACCGCGCCGACGCGATCGTCGTCGTCGGCACGCGCTGGGCCGGGCCGGACGACGCGGCGCTCGACGCCGAGCTGCGCCGGTACGCCGACGTCGGGGGGCGCGCCGTCGTCGTGGGCCAGCCGCTGGACGCCGCTGCCGTGGTGCGCCCGCCGAACGCCCCCGGCTCCCGGGCCCTGGCCGAGGCGCTGCTCGCCGAGGGCCACCGCCGCTTCGTCGTCGTGGCGGGCCCGCAGGAGGTGGTCACGGCGGGCGAGCGCGCCGACGCCTTCGGCGCGGCGGTGCGCGCCGGCGGCGGCTCGCTCGAGCGGGTCGAGGCGCCGGAGTTCTCCCGTGACGGAGGGTTCGCGGCCGCGAGCCAGGTGGCCGCGCTGGCCGGCGACGGCGGCGGGCGCCCCTGCGTCTTCGCCGTCACCGACGTCATGGCGATCGGGCTCATCGCGGGCCTGCGCGAGCGCGGGGTCGGCGTCCCCGCGGACGTGCTCGTGGCCGGCTTCGACGACATCCCGACGCTGCGCGACCACGTGCCCGCGCTGACGACCGTGCGCGTGCCGCTGGTGGAGATGGGCCGGCTGGCCGTGCGGGTCGCGCTGGGGGAGGCTGACGAGGTCGGCGGCGACGGCGGTGCGCTCGCCACGCAGGTGCTGCTGCGGGAGTCGACCGCGCGCTGACCGCGCCGACCGCGCCGACCGCACGCAGCGGGGCGCTGGCCTGCGGCGGCGCCCGAGAGCGCCGCCCGCGCCGGCGCCACGGTTGACGCCGGAGGCGCAACCGTGTTTCCTATAGGAAACACGAAGACGTCCGATCGACGGAGATCACCAGTGCGCACTGCAGACACCTGGCCCATCGCGGCCAACATGCTGTCCTTCGGCTCGACGGCGGCCGACGGGACCCCCAACCTCGAGGCGCCCGCCGAGTCGTGGCGCTCGCAGCTCCAGCAGGTCGCCGACCTCGGGTTCACCGACGTCGACCCGACCGACGCGTGGCTGTCGATCGGCGAGCTGACCGACGCGCGGTTCGCCGAGCTGCTCGAGGTCCTCAAGGAGGTCGGCCTGGCGGTCCCGTCCGTCTCGACCACGCGCCGCAGCGTCGTCGACGCCGAGCGCGGGGACGACTACCTGCGCATCGGCCACGCGATCATCGACCGGGCGCCGGCGCTCGGCGCCGAGGTCGTGAACTTCGGCTTCATGCAGGACCTCACGCCGGCGCAGCGCAAGGCGCTGTGGTTCTGGCTCGCCGAGGGGCACCACGACCCCGTCGACGACCCCGAGGCGCGCGCCGAGGCGGTCCGCCGCATCCGCGAGCTGGCCGACCACGCCGCCGAGGTGGGCGTCGCGATCAGCCTCGAGATGTACGAGGACACCTTCATCGGCACCCCGGACCTCGCCGTGCGGTTCGTCCAGGACGTCGACCGCGAGAACGTGGGCCTCAACCCCGACCTGGGCAACCTGGTGCGCCTGCACCGCCCGATCGAGGACATCCCCACGATGTTCGAGAAGGTCCTGCCCTTCACGAACTTCTGGCACATCAAGAACTACACGCGCGACGAGGACCCCACGACGGGCACCTACGCGACGCACCCGGCCCCGCTGGTCTCGGGCGTCGTGAACTACCGCGCCCACATCCGCCGCGCGCTGGAGCTGGGCTTCGAGGGCGTCTTCGTCTGCGAGCACTACGGCTCCGACAGCCTCGGGGTCGCCGCGATCAACCGCGACTACATCCGCGGCGTGCTGCGCTCCGCCGGGCGCTGACACCCTCCGCGCCGGTGGGCGCCGTGCGACCGCCGGCGCCCACCGGCGCCCACCGGCGCGACCGCCGGCACCCCGTGCCGGCCGCTGCCGACACCTCCCGACGACACCCCTGACGACACGAGCAAAGGTGCAGGTCTCATGACGTACGTCCACAACCGGCCGGAGGACTTCGCCCGCGAGGCGCTGTCCGGCCTGGTCAAGGCCCACCCCGGCCGGCTGCGCGCCGTGCCCGGCGGGATCGCCCGCGCCGAGGGCACGCGCCCCGGCAAGGTCGCCGTCGTCGTCGGCGGCGGCTCGGGCCACTACCCGGCGTTCGCCGGCGTGGTCGGCGAGGGCCTCGCCGACGCGGCGGTCTGCGGCGAGGTGTTCGCCTCGCCGTCCACCCGGCAGGTCATCGACGTGTGCCGCGCGGCCGACGCCGGTGCCGGCGTGTGGCTCTCGTTCGGCAACTACGCCGGCGACGTGCTCAACTTCGGCGCCGCCGCCAGCCGGCTGCGCGCGCAGGGCATGGAGGTCTCCGTGCTCGCCGTGACCGACGACGTCGTCTCCGCGCCGCCGGAGCGCGCAGCCGAGCGTCGCGGCGTCGCGGGCGACCTGGTGGTGTTCAAGGTGGCGGGCGCGGCCGCGGAGGCCGGCGCCGACCTGGCCGAGGTGACGCGCCTGGCCGCGCACGCCAACGACCGCACCTTCTCCTTCGGCGTCGCCTTCGACGGCTGCACGCTGCCGGGTGCCGAGCAGCCGCTGTTCCACCTCGACGAGGGCGTGGTCGGCTGGGGCCTGGGCATCCACGGCGAGCCCGGCGTGGGCGAGGAGCCCCGCCCGTCCGCCGCGGTGCTCGCGCAGGAGATGGTCGACCGCGTGCTCGCCGAGCGCCCCGCCGACGCCGACGGCCGCGCCGCCGTGATCCTCAACGGGCTGGGCGACGTCAAGTACGAGGAGCTCTTCGTCCTGTGGGACCGCGTGAGCGACCTGCTCGCGGAGCGTGGGGTCACGCTCGTCGCGCCGCTCGTCGGCGAGTACGTCACCAGCCTCGACATGGCCGGTTGCTCGCTCACCGTCGCCTGGCTGGACGACGAGCTCGAGCCGCTGTGGCTGGCACCCGCCGACACCCCGGCGTTCCACCACGGCTCGTGGCGCGCTGCCCCCGAGACCCCGGCGCCCGAGGCCGTCGCCGAGCCCGAGCCCGCGCTGACCGCCGCCGCGACGGACGCCGGCCGCCGCGCCGCCCGCCAGGTGGCCGACGTGCTGTACCGCTGGCAGGAGGCGCTGCACGGCGCCGAGGACGAGCTCGGCCGGCTCGACGCGATCGCCGGCGACGGCGACCACGGGCGCGGCATGTGCCGCGGCATCGACGCGGCCGTCGCGGCCGCCGACGTCGCGCTGGCCGCCGACGGCGACGCGCCGTCCGTGCTGCGCCGCGCCGCCGACGCGTGGGCCGACAAGGCCGGCGGCACCTCCGGCGCCCTGTGGGGCGTGGGCCTGCTGGCGCTGGCCGACGTGCTGCCGGTGGACGCCGACGTGTCCGCCGACGACGTGGTCCGCGGCGTGCGCGCCTTCCACGACGCGGTCACGGGCATCGGTGGCGCGCGCCCGGGCGACAAGACGCTCGTCGACGCGCTCGCCCCCGCGACCGAGACGCTCGTCGCCGCGCACGGCGACGGCGCCGACCTGGCCGACGCCTGGCGCGCCGCGGTGACCGCCGCCCGCGCAGGCGCCGAGTCCACGAAGGACGTCGCGGCCCGCCGCGGCCGCTCCCGCGTGCTGGGCGACAAGAGCCTCGGCGTGCCGGACCCGGGCGCGACGTCGCTCGCGATGCTCCTGGCCGAGGCGGGCGCCGCGCTCGGCGCCCCCGCTGACGAGACGAAGGTGGGTTCCTGATGACCGACACGCTGCGCCTGGTGGTCGGCTCCGACGACGCGGGGTTCGACTACAAGGAGATCCTCAAGGCCGAGCTGGAGAAGGACGACCGCGTCGCGTCGGTGGTCGACGTCGGCGTGGGCTCGGACGAGCACACGCACTACCCGTACGTCGGCGCCGCCGCGGCACGCATGGTGGCCGCCGGCGAGGCGGACCGCGCCCTGCTGGTCTGCGGCACCGGCCTCGGCGTGGCCATCTCGGCCAACAAGGTGCCGGGGGTGCGCGCGGTGACCGCGCACGACTCCTTCTCCGTCGAGCGCTCGGTGCTCTCCAACGACGCACAGGTGCTGTGCCTGGGCCAGCGCGTCATCGGCATCGAGCTGGCCAAGCGCCTCGTGCGCGAGTGGCTCGGCTACCGGTTCGACCCGTCCTCGTCGTCCGCGCCCAAGGTCGCGGCGATCGGTGAGGTCGAGGCCGCCGCCGGCACCGCCCCCGAGGCCGTCGGGTCCTGCTGATGTCCTCGACGCCGGAGCCCACGGCGACGCCGCGGCCGCCGCTGGTCGCCGTCTCGCTCAAGGCCTACCTGGGCGCGGCGGCCACGACGGACTGGCTGGCCGGGGTCCGCGACCTCGCCGCCGGCGAGGGCGTCGGCGACGGCACGGTCGAGCTCGCGGTGCTGCCGTCGTTCCCGCTCGTGCCCGTCGCGGCGCGGGTCCTGGAGGGCACCGCGGTGGCGTGGGGCGCGCAGGACGTCGCGCCGTCCGACGCCGGGGCCCAGACCGGCGAGGTCACCGCGCCCCTGTTGGCCGAGCTCGGCTGCCGGTACGCCGTCGTCGGGCACGCCGAGCGGCGGGCCCGGTTCGGCGACACCGACGAGGTCGTGCGCGCCAAGGTCGCGCGTCTCGCCGAGGCCGGCGTCGTGCCGCTGCTGTGCGTCGGCGAGACCGAGCGCCTGCCGGCGGACGAGGCCGCCGACGTCGCCGCCGCCCAGCTCGCCGACGCCCTGACGGGCACCGGCGCCACGGACGTCGTCGTCGGGTACGAGCCCGTGTGGGCCATCGGCGCGCCCGAGCCCGCCGGGCCCGAGCACGTCGTCGCCGTCGCGGACCGGCTGCACGCCGCCCTCGCCGGGCTGGGCGTGCCCGGCCGGGTCGTCTACGGCGGGGCGGCCGGCCCCGGCACCCTCACGGCCCTCGCGCCCGCGGTCGACGGCGTGTTCCTCGGCCGCTTCGCCCACGACGTCGCCGCGCTCGGCGACGTCCTCGCCGAGGCGCGCCGCGTCGCGGCGCCCGGTGCCGCGGTCACGCGCTGACCGGTCGCACCCCACCCCTGTTCCCTCGCACCACCGCACCACCCCTAGGAGGACCACCATGGTCACCAGCATCAGCACCGTCGCCGTCGTCGGGGCGGGCTACATGGGCGGCGGGATCGCCCAGTCCCTCGCGCTGGCCGGGCTGCCCGTCACCATCGCCGACGTCTCCGCCGACGCGGCCGCGGCGGCGCTCGAGCGCCTGCTCGCCGAGGCGCGCGAGTTCGAGGACGCCGGCCTGTTCGACACCGGTGCCACCGAGACGATCCGGAAGAACCTCACCGCCGCCCCGTCGATCGAGGAGGCCGTCGCCGACGTCGACTTCGTCGAGGAGGCCGTCTTCGAGCAGGTCGACGTCAAGCACGACGTGCTGGCGCGCATCTCCGCCGCGGCGCGGCCGGACGCCATCATCGGCTCCAACACCTCCACGATCCCCGCGCGCACGCTGGCCACCGCGGTGCAGCACCCCGAGCGGTTCCTCACGGTGCACTTCTCCAACCCGGCGCCGTTCATCCCGGGCGTCGAGCTGGTGCTCGGCGACCGCACCGACGAGGCTGTCGTGCCCGTCGTCAAGGAGCTGCTCGCCCGCGCCGACCGCCAGGCCGCGATCGTCGCCGACGTGCCCGGCTTCGTGCTCAACCGCCTCCAGTACGTGCTGCTCAAGGAGGCCATGTCGATCGCCGAGGAGGGCATCGCGAGCCCCGAGGACGTCGACACGATCGTGCGCACCACGTTCGGGTTCCGCCTGGGCTTCTTCGGCCCGTTCGCCATCGCCGACCAGGCCGGCCTCGACGTCTACGCCGGCGGCTTCCGCACCTTCGAGGAGGCCTTCGGCGAGCGCCTGAGCACCCCGCAGCTCATCAAGGACGCCGTGGCCGACGACCGCCGCGGTGTCAAGAACGGCAAGGGCCTGCTGCGCGACTACACCCCGGAGCAGGTCAAGGCGCTGGTCGCCTACCGCAACAAGGCGTACAGCGAGATGGGTCGTCTGGTGCGCACCCTCGGTCCGGCCCCGACGGCCTGACGCGCCCCCGTCCCCTCCCTCCCGCCCTCTCCCTGGCCGGGCATCGCTGCCCGGCGCCGAAGACACAGGAGTCTTTCGTGGTCAACGAAGCCGCCCTCGTCAAGCGCATCACGACGAAGCTGCTGCCGCTGCTGGTCATCCTCTACACGGTCGCCTACGTCGACCGCTCCGCCGTCGGGTTCGCCCAGCTGCACATGGGCGCCGACGTCGGCATCGGCGACGCCGCCTTCGGGCTCGGCGCCGGGCTGTTCTTCATCGCGTACTTCCTGTTCGAGGTGCCGAGCAACGTCCTGATGCAGAAGTACGGGCCGCGCATGTGGTTCGTGCGCATCCTGGTCACCTGGGGCCTCATCACGATGGCGATGGCCTTCACGCAGGGGCCGATCAGCTTCTACGTGCTGCGCTTCCTGCTCGGCGTCGCCGAGGCGGGCTTCTACCCGGGCGTGATCTTCTACCTCACGACCTGGTTCCCGCACCGGCACCGCACGAAGGCCACGGGCACCTTCGTGATCTCCGCGCCGCTGGCGTTCCTCATCATGTCGCCGCTGGCAGGCTGGCTGCTCGGCGTCTCCGGCCTCGGCATGGTGGGCTGGCAGTGGCTGTTCCTCGTGGTCGGCGCCGCCGCGGTGCTCATGGCCATCCCGACCTGGAAGCTCCTGCCCGAGAACCCGCGCTCGGTGTCGTGGCTGTCGGCCGACGAGGTCGCGTGGATCGAGGGCGAGCTGGAGAAGGACAAGCGCGAGCGCGGCCAGGAGGACGGCAAGAACCCGCTGCGCACCCTGCTCGACAAGCGCGTGCTGACCTTCGCCCTGCTGTTCTTCCCCTCCACCGTGGGCGTCTACGGTCTGTCGTTCTGGCTGCCGCAGGTGGTGGACAGGTTCTCCACGTCGAACATGCAGACCGGTCTGCTCACCGACATCCCGTACGTCTTCGCGCTCGTCGGCGTGCTGGTGACCTCGCGCTGGGCGTCGAAGAAGTTCTCGGAGAACTGGGTGCCGCTGGCGGTGCTGTTCCTCGGTGCCGGCATCGGCATGGGCGCGAGCGCGTTCTTCACCTCGCCGGTGGCGCAGCTCGCCGCGCTCTCGCTGGCGGCGTTCTGCGTGTACTCGATCGCCGGCGTGTTCTGGGCGCTGCCCAGCGGCGTGCTCGCGGGGGCGACGGCCGCCGTCGCCATCGCCGGCATCAACTCGTTCGGCAACCTCGGCGGGTTCATCGGCCCGTACGTGGTCGGCATCTTCACCGAGGCCTCGGGCAGCACCGCGGCAGGCATGTACTTCCTCATGGCCGTGCTGTGGCTCGGCGCGGTCGGCACCTTCGCCGCGCGCGGCGTGGTGCAGCGCATCCAGCGCCGCGCCGTCGGGCAGCCCGAGGCGGCCCCGGCCACCGGGACCGCCGCGCGCTGACGCGGCACGGGCCGGCGTCGACGACGCCGGCCGCGCGGGTGACCGCGCAGCGCTCAGGGGAGAGGGCGCCCCGCCGGCCGGCGGGGCGCCCTCTCCGCGTGCCGGGGCCCGCCCGGGTGGTCAGGCGCGCTCGGCGAGCGAGCGGGCCTTGACGCCCTCGATGTGCCGCGCCATGAGATCGCGGGCGAGGTCGGCGTCACCGGAGCGCAGCGCGTCGAGGACCGCGCGGTGCTCGTGCACCGCGACCTCCTTGTCGGTGACGCCGCGGCCCGAGAACTGCCGGAAGCGCTGCAGGAGGCCGCCGAGCGCGGCGTACGCGGCGTGCAGGTAGGCGTTGTCGGCGGCCTCGGCGACCAGCTCGTGGAACCGCTCGTCGGCCGCCCAGTAGTCGCGGAACTCCTGGTAGGTGGGCCCGTTCGGCGCCGCCTCGAGGTCGGCGACGGCCTGCTCGAGCGCCGCGAGGAAGTCCGGTCCGCCCCGCCGGCACGCGTGCCAGGCGTTGGCGGGCTCGACGGCGAGCCGGGCGTCCATGAGGTCGGCCAGCTCCTTGGCGGTCGGCTCCGGGGCCACCGAGTAGCCCCGCAGCGCCACGCGCCGCACCATGCCCGTCGCCTCCAGGCGCGCCAGGGCCTCCCGCACCGGGGTGGGGGAGACGTCGAGCTGGCGCGCCAGGCCGTCGATGTTGAGGTTGCTGCCGGCCGGCAGGGTGCCGTCGAGCAGCATCGTCAGCACCTGGTCGAACACGTGGTCGGCCAGCACCCGACGCCTCAGGGGGCCGACGGCCGCGGCGGGGCGGGGGGAGGACACGCTCCGATCCTATCGGTGCAGGCCACCGCGCCGGGCGGTCGGGCGTGCGGGCCGGGCGTGCGGGTCAGACGTGCAGCAGCCGCTTGCCCGCCCCGCGGTGGGCACGCTCGAGCACCGCGCCGTAGCCCGCCAGCATCCGCACGTGGCTGAACCGTGGGCGGGCGGCGGTGAGCGCCGGCGTCAGCTCGTCGCGGCGGGCGGCCGCCTCGATCCACGTCTCGGCGATCTCCGCGGGGTCGAACCCGGTGACGAACCCGATCCCGTGCACGATCCGCGCGCTGTCGCCCACGGGCGTGGTCACGGGCACGGCGCCGCACATCGCGCCCTCGATGAGGCACAGCGGCGCGGCCTCCCCGAACAGCGAGGTGAGGGCGACGACGTCCGCCATCGCGTAGACGAGCTCCATGTCGGTGCGCACGCCGAGCGGGTGCACGCGCTCGAGCAGGTCGGGCCGGTCGCCGAACGCGAGCTCCAGCTCGGCCACCAGGTCGGGGTTGGCCGGGCTCATGCCGGCGCCGCACATCACCACGTGCCCGCGCCGGTCGCGCTCCAGGTACTGCCGGGCGGCGGCCACGAACAGGCCGGGGTTCTTCATGGTGTCGTAGCGGGCGGCGTAGACGACGACGTCCGCGTCCACCGGCAGCCCGGCCGCGCCGCGCAGCGCCAGGCGGCGCGCGCCGGACACCGGCCGGAACCGGGCCAGGTTGATGCCGTTGGGGATGACGCGCAGCAGGCTCGCGGGCACGCCGGCGCGCAGGTACGCGTCGCGCGTGGACTCGGCGCAGCACACGACGGCGGCGAGGCGGCCGGTGTCGGCGGCCACCAGCAGGTCGTCGAGCGCGGAGCCGGAGTTCTCGGGGTCCGACCGGTGCAGGCACGCCACGACGGGCCGCTCCGGGAAGCCGGCGTGGTTGACCAGGCGCAGCGGCTGCTCCTTGAGCGACATCACCACGTGCGCCGAGCGCGCGTGCCGGGCGGCGACCTCCATCTCGGCCGGCGTGAACGACCGGGGGTCGTCGTCCGAGTCGGTGGTGCGGCCCAGCGAGGCGACCCGCACGCCGGCGGCGCGCAGCGTCCGGTAGCGCTGGTCGTCCTCCATCCGCTGCAGCGTGGCCTCCCGGCGCACCTCGCGGTGGATGCTCAGCGCCGAGTGCTGCTGGCGCCCGCCCGTGTGCAGGCCGGCCACCACCGTCGTGTGCAGCTGGCGGGCACCGCCGGAGAAGAAGCCCTCGTACAGGGACAGGATCCGCAGGGCACCGGCCCCGGGCGTGCGCTGGGTCATCGAACCACCTCCGCGCCCAGCGTCATGGCGCCAGGTGAGGAGGGCATGACCGTGCTGTTAACTTCCGATGACGTTCTCCGGGGGTGCCGCCTGGGCCAGCGCGCGGATGTCCCGCTCCGCCTGCACCGGCGTCGTCGGGCGGCAGCCCTGGGTCGCCCAGCGCCCCACCATCCCCGGCTCGGCGCGCAGCAGCGCCCACCCCCGGCGCACCAGCGTCGGCAGCGGCTTGCGGGCCTCCGCCACGTCCCGCAGGAACCGGAACCAGAACGTCACCAGCCGCGGGCGGCGCAGGCAGATCGCGTCGGCGAGGAAGCCCTCGGCCCGGCAGGCCGCCACCAGCTCGGCCGCGAACACGCCCTCGGCGACCACCAGCGGCGCGCCGGCGGTGTCGAGCACGGTGGTGCCGGTGCGGCGGTTGGTCGGGATGTCGTAGACCGGCAGCTCGGCACGCCCCGTCGTCGCCAGGGTGCGCAGCGCCTCCAGCGCCCCCTGGCGGTCCCAGCTGCCCGCGTCGTCCCAGTCCACGATGCCGAACCGCCGCGGCAGCCCTGGGTGGTCGCCGTCGAGGTAGAAGTCGTCGAGCATGACGGCGGGCAGGCCGAGGCGGCGCACCAGCGCGGACTTGCCGGAGCCGGACGGGCCCGTCAGCAGCACGACGCGCACGCGGGGGCGGCGGGCCTCGGGCGGGACGTCGAAGAGCGCGTCGGGCGCGGAGGGGGTCGCGGCGGAGTCGGTCACGGGTGTCCATTCTCCGTGATGCACCGGGGTGCCCGCCCGGCGCCGGGCCGTGCCGCACCGACCCGTGAGCCACCACCCGGCGGGGCACCACGTAGCCTGACGCCGTGCGCGCTCACGAGCTGGTCCTGGCCCGCGTCGAGGCCGACCTCGCCGCCGGGCGGTGGGCGCTCGGCGAGCGCCTGCCGGGCGAGCGGGCCCTCGCCGAGGAGCTGGGGGTGTCGCGGCCGTCGGTGCGCGAGGCCATCCGCGTGCTCGAGGCCATGGGCATCGTGCGCACCGCCGTCGGCTCCGGCCCCGGCGCCGGCGCGACGGTGATCGGCCGGCCGGCCGCCGGGCTGGGGGCCGCCGTCCGCCTGCACGTGGCCTCCGGCACGCTGCCGGTCGCCGACGTGGTGGCCACGCGGGCGGTGCTCGAGGCGTGGGCGGTGGGGCAGGCGGCGGCGCGGTGGTCCGACGACGAGGACGGCGACCTGCGCGAGATCCTCGAGGCCATGCGCGCGCCGGGCCTCGCCGTGCCCGACTTCGTGGCCCTGGACCAGGACTTCCACCTCGCGCTCGTGCGCTGCTGCGGCAACCCGCTCGTCGAGGCGGTCCTCGCGGGCCTGCGCGCGGCCGTCGGCTCGTACGTCCCGGCCGGCGCGCAGCGGCTGACGGCGTGGCCGGAGCACGCCGCGCGGCTGGGCGAGGAGCACGGGCAGATCCTCGCCGCGGTCCGCGCGGGCGACGTCGCGGCCGCCGAGGAGCACGCGCGCCGGCACATCTGGGGGTTCTCCGAGCAGGCCGGCCTCGCGCGCGAGGACCGGGGCGCCGGCACAGGCCGCTGAGGCCGGGTCGGCCCGCGCCGTCAGCGCGCGGCGGGCGCCGCGGCCCGCGCGACGACGGCGCAGCGGTCCTCGTCGTGCGCGACGGCGTCCGCGGCCCGCTCGAGCAGCGCCCGCAGCGCCGCGCGCTCGTCCTCGGCCAGCCCGCCGAGCAGCTCCGCCTCCGCCGCGCGGACGCGGGCGTCGACCGCCTCGAGCACGCCGCGCCCGTGGCCGGTGGCGACGATGCGCCGGGCCCGGCGGTCGGCCGGGTCCTGCCGGCGCTCGACCAGGCCGCAGCCCACGAAGGCGTCGATGAGGTACGTCATCACGGTGCGGTCGATGCCCAGGCGGGCGGCGAGCGCCGCCTGCGTCGGCGGTGCGTCGTGCACCACCGCGGCGAGCACCTGGTAGCCGCGGGTGCCGTGCGGCAGCTCGCCGGCCACACCCTCGACGCGCGCGCTCCACTCCCGCAGCAGCGCGGCGAGCGACCAGCCGAGCGCCGAGGGGCGGTCGACGGCCGCCGGGGCGGCGGCGGGGCGGGGGGAGGTCACGTCCCGATCGTAGTCGGGAACACGCCGACCGACAGAAGGGTTGCCGCTGATATCATCTGTGACGCAGACGATCTCCGCCCGAGCGAGGAAGCGACGCGCATGCCCGACTACGGCCACGACCTGGTGTTCGGCACCTTCATCACGCCCACGAGCGCCGACCCGCAGGCCCCCGTGCGCCTCGCGCGGCTGACCGAGGAGGCCGGGCTCGACCTCGTCTCCTTCCAGGACCACCCGTACCAGCCGGCCTTCCTCGACACCTGGACGCTGCTCACGTGGGCCGCCGCGCAGACGTCGCGCGTCACGCTGGCGGGCAACGTGCTCAACGTGCCGCTGCGCCCGCCCGCCGTGCTGGCCCGCGCCGCCGCGAGCCTCGACCTGCTCTCCGGCGGCCGCGTGGCCCTCGGCCTGGGCGCCGGCGGGTTCTGGGACGCCATCGAGGCCATGGGGGCGCCGCGGCTCTCCCCGGGGGAGTCGGTGGACGCCCTCGCCGAGGCGGTCGAGGTGATCCGCGCGCTGTGGGACACCGGCACCCGCCTGCCGGTGCGCGTCGAGGGTGCGCACCACCGCGTCGTCGGCGCCAAGCGCGGGCCCGCGCCGGCGCACGACGTGCCGATCTGGCTCGGGGCGTACAAGCCGCGGATGCTGCGGCTGGTGGGCACCGCCGCCGACGGCTGGCTGCCGTCGGAGGGCTACCTGAAGCCCGGCGACCTGCAGCGCGGCAACGCCGTCGTCGACGAGGCGGCCCGCGGCGCCGGCCGGGACCCGGCCGAGGTGCGCCGCCTGCTCAACGTCACGCCGCCGGAGGGTTCGACGCAGGAGTGGGTCGACCGGCTCGTGCGGCTGGCGCTCGAGGACGGGATCGGCACGTTCGTCGTCGCGACGGACGACCCGGACGTCGTCCGCCGGGTGGGCGAGGAGGTCGCCCCCGCGGTGCGCGAGCGGGTCGCCAAGGAGCGCGAGGCCGCGGGCACGACGCCGGCCGCCGCGCGCCGCGGCGCCCGCGCCGTCGCCCTGCGGCGGCCCGGCATCGACTACGCGGCGGTGCCGCCGGCGCTCGCGGGGCGCGCCGTCGAGCCCGGCGACCGGGCCTGGGCCGGCCTGCGGCACAACTACCTGCGCAGCGGCGCGCCGGGCCTGGTGCTGCGCCCCCGCGACCCCGAGGAGGTGGCGCAGGCGCTCGCGTACGCCCGCGCCCAGGACGTGCCGCTGGGCGTGCGCTCGGCCGGCCACGGCATCAGCGGCCGGTCCACCAACGACGGCGGCGTGGTGGTCGACCTCGGCGCGCTCGACCGGATCGAGGTGCTCGACGAGGCCACCCGGCGGGTGCGGGTCGGCGCCGGGGCGACCTGGGGGCGCGTCGCCCAGGAGCTCTCCCCGCGCGGCTGGGCGATCACCTCCGGCGACTACGGCGGCGTCGGCGTCGGCGGCCTGGCCACGACGGCGGGCATCGGGCTGCTCGGGCGGCTGCAGGGGCTGACCATCGACCACGTCGTGGCGGCCGACGTCGTCACCGCCGACGGGCGGCTGGTGCGGGCGTCCGCCGACGAGAACCCCGAGCTGTTCTGGGGCCTGCGGGGCGCCGGGGCCAACCTCGGGGTGGTCACGTCCTTCGAGCTCGAGGCGGGCCCGGTGGGTGACGTCGTCTTCTCGCAGATGGCCCTGGACGCGACCGACACCGCGGGCCTGCTCGAGCGCTGGGCGGCCGCGGTCGAGGACGCGCCGCGCGAGCTGACCAGCTTCCTCATGATGTCGCCCGGCGGCGGCCGGCGCGGCGGCGGCCCGGTCGCGCAGCTGATGACGGTGTGGGCGGACGACGACGCGACGGCCGCGGTGGCCGAGCTCGAGCGTCTCGCCGACGCCGGGCCGGTGCTGCAGCACCAGGCGTACCTGCTGCCGTACTCGGCCGTCGTGACCCCGGCCGAGCGGCACCACACCGGCGGCGGCGACCCGGTGGTGCGCTCCGGGCTGGTGGACCACCTCGACCGGGACGTGGCGCGGGCCCTGGAGCGGGTGGCCGGCTCCGGGGCCGCCTACCTGCTGTCGCTGCGCGCCACCGGCGGCGCGGCGCACGACGTCGCTCCCGACGCCACGGCGTACGCCCACCGTCACCAGAACTTCCTGCTGTCGGCCATGGGCTCCTCGCACGAGCACCTGGACCCGCTGTGGGACGGGGAGATGGGGCCGCGCACGGACGGGCTGTACCTGTCGTTCGACACCGACACCCGGCCGGAGCGGCTGGCCGACGCGTTCCCGGGCGAGACGCTCACGCGGCTGCGTCGGCTCAAGCGGGACTGGGACCCCGACAACGTGTTCCGGGCCAACTTCCCCATCCCGCCGGCCGAGGACTGAGCCCGGTGGGCCGGGCGGGGGAGCGGGCCCTGTCGCCGGCCGGCGGGCGGCGTCGGCGGCGCCCGGTACGGTGCCGGACGTGGAACTCGACGCCGCCGCCGCGCTGGCCCGCCGCCTGCTCGACGAGCACGGCCTGGACGGGTGGGCGTTCGCCTGGGACCGGGCCCGGCGCCGCGCGGGCCAGTGCCGCCACGACCTGCGGCGCATCACGCTGTCGCGGGAGCTGACGGCGCTGCACGGCGAGGCCGAGGTGCGCGAGACCGTGCTGCACGAGGTCGCGCACGCGCTCGTCGGCCCGCGCCACGGGCACGACGCCGTCTGGCGCGCCACCGCGGTACGGATCGGCGCGACCGGGCGGCGCACCGTCGACCCGGCCGCGCCGACCGTCGAGGGCGACTGGGTCGGGGTGTGCCCCACGGGCCACCGCGTCACCCGGTTCCGGCGGCCCTCCCGGCCCCTGTCCTGCGGCCGCTGCGCCGACCGGTTCGACGTGCGGTTCCTGTACGCCTGGACCTACCGCGACGAGCCCGTGGTGCCGTGGCGGGACGGGGCGCGGCGGTAGGAAGCGCCGCGCCGCCGTCCGGGCCGGTCAGGCCCAGGCACCGAGCTCGGCGAACGTGCGCTGCTCGCGCGCGGCCCGCTCGCACCACGTCTCGACGTCGGCGACCACCGCGCGGCGCTCGTCGCCCTCGCCGTGCCAGGCGACGGTGGCGGCGGGCAGCGGGGCGGGGTCCGGGGCCGTGCGCACGGCCTCGAGCACGCGCATGAACGCCCCGGTGGACCGCGCGTCGCAGCGCAGGGCCGCCGCCCGCCCGGCCTCACGCTCGGCGCGCGCGTCGAGCAGGTCGTCGAGCAGCGGCGTGCGGCCGTACGTCCGCTCGGTGACGCCGTCGGGCGTGCGCACGGTGACCCGGTCGGTCTCGTAGGCCAGCTCGATCTCGCCCCGGGTGCCGAGCACCAGCACGCGGGCGGGGGAGGAGGCCTCCGGGGCGCACAGCGTGAGCCCGAACCCGAAGCGGGAGCCGTCGCGGGCGGTCACCCGGCCGGACGAGGTGTCGTCCGCCTCGACGGGGTGCGCCCGGCGCAGGTCGAGCACCACCTCGGCGACGTCGTCGGCCGCCAGCGCGCCGCCGACCGCCAGCGCCGTCGCCACCGCGTGCGCGAGGGGGTTGGTCACGACGCCGTCGACGACGTCGCGGCCGTCGAGGCGGCGCCGCCCGGCCCACCGGGCCCGGCCCCAGTAGCCGGTGGTGCGGACCCAGGTGCCCACGGCCCCGATCCCCACGACGTCGCCGACCGCGCCGGAGCGGGCCAGCTCGCGCACCGCGGGCACGGCGTGCGAGCCGAACGTCTGGAAGCCCACCTGGCACAGCCGCCCGGTGCGCTCCGCCGCCTCGACGATGGCGGCGTGCTCGGCCAGCGACGCGGCCGGCGGCTTCTCGAGCAGCACGTCGGCCCCGGCCTCCATCGCCGCGCGCGCCAGCGGCAGGTGCGTGGGGATGGGCGTGGACAGCACGACGACGTCCGGCCGCTCGCGCCCGGCCAGCAGGTCGCCCAGGTCGGTCAGCCACGGCGCGTCCGTGCCGTGCGCGGCGTCGCCCGGGCGGGGCGGGGCGGGGTCGACGACGGCGGCCAGCCGGGCGCGGCCGGCGCGCTGCAGCTCCAGGGCGCGGCGCACGTGGCTGTCGCCGTGGCCGTGGATGCCCACGACGGCGATCCGCGGCGCCTCGGTCGTGCTGGCCCGCGGCGGGGCCGCCGTCGCCCGCGCCGCCGCAGGCGTCGGCGTGCTCGTCGTCGTCCCCGCGCCCGTCGCCGTGCCCTCCGGCGCGCTCGCCGCACCCGTTGCCGGTCGTGTCCCCACGCTCGCGCCTCCGTCGTCGCTCGGGCCCGGCGGCTCCCGTGCCGCCGGTGCGGTCCTCGGGGACGACCGTACACCGGCTCGGAAAGCGATTACCAGGTGCGGAGAGCGGGTGCGGCCCCGGGCGCGACCCGCCGCGGCGCGGGCGAGCCGTCCGCCGCGCTGCAGGGCAGGATGGGCCCATGCCTCTCGCATCCCGGTACGTCGCCGATGACGGCCGCTACGACGCCATGCCCTACCGCCGGGTGGGCCGCTCCGGTCTGCACCTGCCCGCGCTGTCGCTCGGCCTGTGGCACAACTTCGGTGACACGACCCCGTTCGCCACCCAGCGCGACGTGGTGCGCCGCGCCTTCGACCTCGGCGTCACGCACTTCGACCTGGCCAACAACTACGGCCCGCCGTACGGCTCGGCGGAGGAGAACTTCGGCCGCCTGCTGGCCAAGGACCTGCACCCGTACCGCGACGAGCTGGTGGTCTCGACCAAGGCCGGCTACGACATGTGGCCCGGCCCGTACGGCGACCACGGCTCGCGCAAGTACCTGCTCGACTCGCTCGACCAGTCGCTGGCCCGGATGGGCCTCGACCACGTCGACGTCTTCTACCACCACCGGCCCGACCCGGACACGCCGCTCGAGGAGACGATGGGCGCGCTGGCGTCGGCCGTGGCCGCGGGCAAGGCGCGGTACGTCGGCGTCTCGAACTACTCGCCGGCGCGCACGCGCGAGGCGGCGCGGATCCTCGCGGACCTCGGCACGCCGCTCGCGCTCCACCAGCCCAGCTACTCGATGTTCAACCGGCACGTCGAGATCGCCGACCGCGAGGACGCCTACGACGGGCCGCAGACGGAGTCGCTGATCGACGTCGTGGGGGAGGTGGGCGTGGGCATGATCGTGTTCTCGCCGCTGCAGCAGGGGCTGCTCACCGACCGGTACCTGTCCGGCGCAGCCCCCGAGGGGTCGCGCGCGGCCCGGCCGGACTCGCCGTTCCTGTCGGCGTCGAACCTCTCGGAGACCTACCTCGAGCGCGTCCGGGCGCTGCACGAGGTCGCCGCCGGCCGCGGGCAGTCCCTCGCGCAGCTCGCGCTGTCCTGGGTGCTGCGCGACGCGCGCGTGACCTCCGCGCTGGTGGGCGCCTCCAGCGTGGCCCAGCTCGAGGACAACGTCGCCGCGCTGAGCGCGCCGCCGCTCACCGACGACGAGCTGGCCGCCATCGAGCCGCACGCCGTCGACGGCACCGGCCGCTGACCCCTGCCCCTTCCGTTGTGGGTACAGGACACGCCGTCCGTCTCGCGTTCTCGACGGCGTGTCCTGTACCCACAGCCGAGGGGCGGGCCCGACGACTGGAGGTGTCCATGGCGCCCGTGTGCTGGTTCGCCGGCCTGACGACGCTCGACGTCGTCCACCGCGCCGCCGCCCCGCCGGGGCGCGACCGCAAGATCACCGCGAGCCGGCAGGACGTCGCCGCGGGCGGCCCGGCCGCCAACGCCGCGGTCACCGCCGCCGCGCTCGGCGCGCGCGCCGTGCTGGTCACCGCGCTCGGCACCGGGCCCGTCGCGACCGCCGCCCGCGCCGACCTCGAGGCGCACGGCGTCGAGGTGCTCGACGTCGCCGCCGCGCTGCCGGCGGCCCAGGCCGCCGCGTTCCCGCTGGCCGTCTCGGCGGCGCTGGTGGACGAGGCGACGGGGGAGCGGTCGGTCGTCTCCGCCGACGCCGCCCTGGCCGCCGCGCCCGCGCCCGCGCCCGCGGCGCTGGCCGCCCTGCCGCGCCCCGACGCGGTGCTGCTCGACGGGCACCACCCGGCGATCGCCCGGGCGGTGCTGGCCCACGTCGACGCCCTCGGCGCGGCGCCGCGGCGCTTCCCGCCCGAGGACCTGCCCGAGGTCGCCGACGCCCAGGGCGGCGCGGGCCCGGCCGGCCCGGACGCCGGCGGGCGCCCGTTCGTCGTGCTCGACTGCGGGCGGTGGCGGCCGCTGTTCGCCGAGCTGGTCCCGGCCGCCGACGTCGCCGCGTGCTCCGCCGACTTCACGGTGCCCGCCGACGTCGCGCCCCGCCCCGGCCTCCCCGCGCAGTCGCCGCTCACCACGCCCGCGGACGCGGTCCCCGGCGTCGCGCCGCCCACCCCCGACCAACGGGTGGCGGCCGCGGTGCTGGCCCTCGGGGCGCGCGCCGTCGTCGTCACCCACGGCCCCGGGCCGGTCGACCTGACCACGACCGCGTTCACGTTCCCCGACGGCAGCCCCTACGGGCAGGCTGTGCAGACCTCCGGCGTCACCGCCGTCGACACCCTCGGTGCCGGCGACGCCTTCCACGGCGCGCTGACCGCGGCGCTGGCGACGGGCCGCCGGCTCTCCGCCGCCGTCGGGACCGCCACGGCGGTGGCCACCGAGCGGGTGCAGCACGTCGGCCCGCGCGGCTGGCTGTCCGCCGTCCGCCCTCTCACCGAGACGAAGGAGCCCTGATGCCCCGCGCCCTCGTCCTCGCCGGCCGCGGCCGGTACGAGGACCCCTGGCACGACCACGCCGCCACGTCGCACCGGCTCGCCCTGGTGCTGTCCGCCCTGCCGGGCGTCGACGTCGAGGTCCGGTCGGCGTTCCCGCACGCGCTGGACGACCTGGACGGCGTGGACCTGCTGGCGGTCAACGCGGGCACGTCGCAGCCGGGGTACCGGGAGGCCGGGATCGACGACGACGCGGACTGGGCGGCGTTCCACGCCCGGCTGGCGGCGTGGGCCGGCGACGGCGGCCGGCTGCTCGCCGTGCACCAGGCGGCCAACACGTTCGAGCCGGCGTTCGAGGCCGTCCTCGGCGGCCGCTGGGTGGAGGGCGTCTCGGGGCACCCGCCCATCGGCGACGCCACGCTGGAGCTCGCCGTCGGCGCCCACCCGGTCACCGAGGGGCCGGCGCGCGTCGAGGCGTTCGACGAGCGGTACTGCGGCATGCGCGTGGCGCCGGCCGCGCAGGTGCTGGGCTGGGTCCGCGACGACGACGGCGGGCGGCACCCCGCGCTGTGGGTGCACGAGGCGCACGGCGGCCGCACGGTCTACTCGGCCCTCGGCCACGACGTGCGCTCCTACGACGCCCCGGGCCACCAGGACCTGCTGCTGCGCGCGGCGTCCTGGCTCCTCGCGCCCTGACGGTCGGACCGCGCGGGCCGGCGGGTCAGGCGCCCGCGAAGCCCTGCTGGCGCCAGGCCTCGTAGGTGACGATCGAGGCGGCGTTCGTGAGGTTGAGCGACCGGCGGCCCGCCAGCATGGGGATGCGCACCCGGTCGGTGACCCGCGGGTGGGCCATGACCTCCTCGGGCAGCCCGGTCGGCTCGGGCCCGAACAGCAGCACGTCCCCGGGCCGGTACGCGACGTCGGTGTACACCGTGTCCGCGTGCGCGGTGAACGCGAACACCCGCGCGTCCGGCAGCGCCGCCATCGCGGCGTCGAAGTCCGGGTGCACGTCCATGACCGCGAGGTCGTGGTAGTCCAGGCCGGCGCGCCGCAGCTTCGACTCCTCCAGGTCGAACCCCAGCGGCTCCACGAGGTGCAGGCGCGCCCCGGTGACCGCGGCGAGGCGGATCGCCGAGCCGGTGTTGCCGGCGATCCGCGGCTCGAAGTAGACGACGTGCGCGAACGCGGCCGACGGGGCGGGCGGCGCCGTCGGGTGGGGGTTGGCGGCGGGCTGCGGCGTCAGCGGGTCGGTGGGCACGACGGCGATTCTCCCACCGCGCGGCGTCCCACCGGCCGCCGACGCCGCCGCCGTCAGCGGCCGGGCGCCTCGCCCGCGGCGTCGTGCCGCTGCACCGGCGCGGCACCGGCCTCCGCGGCGGCGCCCGCACCGTGCGCCTCGCCGTGCGCCTCGCCGGGCGCCTCGCCGTGACCGGCACCGTGGCCCTCGTCGTGGCCCTCGCCGTGGCCCTTGCGACCGAACGGCAGCACGTGCATCACCGCCACCACGACGGCGCCGACGACGACGCCGACGATCGCCGAGCACAGCGTGTTGAACAGCCAGGCCAGCACGCCGCCGACGCCGGCGACGGCGTGGTGGATGTCCTCCTCGACGTGGTGCACGGCGTCGTACGGCGCGTGCAGACCGAGCTCGTCGGCGCCCACCAGCAGGATGTGGCCGCCGACCCACAGCATCGCCACGGTGCCGACGACGGAGATCACCGCCATCAGGCGTGGCATGGCCGTCACGAGCCCGCGCCCGAACCGCTGGGCGGCGGGCGACCGGCGCTGCGCCAGCGCCAGGCCCATGTCGTCCATCTTCACGAGCAGGCCGACGACGCCGTACACGACCACGGTGATGACGACCGCCACCACCGCCAGGATCGCCAGCCGCGACCAGAAGCCCTCGTCGGCGACCTCGTTGAGCGCGATGACCATGATCTCGGCCGAGAGGATGAGGTCGGTGCGCACGGCGCTGGAGATCACCGACTTCTCGGCGTCCGGACCGATCTGAGCGGCCGGGGCGGCGTGGTCGTCGTGCCCGCGCAGGCGGCCCCAGATCTTCTCAGCACCCTCGTAGGCGAGGTAGGTGCCGCCGAGCATGAGGATCGGCGTGAGCAGCCACTCGGCCCACTGGCTGAGGATCAGGGCCACCGGCAGGATGAACACCAGCTTGTTGCGGATCGAGCCCGTCGCGATCTTCTTGACGATGGGCAGCTCCCGCGCCGGGCTGACGCCCTGGACGTACTGCGGGGTCACCGCGGTGTCGTCGACGACGACGCCGGCCGCCTTGGCGGTGGCGCGCCCCGCGGCCGCGCCGACGTCGTCGATCGACGCAGCCGCCAGCTTCGCGAGGGCGGCGACGTCGTCGAGCAGGCCGAGCAGGCCGGCGCTCATCGGACCGCTCCGGTCGTCGTGTCAGGGCCGGTGGTGACGGGCCCCGTGGTGGCCGCCGGGACGGGGAAGAGTGCCATGCACGAAAGCGTAGAAGAAATGCGCGGCACCCGTCCGGGAAGCGGCTTACCCGACCCGCACGGGCCGCCGGCGGGCCCCGGGTGGGCCGCCGGCGGCCCCGCGCGCTCAGCCGGCCGCGGCCTCGAGCCGCGCGCGCAGCGCGGCCAGCTGGTCGCGCAGCCGCTGCGGGACGCGGTCGCCGAAGGTGTCGAAGAACGCGGCGGTCAGGTCGGTCTCGGCCAGCCACGGCCCGACCGGCACGTCGAGCAGCGCGGCGAGGTCCTCGGCCGGCAGCTCAAGGCCGTCGACGTCCAGCGCGCCGGGTGCGGGCAGCAGGCCGACCGGCGAGGCGACGGCGCCGGGACGGTGGGTGGTGCCGTCGGCCGGCGCGGCCCCGCCGGCCGGGGCGCCCTGCGGCCCGCGGGCCGCCTCCAGCCGGTCGACGATCCACGCCACGACGCGGGAGTTCTCGCCGAACCCGGGCCACAGGAACCGCCCGTCGGCGCCGCGGCGGAACCAGTTGACCTGGAACACCTGCGGCCGGGCGTCGGCGTCGAGGCCGTCGCCGACCTCCAGCCAGTGCGCCCAGTGGTCGGCCATGTTGTAGCCGCAGAACGGCAGCATCGCGAACGGGTCACGGCGCAGCTCGCCGAGCGCGCCCTCGGCCGCGGCGGTGCGCTCGGAGCTGATCGTCGCACCGAGGAAGACGCCGTGGTCCCAGCCGTCGGCCTGCACCACGAGCGGCACGTTGGAGGCACGGCGGCCGCCGAAGACGATCGCGTCCACCGGCACGCCCGCCGGGTCCTCCCAGTCGGCGGCGATCGTCGGGCACTGGGCCGCGGCCACGGTGAACCGCGAGTTCGGGTGCGCGGCGAGGCGGCCGGCGGCGCCGTCGGCGGGCGTCCAGTCCTGACCCGTCCAGTCGACCAGGTGGGCGGGCGGCTCGGGCGTCAGGCCCTCCCACCACACGTCGCCGTCGTCGGTCAGCGCCACGTTGGTGAAGATGACGTCCCGCTCGAGCGTGGCGACGGCGGTCGGGTTGGTGTCGACGCCGGTGCCGGGCGCGACGCCGAAGAAGCCGGCCTCGGGGTTGATGGCGCGCAGCCGGCCGTCGGGGCCCGGGCGCATCCACACGATGTCGTCGCCGAGGGTCTCGACCGTCCAGCCGGGGATCGTCGGCTGGAGCATCGCGAGGTTGGTCTTGCCGCAGGCGCTGGGGAACGCCGCGGCCAGGTGGTAGGTGCGCCCCTGCGGCGACGTGACCTTGATGAGCAGCATGTGCTCGGCGAGCCAGCCCTCGTCGCGGGCCATGGCCGAGGCGATGCGCAGCGCGAAGCACTTCTTGCCCAGCAGGGCGTTGCCGCCGTAGCCGGAGCCGTAGGACCAGATCTCCCGGGACTCGGGGAAGTGCACGACGTACTTGGTGTCGTTGCACGGCCACGGCACGTCGGCGGTCCGCCGGCCGTCGTCGTCCACCAGCGGCGCGCCGACCGAGTGCACCGCCGGCACCCACGGCCGCCCGGCGTCGACCAGGTCGAGCACCCGCGGCGAGACGCGGGTCATCACGTGCATCGACACGACGACGTACGGCGAGTCGGTGACCTCGACGCCCACCTGCGAGATCGGCCCGCCCACCGGCCCCATGGAGAACGGGACCACGTACATCGTGCGCCCGCGCATCGCGCCGGCGAAGACGTCGCGCAGCTCGGCCCGCATGCCGGCCGGCGCGCGCCAGTTGTTGGTGGGGCCGGCGTCCTCCGCGCGCCGCGAGCAGACGAAGGTGCGCGACTCGACGCGCGCGACGTCGGACGGGTGCGACCGCGCCAGGTACGACCCGGGCCGCCTGGCCTCGTCCAGCGGGGTCAGCGTGCCGGCGGCGACCATCTCGTCGAGCAGGCGCTGCTTCTCGGCGGCGGAGCCGTCGCACCACACCACGCGGTCCGGCTCGGTGAGCGCGGCCACCTCGGCCACCCACGCGCGCACGTCCGCACCGCCGGCGGGCAGGCCGCGCGGCGCCTCGCCGCCCGCGCCGGCGAGGTCGGTGGCGGCACCGACCAGCTCGGCGACCAGGCGCGTGCGGTGGGGGAGCGGGCGGAACGACATCGTGGGGCCTCCGGTCGGGCGGTCGTCAGGGGCGAGGCAGGCCTGCCTCGCGGGTCTCTTCCACCTTCCGCCCGCGGGCGCACGCATTTCCATCGATCCGCCCGTGAAGATCGTGCGTTCTTGACGTAGCGTGAATCCGTGGCGCCGCGGACGACGACGGAGCGCCCCGCCGGGGACGGCGCGGGGCCGGACCTGCTCACGCTGGGCCGGCGCATCCGCCACCTGCGCACCGCGCGCGGGCTCACGCTGGACGCCCTCGGCGAGCGCGTGGGCAGCGCCCCGAGCCTGCTGTCGCTCGTGGAGAACGGGCGCCGCGAGCCGCGCCTGTCCCTGCTGCGCGACCTCGCCGAGGCCCTCGGCGTCGGTGTCGGCGACCTGCTGTCCGACGAGGCGCCCGACCGGCGGGCCGAGCTGGAGATCGCCCTGGAGCGCGCGCAGCGCGACCGGCTGTTCGCCGAGCTAGGGCTGCCCGCGGTGCGGCCGAGCCAGCGCCTGCCCCTGCCGGTGCTCGAGCAGCTCGTGGGGCTGCACGAGGAGATCGCCCGCCGCGCCGAGGAGGCGATCGCCACGCCCGAGGAGGCGCGCCGGGCGAACACCGAGCTGCGCCTCGAGCGGCAGGCGCGGGGCAACTACTACGGCGAGATGGAGGACCTGGCCGAGGACCTCATCGGCCGCGCCGGGTACGCCGGCGGCGGCGCCGTGACCCACCGCACCGTGGCCCGCCTGGCGGAGTCGCTCGGGTTCACCATCCTGCACGTCACCGACCTGCCGCGGTCGGCCCGCACCGTCACCGACCTCAGGAACGGCCGGATCTACCTGCCCCAGGCCTCGATCCCCGGCGGGCACGGCCTGCGATCGCTCGCGCTGCAGGCGGTCGCCCACCGGGTGCTCGGCCACGAGCGGCCGCGCTCGTACGCCGAGTTCCTGCGCCAGCGGGTCGAGATCACCTACTTCGCCGCCGCCTGCCTGGCGCCGCGCTCGGCCGCCGTCGCGTTCCTCCAGGCGCGCAAGCGCGAGAAGGACCTCGCGGTCGAGGACTTCCGGGACACGTTCGGCCTCACGCACGAGGCCGCGGCGATGCGGCTGACGAACCTCGCCACGGAGCACCTCGGGATCCCGCTGCACTTCCTGCGCGTCGGCGACGACGGGGCGCTGTTCCGCGGGTACGCCAACGACGGCCTGCCGCTGCCGCAGGACGTCACCGGCGCCATCGAGGGCCAGCTGGTGTGCCGGCGCTGGGCCGCGCGCGAGGCGTTCGCGCGCCGGGACCGGGCCACGGAGTTCTACCAGTACACGGACACCCCGAACGGCACGTACTGGGACGCCGTGCAGACGGGCACGCGCGGCACCGACAGCGCCGGCACCTCCGCCGGGTTCGGTGCCGGGGCGTTCTCCATCACGGTCGGCGTCCCCTTCGCGCACGCCAAGTGGTTCCGGGGCCGCGACACCCCGGTGCGCCGGCTCTCCCGCTGCCCCGACCCGGCCTGCTGCCAGCGCCCGCCCGCGAGCCTCGCCGAGCGGTGGGCCGCCGGGTCGTGGCCCAGCGCGCGCATGCACCAGCAGGTGCTCGCGGCGCTGCCGCGCGGGGCGTTCCCGGGTGTCGACGACACCGAGGTGTTCGCGTTCCTCGAGCGGCACGCGCCCCGCCCCGAGGAGGGCTGAGCCGAGGCGTCCGGTGTGCGCGCCGGTCAGGGTGAATTCCGCGGCGGCGTGCCGCCGGTCGGCGTGACGCGCGCCACAGGAGCGCTACGTTCCTCCTGCTCGACAGAGCGTCTTCGACAGGGGGAACGAGATGTCCATGCGTCGCACGGTCGCGTCCCTCGCCGCAGCAGCAGTGCTCGCGACGACGGCTGCGCTGATCGCCCCGGCCGCCCAGGCCGCGGACAACCTGGGCAAGTGGTACTACCTGAGCAACGGGACCAAGGGCGGCCCCGCGGACGTCACGTTCGCCTACGGGCGCTCGAACGACGTGACGCTCATCGGCGACTGGGACGGGGACGGCAAGGACACCCTCGCCGTGCGCCGCGGCGCCACGTACCACCTGACCAACCGCACCACCGGCGGCGAGGCCAGCACCGTGTTCACCTACGGCCGGCCCGGCGACGTCGTGCTGGTGGGCGACTGGGACGGGGACGGCAAGGACACCCTCGCCGTGCGCCGCGGCGCCACCTACCACCTGTCCAACGCCGCCCGCGGCGGCCAGGCGAGCACCGTGTTCACCTACGGCCGGCCCGGCGACGTCGTGCTGGTGGGCGACTGGGACGGGGACGGCAAGGACACCCTCGCCGTGCGCCGCGGCGCCACCTACCACCTCTCGAACGGCACGCGCGGCGGCAAGGCGAGCGTCGTCTTCAGCTACGGCAAGGCGGACGACGTCGTGCTGGTCGGCGACTGGAACGGCGACGGCAAGGACACCCTGGGCGTGCGCCGGTCCTCGACGTACCACTTGACCAACGGCACCCGCGGCGGCAAGGCGAGCATCGTCTTCAGCTACGGCAAGGCGAAGGACGTCGTGCTGGTCGGCGACTGGAACGCCGACCGCAAGGACACGCTCGGGGTGCGCCGCGTGGCGGCGCCCTACGCGACCATCCGGGGTGACGGGATGTACGCGGTGGGTTCCCAGGCACCCGTCGGCCGGTACAAGGCCAAGGTCCCGGCGGGGAGCGAGTGCGTCGTCGCGTCGCTGAGCGACCTCAGCGGGACGGACGACAGCATCATCGACTCTGCCTGGGCAGACCCAGGGGAGACGATCTACTGGGACGTCGAGACCTCGGCAGCCGGGTTCTGGACCGACGGCTGCGGCTCGTGGACGCAGGTGTTCCCGAAGGACACCCCGCGGTTCGTCTCGCCGATCGGCGACGGCTGGTACCGCGTCGGGATCGATATCGCCCCCGGCGTCTACAAGGTCGTCGCTCCGTCCTACGACGCCGATGCATGGTCGTGCGAGGTCGCTACGGTCAGCGCCTTCCGCGGCTTCCAGACCAGCTTCAGCGACAGCTACGTCGCCTGGCCGGACGAAGAGTTCCACTGGGAGGTCGCGCCGGGTGATGTCGGCTTTTACGCAGACAGCTGTGGCACCCTGACGAAGGTGTCCGAGGCGCCGACGGCGGTGACCGAGGAGTCGGCACCCTCCGCAGCTCGTGCCGCCGATGACGGCGGGACCGGCGCAAAGGCGCACTCGGTGAACCCGCCTAGGTCCACAGGGTCCGAGCTCGACTGACGCTCCTCACGACGGGGCGCACGGCCGCGGCCGTGCGCCCCGTCGTCCTGTCAGGAGCGTCGTCTCGCGAGGCTCGGCTCAGCGGAACCGTTGCGCCGCGAGCGGTGCGGCCTCGGCGAGCCCGCGCACGGCGGGGTGGGCGTCCCCGTCGACGGACAGCACGTCGCCGATCGGCCCGGACGCGACGAAGACGCCGTCGGCCAGGACGTGCACGGTGGGGCAGAGCCGGCCCACGAGCTCGACGTCGTGCGAGACGAGCAGCACGGCGGTGCCGTCGGCGCGGGTGGCGTCGGTGAGCCGGCGGACGATCTCGCCGCGCATCCCGGGGTCGACGGCGGTCAGCGGCTCGTCGAGCAGCAGCACGTCCGGCCGCGTCGCCAGTGCCAGCGCCAGGGCGAGGCGCTGGCGCTCGCCGCCGGACAGGGACTGCACGGTGCGGCCCGCGAACCGCGGCTCGAGGGCGACGTCGTCGAGCAGGTCCGCGACGTCGCGCCCGCCGGTGCGGCCCGCCTTGCGGGCGTCGGCGAGCGCGGCGGCGAGGGCCCGCTCCACCGTCCAGCGCAGGTCGACGTCGAGCCCCTGCTGGGCGACGGTGCGCACGGCGGCGCGGAACCGCCGCTTGTCGCGGCGCCCGAGCCGGCTCACCGTGCGGCCCTCGAACGTCACGTGCCCCGCGGACGGCCGCACCTGGCCGAGCAGCGCCTGCACGAGCGTCGACTTCCCGGCGCCCGACTCGCCCAGCACCCCGACGGGCGTGCCGCCGGGCACCAGGTCGAGGCTCACCCCGCGCAGGACGGCGGGCCCGCCGTGGCCGGCGACCAGCCCCTCGGCGCGCAGGACGGGGGTGGCGGTGGTGCTCATGGCATCGCTCTCCGTGGTGGTGGTCGATCGGTGGTGGTCGATCGGGGGTGTCGATCGGTGGTGGTCGTGTCGCGGGCCCGCGTCAGGCGAGGGCGCCGCCGCGGGCGTCCATCCGCTCGAGCAGGCGGGCCAGCACGCCACCGAGGCGCAGCCCGTCGTGCTCGAGCTCGTTGGTGACCCAGGCGCGGACGTTGCCCACGCGCGACGCCGTGTCGAGCGACAGGCCGGCGTCCACGTACATGTCGTCGAAGTACACGGCGGCCTCGACCGGCACCTCGTTGGCCGCCAGCGCGTCGACGTCGTACAGGTCGCCCCAGTCCTCGCGCGCCGCGAGCGCCTCGGCCGCGGCGCGGAACCCGCGCAGCTCGGCCTGCTCGAACATCCAGGGGTAGATCATCTCGCCGGTGAGCTCCAGCGGGCGGGCCGACGGCGCGAACGCCGGGTCGGCGTCCTTGACCCGCTGCGCGGCCCACGCCGTCGCGCCGGTGCCCGACTGCGCGTAGATGGACTCGTGCAGCACCGCGTACAGCGGGTTGGTGGCGAACGACGTCGCCGCCTGCACCTCCGCGAGGAAGGTGTCGGTCAGCTCGTCGGAGCCGGGGGAGTCGAACGCCTCGTCGACGATCCAGTGCACGCGCTCGAAGCCCGGCTGCATCCCGAACGCCATGCCGAGCGACTGGAACCGCTCGACGGTCAGCGGGTCGCCGCCCGGCAGGACGACGTCGCCGGCGGCGAGGCGGTCGGCGACCCGCGCGATCGTCGCGACGTCGTGCGGGTAGCGCTCGCGGTAGACGGCGTTCTTGGCGGCGACGCGCGGCTGGGTGCGCGCGTAGACCTCGTCGGCGCTCGCGGTGAGGCCGGCCAGCCCGCCCGTGACGTACGCCGCCGCGACGCCGTCGGGCGCGAGCGACAGGTAGGTGAGCGTGACGAACCCGCCGTAGGACTGGCCCAGCGTCGACCACCGCCGGCCGCCGTAGACCGTGGTGCGCAGGTGCTCGGCGTCCCGGACGATCGCGTCGGCGCGGAAGTGCGTGAGGTGCTCCGCCTGCGCGGCGGCGTCCCCGAGGGCCTGGAGCGCGCCGGCGCGCACGGCGCTGGAGCGGCCGGTGCCGCGCTGGTCGAGCAGCACCACGCGGAAGCGCTCGAGGGCCGTGCCCAGCCAGCCGTCGGGACCGGTGGGGCGCGGGCCCTTGCCGCCGGGGCCGCCCTGGAGGAACACGAGCAGCGGCAGGTCCTCGTGCCGCCGGTGCGGCGCGACGCACTCGCGGGCGAAGACGCTGATCGTGCGCCCGTCGTCGGGCCGCGACCAGTCGAGCGGCACCTCGACGGTGCGGTCGGTGACGTGGACGCCGGGGAGGGTGTACGAGACCTCGGAGGTCACGGAGCTGCTCACCGGCTCACCCTAGCCACCCGCACACCCCACCCTGCCTCCCCGCCACCGGCCGGACGCGGACACCAACCTGCACGGACGGGGAGGTGACGATCGAGCGGCGGGGACGGACGTCGTACGGGGGGCCGTATCCCTCCCGAAGTGGAGGGCCCCTCGGGGCCCGTGAACGCGGCCCCGCGTACGACGTCCGTCCCCGCCGCGGCGAGAACCGAGGTTTCGGCCTAGACGGTCACTGAACGTCCTCGTCCACCCAGTCGAACGTCTTGGTGACCGCCTTCTTCCAGTTGCGGTACAGCCGGTCGCGCTCCTGCTCCGGCATGGCCGGCGACCACCGCTTGTCCTCGGCCCAGTTGGCCGTGACGTCCGACTCGCCCTCCCAGAAGCCGACGGCGATGCCGGCGGCGTACGCCGCGCCGAGCGCCGTCGTCTCTGCCACCTTCGGGCGGACCACGTCGACCCCCAGCTGGTCGGCCTGGAACTGCATGAGCAGCTCGTTGTTGACCATGCCGCCGTCGACCTTGAGCTCGGTGAGCTCGACGCCGGAGTCGGCCTTCATGGCGTCCATGACCTCGCGGGTCTGGTACGCCGTGGCCTCCAGGGAGGCGCGGGCGATGTGGTTGCGGGTGACGTACCGCGTCAGGCCCACGAGCGCGCCACGGGCGTCCGGCCGCCAGTACGGCGCGAACAGGCCGGAGAACGCGGGCACGAAGTACGCGCCGCCGTTGTCCTCGACCTTGCGGGCGAGCCACTCGACGTCCGGCGCGTCGGCGAACAGGCCGAGGTTGTCGCGCAGCCACTGCACGAGGGAGCCGGTGACGGCGATCGAGCCCTCGAGCGCGTACACCTGGGGCGCGTCGCCGATCTTGTAGCAGACCGTGGTGAGCAGGCCGTTCTTGCTCGGCACCTTCTGCGTGCCCGTGTTGAGCAGCATGAAGTTGCCGGTGCCGTAGGTGTTCTTCGCGGTGCCGACCTCGAAGCACGCCTGGCCGAACGTGGCCGCCTGCTGGTCGCCGAGGATGCCCGCGATGGGGACGCCCGGCACCATGCCGCGCGGGCGGCCGTGGCCGTACACCTCGGACGACGAGCGGATCTCCGGCAGCATCGACAGCGGGATGCCCATGTCCGCCGCGATGTCCTCGCGCCACGAGAGGGTGTCGAGGTCCATGAGCATGGTGCGCGAGGCGTTGGTGACGTCGGTGACGTGCACGCCGCCGTCGGGCCCGCCGGTCATGTTCCACAGCACCCACGAGTCGGTGTTGCCGAACAGCAGGTCGCCCCGCTCGGCCGCCTCGCGGGCGCCCTCGACGTTGTCGAGGATCCACTTGATCTTCGGGCCGGAGAAGTACGTGGCCAGCGGCAGGCCCACGACGTCCTTGTACTTGTCGGGCCCGGTGTCGCCGCCCAGCTCGTCGACGATCGCCTGCGTGCGGGTGTCCTGCCAGACGATCGCGTTGTACACGGGCATGCCGGTGGTCTTGTCCCAGACCACGGCGGTCTCGCGCTGGTTGGTGATGCCCACCGCGGCGATGTCGGAGTGGATGAGGTTCGCCCGGGTGAGGGCCAGCCCGACGGCCTCGCGGACGTTGTTCCAGATCTGCTCCGCGTTGTGCTCGACCCAGCCGGCCCGCGGGAAGATCTGGTCGTGCTCGAGCTGGCCCGTGGACACGATCCGGCCGGAGTGGTCGAAGACGATGGCACGGGAGCTGGTCGTGCCCTGGTCGATGGCGAGGACGTAGTCAGCCATGTCGATGAGTTCCTTCACGTCGTCGTTGTCGTGCGGGGATGGGTGCCGGCCGGGGCCGGCGGTGGGCCGGGCGGGCGCGCCAGGGCGACGCGCCCGCCCGGGGGTCACAGGTAGATGCGCCCGAGGAGGCCGCCCAGGATGCCGCCGATGAGCGGGCCGACCACGGGCACCCAGGAGTACGACCAGTCGCTGCTGCCCTTGCCGCGGATGGGCAGCACGGCGTGGGCGATGCGCGGGCCGAGGTCGCGGGCAGGGTTGATGGCGTAGCCGGTGGGGCCACCGAGCGAGGCGCCGATCGCGACCACGACGAGGGCCACCGCCAGCGGGCCGATCATCGTGGGCGTCTCACCCTGGATGACGATCCAGAAGATC
This sequence comes from Puerhibacterium sp. TATVAM-FAB25, assembly GCF_046535855.1. NCBI lineage: Bacteria > Bacillati > Actinomycetota > Actinomycetes > Micrococcales > Promicromonosporaceae > Puerhibacterium > Puerhibacterium sp. TATVAM-FAB25. Next base: position 20,859 of record NZ_JAXUAK010000010.1, on the reverse strand, counting down.
AGCACGAACGTGGCGATGATCTCGGTGACGAGGTTCCAGCCGTAGGAGCGGACGGCCGGCCCCGTGGAGAAGACCGCCAGCTTGGTGCCCGGGTCGGCGTCCTGGTCGAAGTGCCGCTTGTAGGCGAGGAAGGCGGCGATCGCACCCAGGAACGCGCCGAGGAACTCGCCGGCGAAGTACACCAGCGCGTTGACGAAGCTGGGCTCGATCGTGCCGACGACGTCGTTGTCGGCGAACGGCAGGTCCGCGGTCCACAGGCCCACGGTCACGGCGGGGTTGAGGTGCGCGCCGCTGCGGTACGCCGCGTACACGCCGATGAACACGGCCAGGCCCCACCCGAAGTTGATGAGGAGCCAGTCGGGGCCGAAGCCCTTGTTCTTCGGCAGGATGACGTTGGCGACCACACCGGCGCCGAGGAGGATCAGCAGCCCGGTGCCGAGTACCTCGGACCAGAAGGCTGTCATGAGCGAAGAATCCATGTCGGTTCGGTTCCTCTCTGAGGCGCTGTAGGGACGTCGTTGTCCGGCACCGACGACGGTGCTACGGCTGCAGCGGGACCATCCCCGCCACGTCCGCGGCCTGCAGGCGGGCCTGCGCGGCCGACTCGTCGTCGGGCTCCTGGGAGGCGGCCTGGTAGGCGGCCACCCGGTCACGGTAGGCCGTGAGCTCGGCCTGGCGCGCGGCGTCGTCCCAGCCCAGCACGGGTGCGACGACGTCGGCGATCTCGGGCAGGGCCGCCAGGCCGCTGTCCGGGACCTCGTAGACGAGGCGCGTGCGGTGCAGCAGCACGTCCTCCAGGTGCAGGGCGCCCTCGTGGGACGCCCCGTAGTACACCTCCGCGCGCAGGTAGGCGGGAGCGTGCTCGAGCGGGCGGGCCAGGGACGGGTCGGCCTCGCACAGCTCGACGATCTCGGCCAGGTTGGAGCCGTACCGGTGCAGCAGGTGGTCGACCATCGGCGGGGTCCACCCGAACCGCTTGGCCCAGGTGCGCGCCTGGCGCCGGACCGCCTGCAGACCCACGGCACCCTCGAGGGGGATGTCGTGGGTGATCGACGGCAGCGCGGCCGCGCGCTGGCCGATGGCGTGGTCCACCGCGTCCTTGGCCATGATCCGGTAGGTGGTGAGCTTGCCGCCGGCGATGACGGACAGCCCCGGCGTCGGGCTCGCGACGGTGTGCTCGCGGCTGACCTTCGCCGAGCTGGTGCCCTCCTTGGTGCCCGGCTGCAGCAGCGGCCGCAGGCCCGCCCACGTCCCGATGACGTCCTCGCGGGTCAGCGGGTGCGCCAGGACCGCGTTGGCGTGGTCGAGCACGTAGTCGATGTCCGCCGCGGTGGGCACGGGGTGCACGAGGTCCTCGGTCCACGGCGTGTCCGTGGTGCCGATGACCCAGTACCGCGACCACGGGATGACGAACAGCACCGACTTCTCGGTCTGCAGGATCAGCCCGACGTCGCCGCGGATCCGCTCGCGCGGCACGACGATGTGGACGCCCTTGGACGCGAGCACGCGCAGGCCGCCCTCGGACCCGGCCAGGGCCTCGGTCTCCTCGGTCCACACGCCGGTGGCGTTGATGACGTGGCGGGCGCGCACGGTGATCTCGCGCCCGCTCTCCAGGTCGACGACGACGGCGCCGTTGACGGCGCCGGACGACGTCTGGGTGAGGCCGACGAGCTGGGTGCGGCTGGCGGCGTGCGCGCCGTAGCCCGCGGCCGTGCGCACGAGCGTGGCGACGAGGCGGGCGTCGTCGACCGACGCGTCCCAGTACTGCACGGCACCGATCGCCGCGTCGTGCGCCAGGTCGGGGAACTTGTGCTCCATCCGCCGGCGGGTCAGGTGGCGGTGCAGGGGCATCGCCCGCTTGCCGGGCGCGACGGCGGCGAGCGTGTCGTACAGCGCGATGCCGGCGCCCACGTACGCGCGCTCCCACACGCGGTGCTCCAGCGGGTAGAGGAACGGCACCGGGCGCACCAGGTGGGGCGCGATCTGCTTGAGCAGCAGGTCGCGCTCGGTGAGCGCCTCGTGCACGAGGTGGAAGTCGAGCATCTGCAGGTAGCGCAGGCCGCCGTGGACGAGCTTGCTGCTGCGGCTCGAGGTGCCGGAGCCCCAGTCCTGCGCCTCGACGATCGCCGTCGACAGGCCGCGGGTCACGGCGTCGAGGGCGATGCCGGCGCCGGTGACCCCGCCGCCGATCACGAGGACGTCCAGCTCGCCGCTGGGCGTCGTGGAGGCCTCGAGCGCGGACAGTGCCTGGGCCCGCGACTCGGCCGTCAGTCGGTTGGACGCCATCGGGTTTCCTTCCTCGCGGTGTCCGGGCTAACGTCACACTTCGGGAACGTTCGCGCAAGCGCTGTGCACAAACGTGCATCGGTGTGACGCCCGTCGCACCGGACGATCCGGGACAGGAGGCGCGAAAAGCATGTCGGACCGCGACCGCGAGGTGGTCATGGCGGCGACCATGTACTACCTGCAGGACCTGACGATGGAGACCATCGCCAAGCACCTGCGCACGTCGCGCTCCACCGTGTCGCGCCTGATCAAGCGGGCCCGCGAGGAGGGCATCGTCGAGATCACGCTGCGGCCCGCGCACTCCCGCGCCCCTGGCCTCGGCCAGCAGATCGCCGCCACCTACGGCATCGACGCCTACGTGGTGCCCGTGCCGGACTCGGCGACGCTCGAGGACCGGCTCGAGCAGGTGGCCATGGCCACCGCCCGGCTGCTGACGCGATGGTTCGACTCCGAGATGGTGCTCGGGGTCGCCTGGGGCACCACGCTCGCCGCGATCGCCCGCCACCTGCCGCGCAAGCCCACCCGCGGCTCGGAGGTGGTGCAGCTCAACGGCGCCGCCAACACCCGCACCTCGGGCGTGAGCTACGCCGGCGACCTCATCGCCGGCTTCGGCGCGGCGTTCGACGCCCACGTGCACCACTTCCCGGTGCCCGCGTTCTTCGACTACGCGGAGACCAAGGCCGCCATGTGGCGCGAGCGGTCCATCCGCCGGGTGCTCGACGCCCAGGCGCGGGCCGACATCGCGCTGTTCTCCGTCGGCGCGCTGACCGGCGGGCTGCCCTCGCACGTCTACGCCGGCGGCTACCTCGAACCGGAGGACCTCGCCGTGCTCGACGCCGCCGGCGTGGTCGGCGACGTGTGCACGGTGTTCCTGCGGGCCGACGGCACCTACCGCGACATCCCCATCAACCGGCGCGCCACCGGCCCGGCCCCGCACCAGCTGCGCCGGATCCCGCGGCGGCTGTGCGCCGTGGCCGGCGACAACAAGGTGGCCGGCCTGCGCGCGGCGCTCGCGGCGGGCGTCGTGACCGACCTCGTCATCGACGAGCGGACGGCCGCCGGGCTGATGCGTGGCGTGCGGGCGCGGCGGCCCGAGGCGCTGCGCTCCGAGGTGGTGCCGGCAGAGGGCCTGCCGCTCGTCCACCGGGCGACGCCGTCGCGGCCGGTGGACGCGGACGTACAGTGACGACCGTGCCCGACCCCAGCAGCGCGCCCCGTTCCCTGACGATCCCGGCGGCGGCGCGGTCCGGCCCCGGCGGCGTCGTCGTGCGCGCCGCGCTGCCGGCAGACGTGCGCGCCGTGCGGGCGCTGGTGGAGCCGTACGCCGAGCAGCGGATCCTGCTGGCCAAGGAGATGGTCGGCTACTTCGAGGCGGTGCAGGAGTTCGTCGTCGCCGAGGCGCCGGAGCCCTCCGGCGAGCACGGCGCGGCCGACGGCGGCACGCCCGACGGCGGCCGGGCGGGCGGCGTCGTCGCCTGCGGCGCGCTGCACGTCATGTGGGACGACCTGGCGGAGATCCGCACGCTGGCCGTGCACCCCGACTGGCTGGGCCACGGCCTGGGCCACGCGGTCGTCGAGGCGCTCCTCGACCGGGCGCGGGCCCTGGGCCTGTCGCGGGTGTTCTGCCTGACCTTCGAGGTCGAGTTCTTCCGCCGCCACGGGTTCGAGGAGATCGAGGGCACGCCCGTGGCGCCCGAGGTCTACGCCGAGCTGCTGCGCTCGCACGACGACGGCGTCGCCGAGTTCCTCGACCTGGCCCGCGTGAAGCCCAACACCCTCGGCAACACGCGGATGCTGCTCACGCTCTGACCCGCGCGGGCACGGGACGATCGGACCGACCCGCCGGCGACCCGGCCGGCACCACCCGACCCACCCGACGGAGGCCCACCATGCGCAGCGAGCTCTTCGCCGCCCGGCACGCCGAGCAGAATCTCGACCAGCGCTGGACGCAGCAGTCGCCCCGGATGCTGCGCGGGCTGGTCACGCCGGACGCCCCCATGATCGCGACCAAGGGCGCGATGGTGGCCTACCAGGGGAACGTCGCGTTCCGGCACCAGGGGTCCGCGTCGATGGGCCAGCTGCTCAAGAAGGTGGTGACCAACGAGGACACGCCGATGATGCGGGTCGAGGGGCACGGCGAGGTGTTCTTCGCGCGCGCCGCGGCGAACATCTTCCTCATGTACCTCGAGGGCCCGCAGGACGCCCTGACGGTCAGCTCGGCCAACCTGCTGGCGTTCGACGCTGGCCTCGCGTGGGACATCCGGCGGGTGCGGGGCGTCGGCTCGCTAGCCAGCGGCGCGGGCCTGTTCAACCTGGAGATCTCCGGGCAGGGCGTAGTGGCCGTCTGCTGCCAGGGCGAGCCGATGATCCTCGACTGCGCCACGCCGACGTTCGTCGACCCGCAGGCCGCCGTGTGCTGGTCGGCGTCGCTGGCGCCGGGCGTCCGCACGGACGTCAACCTCGGCACGCTCGTCGGCCGCGGCTCCGGCGAGAGCTTCCAGATGGCCTTCCACGGCCAGGGCTTCGTGGTGGTGCAGCCCGCCGAGATGTGAGGCGGCGCGGGCCGGGCGCGGTCAGTCCCGCGGGAGGTGGTAGGCGCCCGCGGCGTCCTGCTCCACGAGCCCGTCCTCGACGAGGCCCGCCAGGCAGCGGGTCACCTGCGCCGCGTCCGGCGCGCCCGTCGTCCGCGGCCCGGTGGCGGGGGCCGTGTCGAGCGCGGTGTCGAGCGCCGCACGGTCCACGGCGCCCGGGGCGCCGCGCAGCACCGCCATGATCCGGCCGCGGCACTGGCGGTCGGTGCCGTGCCAGGACTGGGTCCTGCGGCGCCCGGCGTGCGCGTCGGGCGGGCTGCCGGCCGCGCGCCAGGCGCACAGGTCCGCCACGGGGCACGCCGCGCAGCGCGGCGCGCGCGCCGTGCACACCAGCGCGCCGAGCTCCATGGACGCCGCCGCCCAGCGTGCGGCGGCCGCGTCGTCGTCGGGCACGGCCGCGGCGGCGGCCGCGCGCTCCGCCGCCGTGGGCGACGGCGCGGGCAGCGCGGCGCCGGTCACCGCCCGCGCCAGCACGCGGCGCACGTTGGTGTCGACGACGACGGAGCGCCGCCCGAACGCGAACGCCCGCACGGCGGCCGCCGTGTACTCGCCGATGCCCGGCAGCGCGCGCAGCGCCTCCTCGTCGTCGGGCACCTCCCCGCCGTGCCGCTCGACGACGGCGCGGGCGCACTCCTGCAGGCGCAGCGCGCGGCGCGGGTAGCCGAGGCGGTCCCACGCGCGCAGGACGTCGGCGGTGGGCGCCGCGGCGAGGTCGGCGGGCGTGGGCCAGCGCTCCATCCAGGCCCGCCACGCGGGCTCGACCCGCACCACGGGGGTCTGCTGCAGCATCACCTCGCTGACCAGCACCGACCACGGCGTGCGCTCCGGCCGCCGCCACGGCAGGTCGCGCGCCGCGCCGGCGAACCACGTCACCACACGCTCGACGAGCTCGCCGACGGCCGCCGCGTCGGTGGCGTCCGGGCGCGGCGCGGTCGTGGGGGAGGCAGGCACGGGTCCATCCTCTCAGCGCGTCCGGCGGCGCCGTGCGGCCCGCCCTCGCCGAGGCTCCGGTGCTCCGGTGCCCTGGCGCGCCGGTGCTCCGGCCCGTGGGCGACGGCACGGCGCCGGCGCGCGGCGCGGCTCCCCGGGGCGCCGAGACGCAGGACTTACCCTGCCGACACGGTCCCCGACCGGCGCGCGACCGCGTCCCGGCCGGGGATCCAGCACCGACCCGCACCACGACAGCACGGAGGACCCCGTGGCAAGCGCCGACGACCGCCCGGCCTCGTCGCCGCGCTCCGGCGCCGGCCGTGGTGGGTCCGCGGCCGGCCGTGGGGCGTCGGGTCGCGGCGCGTCCGGCGGCAGCGGCGCGCGAGGGAGCGCGGTGGGCCGCGGCGGCGCGGCCGGCCGGGCGACCGGCGGCGGCGCGCCCGGCAAGGAGACGTCCGGGCAGCCCCGGCCCCAGCGAGGCGGAGCGACGCAGCCCCGGTCCGCGTCGGGCGGCGCCTCGGCGCGGGCTGCGCGCCCCGCCGCGGGCGGCAGCGCCGGGCAGGGCAGCACGCGGCGACGCGACGAGCGGGTCGTGAGCACCCACGGGTTCCAGGCCCCCGGGGCGGCGGCCGGCGGCTCGACGGTCCGGCCGCGCCGGGCCACCGGCGGCGCCGCGCCGGGGCGCACGTCGTCCGCCCGCACGTCGTCCGCCCGCACGTCGTCCGCCCGCACGTCGTCCGCCCGCACGTCCTCGACACGGCCCTCCGCCCGTCGGACGTCCACCCGGCCGCCGGGGCGCGCGACCGTCTCCGCCGGCCGCCGGCGGCTCGTCGGCGCCGTCCTCGTCCTGACCGTGCTCGTCGCCCTCGGCGCCGCGGCCGGCTACGGCGTGGGCCGCGGCGTGCAGGCGGTGCGCGACGTGTGGCCGGACCCGGTGCCCCGGCTCGAGGCGCAGAAGGTGGCCGCGCCCGACCCCGCCGAGATGGGCGGGCCGTCGCGCCCCTGCCCGGCCTCGAGCCTGACGCTCGGCCTCGCGCCGGACCACGCCCAGGCCGACGTCGGCGAGTCCTTCGCGTTCGTCGTCACCATCACCAACTCGGGGCGGCGGCCCTGCATCGTCGACGGGTCCGGCGTCAACCGCCGGATCACGGTCGCCGACGCCACGGGCCAGGCGGTGTGGACGTCGGCGCACTGCACCTCGGGCGAGCGGCAGCTGCTGCTCGGTCCCGGCGACGTGGACAGCAAGACGATCCGCTGGTCGGGCAAGCGCTCGGTCGCAGGGGACTGCACCACGGGCCAGGCCACCGTGCCCGCCGGCACCTACACCGCGCAGGTGTCGGTCGCCTCGGTGGAGGGCGCCGTGGGCGAGCCGGTGACGCTCACGGTTGGGGACCCGGCGCCCGCGTCGCCCGCGGCTGCGGGTGCCGCGGGGACGCCGGCCGGACCGACGACGCCCGCGCCGTCGCAGTCCGCGGGCTGACGGTCAGACGTAGCGCTCGAGGATGCTGGACTCGGCCAGCCGGGACAGGCCCTCGCGCACGGCCCGCGCGCGCTGCTCGCCGACGCCGTCGACGGTCATGAGGTCGTCCACGCTGGCGGCCAGCAGCTTCTGCAGGCCGCCGAAGTGCGCCACGAGGCGGTCGATGATGGCGCCCGGCAGGCGCGGCACCTTCGACAGCAGGCGGTAGCCGTGCGGGGCGACGGCGGCGTCGAGCGCGATGCCGGCGCCGGGCAGCTCGAGCACGCGGCCGATCTGGCCGAGGTCGAGCAGCTGCCCCGAGTCGAGCACGGCGAGGTCGGCCTGCACGTCGGCCAGGGTGCGGCCCGATCGCTCCAGGTCCACGTAGTCGCGGATGACGAACTCGCTGTCCGACCCGATGCCGCCGATGAGCTCGTCGAGCTGCAGGGCCAGCAGGCGGCCGTCGACGCCGAGCTCGATGACGTAGCCGGCGATCTCCTCCGAGATGCGGCGCACCATCTCCAGGCGCTGCACCACGGAGCACACGTCGCGCACCGTGACCAGGTCCTCGATCTCGAGCGCGGACAGCGTGCCCGACACCTCGTCGAGGCGCGCGCGGTAGCGCTCGAGGGTGGCCAGGGCCTGGTTGGCGCGGCCGAGGATGGTGTCGGAGTCCTCCAGCACGTGCCGCTGGGCGCCCACGTAGAGCGCCACGATGCGCATGGACTGGCTGACGGAGATGACGGGGAAGCCGCTCTGCTTGGCCACCCGCTCGGCCGTGCGGTGACGGGTGCCGGACTCGCTGGTCTCGATGGTGGGGTCCGGCAGCAGCTGCACCGCAGCACGGCGGATGCGCGTGGCGTCCCGGTCGAGGACGACGGCGCCGTCCATCTTGCTCAGCTCGCGCAGGCGTGTGGCGGAGAAGGCGACGTCGAGCACGAACCCGCCGGAGCACATCTCCTCGACCGTCTTGTCGAGCCCGAGCACGATCAGCGCGCCGGTGCGGCCGCGCAGGATGCGCTCGAGACCGTCACGCAGCTCGGTCCCGGGGGCGACTGCTGCCAGGGTCTCCCGGAGCAGGTCGTCGGGGGCGGGAGTGGGGGGCACAGCACAAATCCTACGGTGTCGGGGGCCGCATCGGCCGAGGAATTACGTACGCGTCGGCACGGATCTTCAGCGCTCGCGCCGGCCCAGGCCGACCAGGTCGACGGCCTCGGCGACGTGACCGGCCTGGAGCACCCGCAGCCCGGCCGGCGGCTTGGCGTCGGTGCCGGCCGGCACGACGGCCGCGGTGAAGCCGAGCCGGGCCGCCTCCGACAGCCGGCGGGCCAGGCCGGCGACCGGGCGCAGGTCCCCGGCGAGGCCGACCTCCCCGAAGGCGACGGTGCCGGCCGGCAGCGCGTCGCCCGTGCGGGCCGAGACGATGGCCAGCGCCGCCGCGAGGTCGGCGGCGGGCTCGGTGACCTTCGCCCCGCCCACCGTGGACAGGTAGACGTCCTGGTCGGCGAGCCGCAGCGAGGCGTGCCGGTGCAGGACGGCGAGGATCATCGCCAGGCGGGAGGAGTCGACGCCGTTCGTGGTGCGCCGCGGGTTGGCCAGCGGCGACGGGGCCACCAGCGACTGGATCTCCAGCGCCAACGGCCGGCGCCCCTCGAGGGTCACCGTGACGCACGAGCCGGGCACCCCGGCGCCGAGGTGGGACAGGAACAGCCCGCTGGGGTCCGCCAGGCCGGTGATGCCGGACTCGGACAGGTCGAAGCAGCCGACCTCGTCCGTGGGGCCGAAGCGGTTCTTCACGGCGCGCACCATCCGCAGCCGCGAGTGCCGGTCGCCCTCGAACTGGCAGACGACGTCGACGAGGTGCTCGAGCGTGCGCGGGCCGGCCACCGTGCCGTCCTTGGTCACGTGGCCCACGAGCAGCACGGGCACCTGCCGGGCCTTGGCCGCCGCGATGAGCGCGGCGGCGACCTCGCGCACCTGGCTCACGCCGCCGGGGGCGCCGTCCACCTCGGCCGAGGCGATCGTCTGCACGGAGTCGACCACCAGCAGGGCGGGGTCGGTGGCCTCGACGTGGCCGAGCACGGTGCCGAGGTCGGTCTCGGCCGCGAGCAGCAGCGTGCGCGCCAGCGCCCCGACGCGCTCGGCGCGCAGGCGCACCTGGCCGGCGGACTCCTCGCCGGTGACGTAGAGGACGGTGCGGCTCTCCCGGTCCCCGGCGTCCCCGGTGCCCTCGGCATACTTCGAGGCGACCTCGAGCAGCAGCGTCGACTTGCCCACGCCGGGCTCGCCGGCGAGCAGCACCACCGCGCCGGGCACCAGCCCGCCGCCCAGCACCCGGTCGAGCTCGGCCACGCCGGTGGGGGTGGCGCGCGCCGAGTCGACGTCGATCTCCGCGATGGGCCGCGCCGCGGAGCGCACCGGCGTGACGGCGACGGTGCGCGGGCCTGCGGCGGCCGGGCCGTCCTCCGCCACCGTGCCCCACGACTGGCACTCGCCGCAGCGGCCCACCCACTTGGCGGTGGTCCACCCGCACTCGGTGCAGCGGTAGGCGGGCTTGGCGGCCTTGCCGGCGGCCCGAGGGGCGCGTGCGGACGTCGAGGTGGTCACGCCGACACGCTAGGCCGGGCCACCGACACCGCCGTCGGCGCCCGTAGGCTTCCGCCCGCAGCGACGACACGCGACACCGACACGCGACACCGAGACGCGGGACCACGGAGGGGACGACCATGGCGCAGCCGCACGGACCGGGCGGCGCGGGGCGCGCACGCGGGGCGCGGGACGCCGCGGCGGGGCGCCGCGTGCGGCTGCTCGCGGGCGCGGCCGGCGGCGTGGTCGTGGCCGTGGCGCTGCTGACGGCCCTCGTGTGGCCCGGCTTCGCCCTGCCGGCCGAGCCGGCTCCGGCGGCCACCGTCACCGCGCCCCCGCCGTCGCCGACCGTGTCCCCGGCGGCCCGCGAGGGCGAGCAGACCGAGCTCACGGACGCCCTGCCCGACACGGTGCTGCAGTACGCGCAGCGCGGGTTCGCCGAGAGCACCACGTGGGGCGCGCAGGACGACGTCGTCGAGGCGTGGGAGATCACCTACGCCGACGGCGCGGGCGCCGGCGCCGTCGAGATCACCGTGCAGGTGGGCCAGTGGGCGGACGAGCCCGCCGCGGAGGGCTTCGCGGCCGCGTGGCTCGAGGACGCCGGCGAGCCCGCCGAGGAGGGCGAGGTCACGGTCGGCGACGAGGTCACGGGGGCCTACGCCGTCGTGCCCGGCGCCGACGGCGCCGCCACCGTGATGTGGCGCAACGGCACGGTCGTCATCACGGCCACGGGCCCGGCCGACGCCGTCGAGGACCTCTACTCGGCCTACCCCCTCTGACCTCGCGGGCGCGTGCCCACCGGCGCCCGCACCGGTCCACCGGCCGCGTACCGTGGGCCGCGTGAACCTCAGCGCCACCACCGTCGCCGTCCTCGGCGCCGGCGCCATGGGGGAGGCCGTCCTCGCGGGCGCCCTCCGGTCCGGCGTCGCCCCCGAGCACCTGACCGCCACCGCCCGCCGCCCCGAGCGCGCGCAGCACCTCACCGAGCGCTTCGGCGTGCCGACGACTGCGGACAACGCCGCGGCCGCCGCCGGCGCCGACGTCGTCGTGCTCGCCGTCAAGCCCAAGGACATGGCGGGCCTCCTCGCCGTCGTCGGGCCGGCGCTGCGGCCCGGCGCGGTGGTCGTGTCGGTGGCCGCCGGGCTGTCCACCGCGTGGTTCGAGGACCGGCTGCCGGCGGGCACCGCCGTCGTGCGCGTCATGCCGAACACGCCGTCGGCCATCGGCGCGGGCGCCGCGGCGGTCAGCGGCGGCGCCGCCGTGACGCCCGAGCAGCTCGACCTCGTCGAGGCCGTGCTGCGCGGCTCCGGCGTGGTGGTGCGCGTGGCGGAGAAGGACCAGGACGCCGCGGCCGCCGTCTCCGGCAGCGGCCCGGCGTACGTCTTCTACGTGGTCGACGCGATGACCGAGGCCGGCGTGCTGGTCGGTCTGCACCGCGACCTCGCCCGGCGGCTCGCGGTGCAGACCGTGCTGGGCGCGGCGCAGCTGCTCGACGAGACCGGCGAGCACCCGGTGATCCTGCGCGAGCGCGTGACCTCGCCGGGCGGCACCACCGCCGCGGCGCTGCGGGCGCTCGACGACGGCGGCGTGCGCGCCGCGTTCGCGGACGCGATCGAGGCGGCCCGCGACCGCTCGCGCGAGCTGGCGGCGGAGCTGTCCCGGTCGGGCGCGCCCGCGCCGGCCCCCGTGAGCGCCGGCGCCCCGGCCGCCGCGGAGCGCGGATGAGCATGGCCCCGGGCCGGGTGGCGCCGCCGCGCCCGCCGTCGATGGCGGACGTGGCGGCGCTGGCGGGCGTGTCCCACCAGACCGTCTCGCGCGTGCTCAACGACCACCCGAGCGTGCGGCCCAGCACGCGCGAGCGGGTGGTCGCCGCGATCGCGGAGCTCGGCTACCGGCCCAACGTCGCCGCGCGGGCGCTGGCGACGGCGCGCTCGGGAACCCTCGGGATCCTCACCATGGGCAGCGCCCACCACGGGCCCTCGAGCACCGTCGTCGCCGTCGAGGCGGCGGCACGGGCGCGGGGGTACTTCGTGTCCATCTCGTCCCTCGGCTCGTACGACGCCGGCTCGGCGCGCTCGGCGGTGGAGCACCTGCTCGACCAGCGCGTCGAGGGCCTCGTCGTGGTGGCGCCGATCGCCGCGGTCGCGGAGGTCGTCGACGACCTGGTCACGGCCGAGCCGGTCGTCGTCGTGGCGGCGATCGAGGACGCCGAGGGCTCGACGACCCGGCACGTCTACGTCGACCAGCGGCTCGGCGCGCGGCTCGCGACGGAGCACCTGCTGGACCTCGGCCACACGCGGGTGGCGCACGTCTCCGGCCCGCCCGGGTGGGTGGACGCCCAGGTGCGCCGCGCCGGGTGGCGCGAGGTGCTGGCCGGCCGCGGCCTGGAGCCGCACGAGTACGAGGCGGGGGACTGGACGGCGGCGCGCGGGTACGAGGTGGGCCTGCGCGTGGCCGCCGAGGTCGCCGCGGGCGACGGCCCGACGGCGGTGTTCGCCGGCAACGACATGCTCGCCCAGGGCATGCTGCGCGCGCTGTGGGAGCAGGGGGTCGTGGTGCCGCGGGACCTGTCCGTGGTCGGGTTCGACGACCTCGAGGGCTCCGGCTACCTGGTGCCGGCGCTGACGACGGTCCGCCAGCCGTTCCAGGCGCTCGGGCAGGCGGCGCTGGAGGCGCTGCTCGCCGAGCCCGCGGAGCGGGCCTCGCGCGGGCCGGCCGCCGTCATCGCGCCGGAGCTGGTGGTCCGGGGCAGCACCGCCGCGCCGCGCGGCACCCAGGGGAGCACGGCGGTGGCGGACCGCTCGGTGTGAGCGCTAACATCCGACGACGGGCGAGACGCCCGGCGAGGCCGGTAAGGAACGACGCCCGCGACGGAGCCGGGCGAGGACGGAGCAGCTGGCGATGGTGCAGCAGGACGGGCCCGGCGGCATGACCGGCGGCGCGACCGACGTGACCGGCGGCGCGACGGGCGCCGCGCGGGAGGCGATCACCGCGGGCCGCGCGACCCTCGGCATCGAGCTCGGCTCGACGCGGATCAAGGCGTGCCTGATCGGCCCCGACCACGTGCCCGTCGCCACGGGCAGCCACGCGTGGGAGAACGACCTCCTCGACGGTGTGTGGACCTACTCGCTCGACGACGTCTGGGCCGGCCTGCAGGCCAGCGTCGCGGCGCTGGCGGCCGACGTCGAGCAGCGCTACGGCGTGCGCCTCACCACCCTCGCGGGCCTCGGCGTCTCGGCGATGATGCACGGCTACATGGCGTTCGACGCCGACGGCGAGCTGCTCGTGCCGTTCCGCACCTGGCGCAACACCAGCACCGGGCGGGCGGCCGCCGAGCTGACCGACCTGTTCGGGTTCAACGTGCCGCTGCGCTGGTCGGTGGCGCACTACTACCAGGCCGTGCTCGACCACGAGGAGCACGTGCCGCAGGTCGCCTCCCTCACCACGCTCGCCGGCTACGTGCACCGGCGCCTCACCGGCCGCGACGTCCTCGGCGTCGGCGACGCCTCGGGCATGTTCCCCATCGACCCGGCCACCCACGACTACGACGCGACGATGCTCGCCCGGTTCGACGAGCTGGTCTCGCCGCGCCGCCCCGGCCTGCGCCTGCGCGACCTGCTGCCCGAGGTGCTCGTCGCCGGCCAGGAGGCCGGCACGCTGACCGAGGAGGGCGCCGCGCTGCTCGACCCGACCGGCGCGCTGCGCGCCGGCGTGCCGGTGTGCCCGCCGGAGGGCGACGCGGGCACCGGGATGGTGGCCACCAACTCGGTGGCGCCGCGCACCGGCAACGTCAGCGCCGGCACCAGCATCTTCGCCATGGTGGTGCTCGAGAAGCCGCTGCGCCGCGTGCACCACGAGCTCGACGTCGTCACCACCCCCGCCGGCGACCTCGTGGCGATGGTGCACTGCAACAACGGCGCCAGCGAGCTCAACGCCTGGGCCGGCCTGCTCGGCGAGCTGCTCGCGGCCACCGGCCGCCCCACCGAGCCCGACGACGTCTTCCGCGCGCTGTTCCGCGCCGCCCTCGACGGCGACGCCGACGGCGGCGGCCTGCTCGCCTACAACTACCTGGCCGGCGAGCCGATCACGGGCCTGGACGAGGGCCGCCCGCTGGTCGTGCGCACCCCGGGCAGCCGCCTGACGCTGGCGAACTTCGCCCGCACGCAGATCTACGGCGTCTTCGGCACGCTCGCGCTCGGCATGCGCGTGCTGGCGGCCGAGGACGTGGCGCTCGACGCGATGTTCGCCCACGGCGGCATGTTCCGCACCGAGGGCGTGGCCCAGCGCCTGCTCGCCGCGGCCATCGGCGCGCCCGTCGCCGTCGGCGAGACCGCCGGCGACGGCGGCGCCTGGGGCATCGCCGTGCTCGCGGCCTACGCCGCCGCCGGCAGCGGCCAGGACCTCGGCACCTACCTGGCCGAGCGCGTCTTCGCCGACGCCCGCCTCGACGTCGTCGAGCCCGCCGCGGCCGACGAGGAGGGCTTCGCGGCGTACCTCGAGCGCTACGCCGCCGGCCTGGCGGTGGAGCGCGCCGCCACGCAGGCGCTCTGACGCCCGGCACCCCGTCGCGGCCCCGCACCAGCCCCGCACCACCCCCGCACCAGCCCCGCACCACACCCGGACGCAGGAGAGACACCCCTGATGAGCACCCCCACCGAGGTCCCCGCCGCCCTGCGCGCGGCCGTCGACGAGGCCAAGGAGCGCGTCGCGCGCCTGCACGCCGAGCTGCCCCGCTGGGAGCTCGTCGTGTGGACCGCCGGCAACGTCTCCGAGCGCGTGCGCGGGACCGCCGGCGACGGCAGCGACGACCTGCTGGTCATCAAGCCGTCCGGCGTCTCCTACGACGAGCTCACCGCCGGGTCGATGGTCGTGTGCGACCTCGACGGCAACCTCGTCGAGGGCGAGCGCGCGCCGTCGTCGGACACCGCCGCCCACGCCTACGTGTACAAGCACATGGACCACGTCGGCGGCGTCGTGCACACGCACTCCACCTACGCCACGGCGTGGGCCGCGCGCGGCGAGGAGATCCCCTGCGTGCTGACGATGATGGCCGACGAGTTCGGCGGCCCGATCCCCGTGGGCCCGTTCGCGATCATCGGCGACGACTCGATCGGCCGCGGCATCGTGGAGACGCTCACCGGCCACCGCAGCCGCGCGGTGCTCATGCGCAACCACGGCCCCTTCACCATCGGCAAGGACGCCAAGGACGCGGTCAAGGCCGCCGTCCTGCTCGAGGAGGTCGCGCGCACGGTGCACGTCTCCCGCCAGGTGGGCGAGCCGCTGCCGATCGAGCAGCAGTACGTCGACAGCCTCTACGACCGCTACCAGAACGTCTACGGCCAGCACTGACGCTGCCGGCTCCCACCGCACCACCCGTACCCCAGGAAGGACGACGATGACCAAGCCCTACGCCGACCGCGAGGTGTGGTTCTTCACCGGCAGCCAGGACCTCTACGGCGAGGACGTGCTGGCCCAGGTCGCCGAGCAGTCGCAGGAGGTCGCCCGCGCGCTCGACGCGTCCGACGACGTGCCCGTCACGGTCGTGTGGAAGCCGGTCCTCAAGGACTCGGCCGCCATCCGCCGCGCCATGCTCGACGCCAACAGCGACGACAAGGTGCTCGGCGTCATCACGTGGATGCACACCTTCAGCCCGGCGAAGATGTGGATCACCGGCCTGGACGCGCTGCGCAAGCCGCTGCTGCACCTGCACACCCAGGCCAACGTCGAGCTCCCGTGGTCGGAGATCGACATGGACTTCATGAACCTCAACCAGGCCGCGCACGGCGACCGCGAGTACGCGTACATCGCCACGCGCCTGGGCGTCGCCCGCACCACCGTGGTGGGCCACGTGTCCAACCCGGCCGTCACCAAGCGGGTCGGCACCTGGGTGCGCGGCGCCGCCGGCTGGGCCGCCACGCACGAGCTCACCCTGGTGCGCTTCGGCGACAACATGCGCAACGTCGCCGTCACCGAGGGCGACAAGACCGAGGCCGAGCTGCGCTTCGGCGTCTCGGTGAACACCTGGGGCGTCAACGAGCTGGTCGCGGCGGTCGACGCCGTCGACGAGGCCACCGTCGACGCGCTGGTCGCCGAGTACTCCGAGCGCTACGACGTCGCGCCCGAGCTGCGCCGGGGCGGCGACCGCCACGAGTCGCTGCGCTACGCGGCCCGCCAGGAGGCCGCCATGGAGGCCTTCCTCACCGAGCGCGGCGCGAAGGCGTTCACGACCAACTTCGAGGACCTCGGCGCGCTGCGCCAGCTGCCCGGCCTGGCCGTGCAGCGCCTCATGGAGAAGGGCTACGGCTTCGGCGCCGAGGGCGACTGGAAGACCGCCGTCCTGGTGCGGGCCGCCAAGGTCATGGGCGAGGGGCTGCCGGGCGGCGCCTCCCTCATGGAGGACTACACCTACGACCTCACGCCGGGCAGCGAGCTCATCCTCGGCGCCCACATGCTCGAGGTCTGCCCGACGCTGACCACCTCGACGCCGCGCATCGAGATCCACCCGCTGGGCATCGGCGGCAAGGAGGACCCGGTCCGCATGGTGTTCGACACCGACCCGGGCGAGGCCGTGGTCGTGTCGCTCGCCGACATGCGCGACCGCTTCCGCCTCACCGCGAACGTCGTCGACGTCGTGGCGCCGTCGCACGAGCTGCCGAAGCTCCCGGTCGCGCGCGCCGTGTGGAAGCCGCGTCCCGACTTCGCCACCTCGGCCGAGTCGTGGCTGACCGCCGGCGGCGCGCACCACACCGTGATGTCCACGGCCGCCGGCGTCGAGGCGTTCGAGGTGTTCGCCAACATCGCCCGCACCGAGCTGCTCGTCATCGACGAGAGCACCACGCGCCGCGGGTTCGCCGACCAGGTGCGCTGGAACCAGGTCTACTTCAAGCTCGCCGAGGGGCTGTGACCGTGGCCGAGAACCCGACGCCCGGCCCCGTCCCGGGCACCGAGCCGGGGGAGAACTGGTCGCGCAGCCTCGCCTACACGGCGCGCGAGCTGGTGGCGCCGCGCACGGTCGAGGAGCTGCGCCAGGTGGTGCTCGCCGCCGACCGCGTGCACGTGGTCGGCTCGCGGCACTCGTTCAGCCCCGTCGCGGACACCGACGGCGTGCTGGTCGACGTCACCGCGCTGCCGACGTCGATCATCGTCGACGCCGAGGCGCGGACCGTCACGGTCTCCGCCGGGGTGCGGCACGCGGCGCTCGCCGAGGCGCTGCACGCGCAGGGCTGGGCCTTGCGCAACCTCGCCTCCCTGCCGCACATCTCCGTGGCGGGCGCGGTGGCGACCGGCACGCACGGCTCCGGCACCCGGACCGGCAGCCTCGCCACCCAGGTGGCCGGGCTGCGCGTGCTCACCGGCGAGGGCGAGGTCGTCGAGCTCGGGCGCGAGGAGGCGGCCGCGGCCGCGGTGCACCTCGGCGCGCTCGGCGTCGTGCTCGACGTGACGCTCGACGTCGTGCCCACGTTCGAGGTGCGCCAGCAGGTGTTCGACGGCGTGCGCTGGGACGCGGTCGGCGACGACCCCTCCGGCCTGCTCGGCAGCGCCTACTCGGTGAGCGTGTTCACCGACTGGGCCGGCGACGGGCCGCAGCAGGTCTTCGTCAAGGCGGCCTCCGCCGAGGAGCTGGCCGCGGCGGGCGAGGTGCTCGCCGCCGCCGGCGGCACGCCGGTGACCGAGCGGCGGCACCCGATCCTCGGGCTGCCGGCCGAGGCAGCCAACGAGCAGGGCGGCGTGCCCGGCCCGTGGCACGCGCGGCTGCCGCACTTCCGCGCCGACCACACCCCGAGCGCGGGGGAGGAGATCCAGTCGGAGTACCTGCTGCCCGGCGACCGGGTCGCCGAGGCCGTCAAGGCGATGCGCGGCCTGAGCGACGTCGTGACGCCGCTGCTGCAGGTCGCCGAGCTGCGCAGCGTGGCCGCGGACGAGGCGTGGGCCAGCCCCACGTCGCGCGCCCTGGCCGACGGCGGGTCGGCGGACTGGTTCGTCGGCTTCCACTTCACGTGGGTCAAGGACGCCGCGGCGGTCGGCCGCGCGCTGCCCGCGGTCGAGGAGGCCCTGCTGCCGCTGGGCGCCCGCCCGCACTGGGGCAAGGTCTTCACGCCGGACCTGCCGGCGGCCGACCTCTACCCGCGGATCGGCCACCTGCGCGAGCTGGCCGAGCGGCTCGACCCGCGGCGGCGGTTCGTCAACGCGTTCCTCGAGCGGCACGGGGTGCGCTGATCCCGGCCTTTGCTGTTGTGGGTACAGAACACGCCGTGCGGATCACGATCCGCACGGCGTGTTCTGTACCCACAGCGAGCTGGGCGGCTCAGCCCACCGTGGAGTCGCGCACCACCACCCGCGGCTCGATGGCCTCGACGCCCGGCTCGGCGGCGCCGTCGAGCGCGCCGAGCAGCCGCTGCACGGCCCGCCGGCCCATCTCCTCGAACCGCATGTCGACGCTGGTCAGGCCCGGACGGGCGCCCTCGACCATGGGGGACCAGTTGTCGAAGCCCATGACGGCCACGTCCTGCGGCACGCGCACCCCGCGGTCGTGCAGCGCGTCGAGGACGCCGCGGGCGACCTGGTCGCTGCCGACCAGGACGGCGTCCACGTCGGCGTGCTCCTCGAGCACCGCTGCCGCGGCGGCGCGGCCCCACGCCTCGGTCCAGGCGCCGAACCGCGGCGGGCCGACGAGGTCCAGGCCGGCCTCGGCGAGGGCCTCGGTGGCCCCGCGCACGCGGTCGTGGGCGGCGGCGTACGTGGGGTCGCCGGTGACGTGCGCGATGCGCCGCCGGCCGGTGGACAACAGGTGCTCCACGGCCAGGCGGCCGGCGCGGACGTTGTCGGCGACGACCGACATGTCGCCGGGCTCGGCCGACGGGGCGTAGACGTACACGACCGGGACGGCGACCTTCTCGCTCAGCGGCGGGCGCGGATCGGTCTTGGAGCCCACCACGATGAGGCCGTCGACGCGCCGGCCGAGCAGCGCGCGCAGGTGGTAGCGCTCGCGGATGGCGTCGCCGCGGGCGTCGCAGAGGAACACCGACATCTGGCCGGCGCCGGTGGCGTCCTCCGCGCCCATGAGGATGGGCAGCGAGAACCGGCCCTCGAGGTCGCTGGTGAGCAGCCCGAGCGTGCCGGTCTGGCCGGCGACGATGGCGCGGGCCAGGGAGTTGGGCGTGAAGGCGAGCCGGTCGGCGACCTCCTTGACGCGCCGGCGCGTCTCGGGGTGCACCTGGGAGCGGCCGTTGAGGGCCTTGGAGGCGGTGGCCACCGAGACCCCCGCGAGCTGGGCGACGTCGCGCAGCGTCACCTTGCGGGGACGGGTGGCGTCGGGCGTCGTGGTCACGCGGACGGGCTCCCTCCTGCACGGCGTGGCCGCCGGGCGTGGTCGAAAACTACCCCAGCCGAGTTGTCTCTTGCCACCGTTCCACACCGGTGCTACGTTCGCCGAAAAGGGTTTCGGGTCGTTTCGAGGACAGCACGTCGTCGAGCCCCGCACCCTCCTCGCCCCGCCGCAGCGCCGCGGCGACGGGGCGCGTCGCACGGCCCCGCCCGGGGCCGCCCGTCACGTCACCTGGAGCACCGATGAGGAACCACCGCAAGGACGCGATGCCGACCCGCCGCGTCGCCCGACTCGGCCTGACCGCCACCGCCGCGCTGTCCGCGCTCGCGCTCACCGCCTGCTCCGGCGGCGGCGGCGGGGGCGGCACCGGCGGCGGCGACGCCACCCAGGGCGGGGGTGCCGACACCGTCACCGTCTGGCACTACTTCTCGGACGAGCAGCAGGTCCGGCTCATGGACGAGTACAAGGCCAAGTTCGAGGCGGAGCACGAGGGCAGCACCGTGGAGAACGTGTTCGTGCCCTACGACCAGATGAACTCGAAGCTCATCTCGGCCGCCGGCGCCGGGCAGGGCCCGGACGTGGTGGTCTTCAACGGCGCCGAGGCGTCCACCCTCGCCCTCGGCGGCGCGCTCGCCCCGATGGACGAGTACTGGGACGCCTACGAGGACGCCGACCAGTTCCCCGAGGCGGTCATCCACGAGGTCGACGGCACCATGTACGCCGCCCAGGGCTACGTCAACCTCCTGGGCCTCTGGTACAACAAGGACATCCTCGACGAGATCGGGGTCGAGCCGCCCACCACGGTGGAGGAGCTCGAGGCCGCCATGGCCAAGGCCAAGGAGGCCGGCCACCAGGGCATCACGCTCTCCGGGCTGCCGCAGTCGCAGGGCGAGTGGCAGGCCTACCCGTGGATCACCGACGCCGGCTTCACGTACGAGGCGCCCGACGCCGGCGCCCTCCAGGCCGGCCTCGAGCGGGTCCGTGGCTGGGTCGACCAGGGCTGGCTGCCCCAGGAGGCCGTCAACTGGGACCAGACCGTGCCGTTCCAGCAGTTCGCCGCCGGCAGCTTCGCCTTCGCCGCGAACGGCAACTGGCAGATGGGCACCGCCGAGGCGGACGCCGACTTCGAGTACGGCGTCGTGCCGCTGCCGCTCGGCGACACCGGCAAGGTGTACCTCGGCGGCGAGGGCGAGGCCATCGGCGCGTTCAGCGACAACCCCGACCTCGCGTGGGAGTACCTGACGTCGACGTACTTCGACGCCGACGGCCAGCTGCTCGCCCCGGAGATCGTCGGCTCGATCCCGTCGCGCGCCGACGCCGCGCAGGCCGACGTCGTGACCGGCAACGAGCTGCTCGCGCCGTTCGCGGAGACCACCGAGAAGTTCGGCGCCAACTACCCCGACGCCGTCGTGCCGCCGGAGGCCGTCGCCGACCTGCAGCTCGCCGTCGGCCAGGCCTGGAGCGCCGCCATCGGCGGGCAGAAGTCGCCGGCGGACGCCGCTCAGGGCGCCGTGACGACGGTCGAGGGGCTGCTGGGCTCATGACCGCCTCCGCCCCGAGCGTCGGCGCCGCGGCCCCGGCCGCGGCGCCCCCCGGGCGGCCGGCGGGGGCGGCCCGGCGGGGGGGGCCCGCCCCCGCCGCCCCCCCCCCCCCCCCCACGGGGCGGGCCCCCCGCGGGAAAC
>NZ_JAXUAK010000009.1:0-149454 GCF_046535855.1 Puerhibacterium sp. TATVAM-FAB25 | reverse complement strand
GCGTGCCGGCGCGCGCGCCGGGCGCGTCGCGGCGAGGCTCGGGCGGGTCACGAGCAAGGCGGTGAAGGTGCGCCGCCTCGGTGACCTGGCCGACGTCGGCTGGCGCGTGAGCTGGTCGCTCGGCTGGCGCCTGACCCGCGTCGACCCGGACCTGCCGCGCGTGAGCCGGTCCGACCCGCGCACGCTGCGCGCCGACGCGGCGCGCTGAGCCGCCGGCGCTACCGGGCGGCCGGGCGGCGGCGCGCCGTCACCGGCGCCGTCGGGGCGAACCGCACCGCCCACGACGCGTCGCCCAGCGCCACGCCCACCCGGCGCTCCTGCAGCGCCGCCCGCGCGGCCCGCGCCGCGCTCCACCACGCGAACCGGTCGTTGGCGCGCAGCCGCTCGTCGTAGGCGGCGACGAGCGGCACCGCCCCCTCGGCGACCGCGCGGGCGCGGTGCGCGCGCAGGATCGTGCGGACCCCGGCGGCGAGGTCGCGGTAGGAGCGCGTCGTGTTGGTGGCGTGGTGGCGGTAGTCGACGAGCACCTCGTCGACGAACACGAATGGGCCCCGCGCGGCCAGCGAGAGCACGAGGTCGAGGTCCTCCCCCTGGCGGTACGCGGGGTCGAAGCCGCCGACGGCGTCGAACGCGTCGCGCCGCACGACGAGGTTGGGCAGCATCACGCCCGGCCCGCGCACGACGTCGCACCGGTCGGCCGCCGCCCACTGGTCGGCGGCGACGAGCTCGGCGCCGGCGGGGTCGATCGTGCGCATCGCGCAGTAGCTGGCGACGGCGTCGGGCCGCGCGGCCATCGCCTCCACGTGGCGCCGCAGCCGCTGCGGGTGCCAGCGGTCGTCGTCGTCGAGGAACGCCAGGAGGTCCCCGCCGGTCTCCGCGACGCCCCGGTTGCGGGCCGCCGACACCCCCGCCGGCGCGGTGCGCACGACCCGCACGGGCAGGCCGGGCGGGGCGGGCACGGCGTCGACGATCGCGCGCAGCGCGCCCGGGTCGGGCGAGCCGTCGTCCACGACCACCAGCTCGTGCGCCGGCTCGGTCTGGGCGACTACGGACGCCAGCGCCTCGGCGAGGAACGGTCCGCCCCGGTTGGTCGCGACGACGACGCTCACGGTGGGGCTCTCGGTGGCCACGGCGCCCACGCTAGCGGCGGCCCGCGCGGCGGGGCGGGTGATCTTGCGGCGGGTGATCTTGCGGCGGGTGATTCTGGCGGGCGCGCCTTCCGCGCCACCGGCCCGCCGTGCGGGAATGACCGCATGCGGGTGCTGCGGGTGTCGCACAGCGCGGTGGTGCGCGAGTGGCGCGAGCGCGAGCGCGCCCTGCGGCGCCGCGGCCACGAGGTGCTGCTGCTCAGCGCGCGGCGGTGGGACGAGTTCGGGCGCAGCGTGCCGCTCGAGCCGGACCCCGGCGAGGAGGTGCGCGGCGTGCCCACGCTCGGCACGCACCCGGCGCTGTTCGTCTACGCCCCCGGCCCGCTGTGGCGCGCGCTGGGCGAGGAGTGGGACGTCGTGGACGTCCACGAGGAGCCGTTCGCGCTGGCGACCGCCGAGGTGCTGCTGCTGCGGCGGCTGCGCGCCTGGCTGGGGCGCCGGCCCGCGCCGCCCTACCTGCTGTACTCGGCGCAGAACCTGCCCAAGCGCTACCCGCCGCCGTTCCGCTGGCTCGAGCGCGCGGCGCTGCGCGGCGCGGCCGGCGTGCACACCTGCAACGACGCCGCCGGCCGCATCGTGCGGGACAAGGGCGCCACCGGCGCCGTGGAGACCGTCCCGCTCGGCGTGGACCCCGCCGTCTTCCGCCCGGCCGCCCCCGACGCCGGGCGGCGGCCCGACCCGGACCGGTTCCGGGTGGGCTACGCCGGCCGGCTCGCGGCGCACAAGGGGGTCGGCACGCTGCTGGACGCCGTGCTCGCCGACGACCGGCTGCGGCTCGACCTCGCCGGCGCCGGCCCCCTCGAGGGCGAGCTGCGCCGCCGCGCCGCGCCCGCCGGGGAGCGGGTGCGGTTCCTCGGCACGCTCGACGGCGCGGACCTGGCGGCCTTCTACCGGTCCGTCGACGTGCTGGCCGTGCCGTCGCTCGAGACCCCGGGCTGGGTCGAGCAGTTCGGCCGGGTGGCCGTCGAGGCGATGGCGTGCGGGGTGCCGGTGGTGGCCAGCGCGACCGGGGCCCTGCCCGACGTCGTGGGAGGCGCCGGCCTGCTCGTCCCGGCCGACGACCCCGCGGCCCTCGGCGCGGCGCTGCGCCGGGTCGCCGACGACCCGGACCTGGCGGCGACGATGCGGGCCGACGGCCTGCGGCGCGCCGCCGCGTGCACCTGGGACGCCGTCGCCGAGCGGTACGCCCGGCTGTACGCCCGGGCCGTGGCGCCGGCGGGCGGACCGCGCCGCGCCCCGGCGGGTGAACTGGGCGGCGCCCCGGGGTGAACCTGCGGCGCGGGCCTCGGCCCCGCCGGAGACCTGGACCACAATCGCTGCATGGGAGTGGGCGCACCGCACACCGTCCCCGCGGCCGGCCCGGCCCGTGGGCCGCGCGGCGCGGCACCGGCACCGGAGGTGCTGGTGGTCGCGTACGGCACGCCGGACCTCCTGCGCCGGGCGCTCGAGCCGCTGGCCGGCGTCCTGCCGCTGACCGTGGTGGACAACTCGTCCTCGCCCGCGGTGCGGGCGGTCGCGGAGGCGGCCGGCGCGGCGTACCTGGACCCGGGCCGCAACGGCGGGTTCGCCGCGGGCGTCAACCACGGCCTGGCCCACCGGCAGCTGCCCGGCCGGGACGTGCTGCTGCTCAACCCCGACGCCGTCGTCACCGCCGACGGGGTGCGCGCGCTGCAGGACGCGCTGCACGCGCACCCGCGGGCCGCGAGCGCCGGCCCCGCGCAGGTCGACGACGCCGGGCACCCCGCCCGGGTGGAGTGGCCGTTCCCGTCGCCGCTGGCGGCGTGGACCGAGGCGCTCGGGATCGACGCGGTCCTGCGGCGCGTGGCGCCCGCGCTGCGCGCCCGGGCCACGTACGTCATCGGCTCGGTGCTGCTGCTGCGCGCGGACGCGCTGGCCGACGTCGGCGGGCTCGACGAGCGGTTCTTCCTGTACGCCGAGGAGACCGACTGGGCCTACCGCGCGCACCGCCGCGGCTGGGCCCACCTGCTGGTGCCCGAGGTCGTGGCCACCCACGTCGGCGCCGCCACGAGCAGCGACCCGGTGCGGCGCGAGACCGTGGTGCGCGCCTCGCAGGAGCGGTACCTGCGCAAGCACTTCGGCGTCGCCGGCTGGGCGGCCGCGCGCGCGGCCGGCGTCGTGGGCGCGGCGGTGCGCTGCGTGCTCGGGCCCGACCGCGCGGCGGCGCGCGTGCGGCTCGTGCTCGTGCTGCGCGGGCCGGTCGCGGCGGAGCGCGCGCTCGCGCCGCAGGGCTCCGGGGCGGCCGCGTGAGCGTGCCCGCCCTGGTGCGGCACGCCGCGCACGCCCTGCCCCGCGCGACCGGGACCGCGGCCGTGCTGCTGCTCGGCGCCGTCGCGGTCGCCGCGGTGGGCGTGCTCGCGCCGACGTCCCTGACCCTCGCCCTGGTGGTCGCGCTGGTGTTCGTCGTGGTCGCGCTGAGCGTGCACGAGCCGGCCGCCGTGCCGGTGCTCGCGATGCCGGCGTCCGTGGTGGTCGAGCGGGTCGGGGGCGGCGGGATCGACCTGTCCCTCAGCGACTTCGCGCTGTTCGCCGCGTTCTGGGCGGCGCTCCTGCTCGCGAAGCGTCCCTTCAGCCGGCCGATGCGGACCCTGCTGTGGCTGTCGGCGGCCTACCAGGCCGCCACCGCGTTCACCGTGCTGGTCAACCCGTACCTGGCCAACACCGTGGAGTGGTTCCACGCGTGGCTGTCCGTCGGCGGCGCGCTGGTGGTCGGGTGGGCCGTGGGCCGCAGCGGGCGCGCGGGGCTCGGGCTGACGCTGTTCCTGCTGCCCTGCCTCGGCATCGCCCTGCTGACGCTGGCGAAGGCCGCGAGCCAGCTCGCCGCGGGCGACACGGGGCCGGTGTACCTGGAGACGCCGTACCCGATGCACAAGAACTTCGTCGGCATGCTGCTGGCGGTCGCGGCGCTCGTCGCGTACGCCCGCCCGTCGTGGGTGCGCTGGCCGCGGTGGTTCGCGCTGGGGTCGTTCTGGCTGTGCACCGCCGGGGCGTTCGGCGCCCAGGCCCGCCAGGCGCTGGTCGGGCTGGCCGTGGGGGTCATCGTGCTGTCGCTGCGCCGCGAGCCCCACCGCCGCCGGTCCCGGCTCATCCTGCTGGCCGCCCTGCCGGCGCTGTACGTCGTCTACCTGGCGGTGCGCGAGCAGCTCGAGTCGGGCAACCGGTTCAACTCCGCCAACCAGCGCCTGGAGTGGTACGCCGACGCGATCGAGGTGTGGCAGCGCAACCCGTGGTTCGGGATGGGGCTGCGCTGGTGGTCCAGCGAGCGCACCGAGTTCGTCTTCCAGCCGCCCAACGCCGAGCTGGAGATGCTGTCGGCCGCCGGGGTCGTGGGCCTGGCCGGGTTCCTCCTGCTGTTCGTCGGCGGGCTGGTGCCGCTGTGGCGGATGGACCCGCGGTTCGGCAACCTCGCGGTCACGCTGCTGCTGGTGCGGTTCGTCTCCGGCCAGTTCGACCTGTTCTGGGTGGCGGTGCAGGTGTCGGTGCCGTTCCTGCTGATCGGCGTGTGCCTGGGCGCCGAGGAGCACGCGCGCGCCGCCGCGTCGGGCACGCCCGACGAGGTCGGCGGGCGCGCACCGGACCGCGCCCTCGGGCGCGTCCCGGCGCTCGTCCCGGCGCGGGTCCCGGCGCCGCGCCCCCGGCCGGCGGAGGTGGCGCCGTGAGGATCGTGCAGGTGGCTCCGGAGATCGGGCCGGGCAGCGGGGTGGGCGGGGTGGCCCACCACCTCGAGGCCGCGTGGCGGCGCGCCGGCGTCGAGACGGCCCGGTTCACGCTCGACGACGCGGGCGGCCGGCGGCTGCCCGCTCCCGGCCCGGGGCTGCGGGGCCGGCTCGCGCTGGCCGCCCGGGTCGTGTGGTTCTCGACCGCCGGCAGCCTCCGCTGCGCCCGGCGGCCCGGGCGGCGCCCGGACGACGTCGTCGTCGTGCACAACGACGTGCTCGGCGGCGACGTCTACGTCAACCACGGGCTGCTGCTCGTGGCGATGCGCGCCCGCGGGGGCGCCGCGGGCCGCCTGCTGCGCAACCCGCTGCACCTGTTCACCACCGCGCGCGACGCCGTGCGGTACCGCCTGTGGCCGCCCGCCGCGATCGTGTGCCTCACCGCCGGCGAGGCCGCCGCGCTGCACCGCCTGCACCCGCGCACGCGGGACCGCACCGTCGTCGTGCCCAACGGCGTCGACACCGACCGGTTCCGCCCGCCCACGCCCGCCGAGCGGGCCGCGGCGCGCGAGCGCGCGGGCGTGCCCGACGGCGCGCTGCACCTGGTGTTCGTGGGGCACGAGCCCGACCGCAAGGGCCTGTACCTGGCGCTGGGCGCGCTGGCGCGGCTGCCTGGCGCGCGGCTGACGGCGGTCGGCGGCACGGCCGACGTCGTCGCCACGGTCCGGCGCCGGGCCGCCGCCCTCGGCGTGGCCGACCGCGTGGCCACGCCCGGCGTGGCCGACCCGCTGCCGTACCTGGCCGCGGCCGACGCGCTGGTGCTGCCCAGCGCCTACGAGGCCAACGCGCTCGTGGTGCTCGAGGCGCTCGCCTGCGGCGTGCCGGTGGTGGCCACGCCCGTGGGCCACGCGCCCGCCGTGGTGCGCGACGGCGTCACGGGCTACCTCGTCGAGCGCTCGGAGGCCGGGGTGCTGCGCGGCGTGCGGGCGCTCGCGGCGCTCGACGACGCCGGCCGCGAGCGCCTGCGCGCCGGTGCCCGCGCCGTGGCGCTCGAGCACACGTGGGACGCCGTGGCGGCCCGCTACCTCGAGGCGTTGCGGCGGGTGCGGCCCGACGCGGCCCGGGACGCACGGCAGGATGTGCACGGGGACGCGCACGGGGGTGCGCGGGAGGGTGCGCCAGGGGGCGCGGCCCAGGGGGAGGCACCGGCGACGGTGCCGGCCGAGGAGATGCGATGAGGATCCTGCACGCCGTCCGCTCGGACGGGTTCGCCGGCGTCGAGCGGCACGTGGCACGGCTGGCCCGGGGCCAGGCCGCCGCCGGCGAGACGGTGGTCGTGGTGGGCGGGGAGCCCGCGGCGATGGCGCGCGAGCTCGACGGGGTGGCGCACCTGCCGGCCGCGTCGATGCCCGACGTCGCGGCCGCGCTGCGCCGCCACGGCCGGCGCGCCGACGTGGTGCACGTGCACATGACCGCCGCCGAGGTCGCCGCGGGGCTGGCCCTGTGGTCCCCGCACCCGGCCGTCGTCGCCACCCGCCACTTCGCGCGGCCGCGCGGCAGCGGGCCCACCGGCCCGCTCGTCGCGGCCACCGCCCGCCGGCCGCTGCGCGCCCAGATCGCGATCTCGCACTACGTCGCCCGGCACGTCGACGGGCCGACGACGGTGGTGCACCCCGGCGTCGACGTCGCCGAGCAGGACGCCGAGGCGCGCGAGCCGGTGGTGCTCGTGCTGCAGCGGCTGGAGCCGGAGAAGGCCACCGACGTGGCCCTGCGCGCGTTCGCGGCCTCGGGGGTCGCCGCCGAGGGCTGGCGGCTGCGGGTCGCCGGGGCGGGCAGCCGCGAGCCGGCGCTGCGCCGGCTGGCCGAGCGGCTCGGCCTCGACGTCGAGTTCCTGGGCCACCACCGCGACGCCCCGGCGCTGCTGCGCACCGCGGGGATCCTGCTGGCGCCGTGCCCCGTGGAGGGGCTGGGCCTCAGCGTCCTGGAGGCCATGGCGCACGGGCTGCCGGTGGTGGCCGCGGACGCCGGCGGGCACACCGAGCTGCTGGCCGGCCTGGACCCGCGCGCCCTGTTCCCCGCGGGCGACTCCGACGCCGCCGCGCACCACCTGCGCGCGCTGGCCGACGACGAGGTCGGGCGCTGGGCGTACGGCGCGGCGGCGGCCCACCGCCAGCGCACGCGCTTCACCCTGGCCGACCAGGTCGCCGCGACCGGCGCCGTCTACCAGGGCGTGCTCGCGTGAGCGCCGCCGGCCCCGCCCCGGTGCCGCACCCGCCGTGGGGGCTCGTGGTCTGCTCGCTCGAGCCGTGGGACAGCGTCTGGCGGCGCAACCAGCACCTCGTCTCGCGGCTGCTGGCCGACCCGGGCCTGCGGGTGCTGTTCGTCGAGCCGCCCGTCGACCCCCTGCACGCCCTGCGCCGCGGCGCGGTGCCGCGTCTGGGCCGCGGCCTGCGCCGGCTGCCCTACGAGGCGAACGAGTTCCCCGGCGCCGACCGGCTGTGGCTCTACGAGCCCACCAAGTGGGTGCCCCGCAAGGTGGCCGACGGCGGCGACCGCCGCCGGGCACGGGCGGCGCTGCGCGCTGCGCGCGGCGTCGGCGCGCCGCCGGCGGTGCTGTGGGTCAACGACCTCGCCTACGCGAGCCTCCTCGACGTCACGTCCGTGCCCGTGGTCTACGACGTCACCGACGACTGGCTGGCCGCCCGCCGCCCGCCCGTCGAGACCGCCCGCCTGGCCGAGGCCGAGGGGCGGCTGCTGCGCGAGGCCGCCGCCGTCACGGTCTGCTCGCCGGCGCTGCGGCGCGCCAAGGGGCGGGGCCGCACGGTCGAGCTGATCACCAACGGCGTCGACGTCGCCGCGTACCGGCGCCCGGCGCCGCGGCCCGCCGACCTGCCGGAGGGCCCCGTGGCGCTCTACGTGGGCACGCTGCACGCCGACCGGCTCGACGTCGAGCTGTGCGCCCGCACCGCCGGGGCGCTCGCCGCGGTGCGCGGGCGCCTCGTGCTGCTCGGCCCCGACGCGCTCGAGGAGGACGAGCGACGGCGCCTGACCACCGCGGGCGTGGTGCTGCTGGGCGCCCGGCCGTTCGACACGGTCCCGGCGTACCTGGCGCACGCCGACGTGCTGGTGGTGCCGCACGTGGTCGACGCGTTCACCGACAGCCTCGACCCGCTCAAGCTCTACGAGTACCGGGCCGCGGGCCGGCCGGTCGTCTCCACGCCGGTGGCCGGCTTCCGCGACACGGCGGACCCGACGGTGCGGGCGCTGCCCGCCCGCTACTTCCCCGCCGCGGTCGTCGCCGCGACGCGCGCGGGGGCGCCGCGTCGCGAGCCGCCGGACGACCTGCCCACCTGGGAGCAGCAGGCGGCGCTCATGGCCGCGGTGCTCGCCGGCGCCGCAGGCCGGCCCGCCCCGTCGGCGGCCCCGCCGTCGGAGCCGCCGGCGGCTCCGCCGTCCGCCCCGCCGCGGCACGCTCCCACGCGCTCGTGACGACGGCGGCGGTCACCGCCACGGGGAAGCGCCGCAGCGCGTCCGCGTGCGCGGCGGCCGCGCGCCGGCGCGCGGCCGCGGGGTCGGCGAGCACCTCTGCGACGGCCGCGGCCAGCGCGTCGACGTCCCCGGGCGGCACGAGCAGCCCGAGCGGCCCGAGCGCCTCTGTGCCGGCGCCCGGGTCCGCGTCGTCGTGGTCGTCCGGGCCGAGGACCGCGCCGGGGGCGAGGATCTCCGGCACGCCGCCGGCGTCCGTCGCCACCACGGGCACCCCCCGCACCACGGCCTCGACCACCACCTGGCCGAACGGCTCCGGCACGGGCGAGGCGTGCACCAGCACGGTCGCCGCGTCGAGCTCCGCGGCCGGGTCGTCGACGGGCGGCACGCGCACCACCCGGCCGGCCAGGCCGAGCCGCTCGATCTCGTCGTCCACCGCGGCGGCGTAGTCGGCGGCGCCGAACAGCGGGGCGCCCACGAGCCGGAAGCGGGCGTCGGGACGCGCCCGCAGCACGCGCGCGGCGGCGCGGACGAGCTCGAGCTGCCCCTTGGTGGGGCTCACCCGGCCGAGCAGCAGCACCACCGGCGGCGCCGGCTCGACGTGCTGCTCCGGCGCGGTGAGCGCCTGCCCGGGCGCGAAGCCCGGGTAGGCGACCACCAGGCCGCGCGCGCCCGGCAGCGTGGCCGCCGTCGCGGCGGAGTTGGCGACGACCGCGCGGGGCAGCCGCCGCGCCGCCGCCCGCAGCGCGCGCACCACCGGCGGCGGCAGGTAGTCGTCGGCGACGCGGTCGTGCACGTGCCACGCGACCGGCCGGCGGGCCAGCAGCGCGGCGGGCGTGCCGAGCACGTGGGACTTGAGCGTCGTGGTCACCACGACGTCGGGCGCCTGCCGCCGCACGTGCCGCGCGAGCCGTGCCACGAACGGCACCAGCCGCAGGGCCTGGCGGGCCCCGGCCCCGCCGACCACCGCGGTGCGCGCCGTGCGCGCGGCGTCGGGGTCCAGCGGCAGCACGTCCACGGGCACGCCGGCCGCGGCGAGGCGCGCCGCGAGCGGGCCGTGCTCGAGCAGCAGCACCCGCACCCGCGCCCGCGCCGGGTCGACGGCGGCGAGCAGCCGCTCGAGCGCCAGCTCGGCGCCGGAGGCCTGGGCGGAGTGCCCGACGACGAGGACGCGCAGCGGGCGGCCCACGGTCACGCCGTGCGGCGCGCCGGGTGCAGGGGCGTCGGCAGCGCGGCGCCCGGCTGCTCCGGTGCCTCCGCGCCGGCGCCCTCGGCAGCGTCCGCACCATCGGCACCGGCGGCACCGCCGCCGTCGGCGACGCGGCCCACCGTCGCCGCCTCTGCCGCGTGCCGCGACCGCGCCGGCGCGCTGTCCGCGTCACCGTAGGTCGTGGCGTAGTCGGTGCGCAGGCTCGTGGACCGGCCCGCGAGCGTCACGCCGAGGAGGGGGACGCCGGTGGTGCGCAGCCGCTCGGCGGCCAGCGTGAGCACGGTCCGGTCGGTGGTCGCGCTGTCGGCCACCAGCACGACGCCGTCGGTGTAGGCGCCGAGGATGGCGGCGTCCGCGGCGGCCAGCACGGGCGGAGCGTCGACGACGACGATGTCGGCGTCCCGTTGCAGCCGCGCGACGAGCTCCTGCGCCTCCTCGGTGGCGAGGTAGTCCGCCGGGTCCAGCTCGACGTCCGGCGCGGGACAGACCTCGAGGTGCGGCACGCGCGTGGGCCGCAGCCCGTCCCGCAGCCCGGACCAGCCCTCCGGCGCCGGGAGCATCGCCTCGATCTGGGGGCGGCGCATGTCACCGGCCAGCACCACGGTGCGCCGCCCCGACAGGGCGAACGACACGGCGAGGTTCGCCGCGACGAACGCGCGCGGGGCGCGCGGGTCCGCGGCGGAGACCACGATGGCCACGTGGTGCCGGTGGCCGAGACCCACCTGCACGGCGGTGCGCAGCTCGCGCACCGACTCCGTGAACGGGGTGGCGATCCGGGTCGCGACGGGCATGCGCCCGTCGCGCGCGCCGCGCATCGCCCGCCGCACGCCCGTCAGCTCGGCGAGCGCGGGCGCCTGGACGAGCCCGGCCGCCTGGGCCGAGGTGCGCACCCGCGTGTCGAGGCCGTGGCGCAGCAGGGCGGCGCCCACGCCCACGAGCAGCCCGGCCAGGAGCGCCGCGCCGAGCACCGTGAGGCGGGCGGGTGTCTGCGGCTCGGCGGTCCGGGCGGTCTCCACGACCGTGCCCGGGGTCACCAGCGACAGGTAGGCCGTGCGGGTGCCGGTCAGCGCGGTGAGCTGGGTGATGCCGGCCTCGTCGAGGGCCACGGCCACCGGGTCGTCCTCCCGGCCGCGCAGCGTGGCGCGGGCCGAGCCGACCTGCTGGCTCACGGCGTCGATCTGCGCGTCGAGGAGCTCGACCTGCTCGTCGATGAGCGCGGGCAGGTGCTCCTGGTAGGCCTGCGCGACGGCGTTCGCGGTCTCCACCGAGGCGCGGGCGTCGGGGCTGACCACCGTCACCGTCATGCGCCGGGCGGCCTCGTCGTACGTGGCGGAGACGCCGTCGGTGGCCAGGTTCTCCTCGCCGCCGACCAGCTCCGCCGCGCGCTCGAGCACCGGCGCGGAGGTCACGGTGTCCGGCGACCCGTCAGGCGTGACGGTCTCCTCGCCGTAGGTGACCTCGCCCAGCTCGACCACGGCCGCGGCGCGGTGCTCGACGGTCTGCCGGTCCGTGTACACCCACGCGACCGCCACCACGAGGAGCAGCGCGCCCAGCGCGTACCACCGGCCCGACCAGAGCACCTGAAGGAGCTCGCGAAGCGTCATCCGGCCCTCCCCCGGTCCCGCGCCACCTGACGACGCGGATTCGCCACAGTAGGGCGCCGGGACACCGCCGCGGGAAGGGGGCCGGGGACAACTCACCCGGGTGAAAGGGTCGGTGACGAGCGGTTCCGCGCGGGAACTTCAGCCGGCGGAAGGCAGGCCCTGCCGCAGCTGCTCGGGCACCAGGTCCTGCGGGAGGCTGTCGACGACGCTCTGGCAGGCCGCCAGGTCGCCCGACCGGCACTGCTCGCCGAGGCCGCCGAGCTCCTGCACCTGGGACGCGGTGCCGAGCCACTCGGAGATCTCGCCCAGGGAGACGCCGTCGGCGAGGGGCGCCAGGAGCACGTCCGAGAGCGAGTAGTCGGTCTGCGCCAGCTCGTTCGCCTGGGCGAGGCCGCGCTCGACGTCGTCTCCCACCGCGTTCCACAGCGCGATCCCCGCCACGACCACGAGCGCGGTGAGGATCACCTGGAGCGAGCCCAGCGTGAGCCCGGTGGCGGCCATGCCGCGGCCCCGGGTGCCCCGCCGGCGGGTGCGGTCGAGCCCGATCCCGCCGAGCACGACCGCCACGACGCCGACCAGCGGCACGAGGATCCCCAGCAGGCCGGTCAGGAGCGCGCCCACCGCGGTGGGCTCCGTGCGGCGGAGTGCGGGCGGGGCCGCGTACCCGCGCTCGGGCGGGAGGGCGGTCGCAGGCTGCCGGGCGGCCGGCACCGGCACGGCCGGCGGGGAGGCGGGACGGCGGTCGGGCGCGAGGCTCATGGGGCTCCTGGATCGTGCGTCGCGCAGGGGCGCGACGGGCGGTCTGTCTCGGGTCCGTCTCGACGGAGCGTCGATGGTAGCCGCCGTCCCTGGGAGCTCCCCTGGGAGCTCTCGAGGTTCTGTGGGGATTCCAGGGAGAGACCGAGAGCCGGCGGCACCGTGCCGCCGGCTCTCCGGGGTCCTCAGCCGCCGAGCGCCGCCAGGGCGCCGTAGTCGTACTGGTAGCTCATGCCGCCGAACTGGATGGCCGTGAGCACCAGCACCACCGCGAGCACCGCGAGGACGACGCCGATGGCACCGAGGACGATGCCGGCGATCGCGAGCCCCCGGCCCTCCTGGCCCGACTGCTTGATGCGGTTCAGGGCCACGATGCCCAGGACGATCGCCACGACCCCGAGGCCGAGGATGCCGGTGACGAGCGACGCGATCGCGAAGCCGTCGGTGCCCCGGGACTGCGGGTACCCGCCGTACGGCGACCCGTAGGGCCCGGCGCCGTACGCGCCGGCCGGGGGCGCCGCGGGCGGCTGGCCGTACGGGGGCTGGCCGGCCTGCTGGCCGTACGGAGGCTGGTCGTACGGAGGCTGGTCGTACGGAGGCTGCTCGTACGGCGACGGGCCGGGCGGGGCGCCGTAGGGCGGCTGCTGCCCATAGCCCGGCGGGCCCGGCGGGCCCGGCGGCGGCGCCTCGTGGGCGGCGGGCTCCGGCCCGCCCGCGGCCGCCTGGCCGCCGTCCGGGCGCTGCCGGCCCGCCCCCTCGGGCTGGTCCGGCACGGTGTACGGGTCCTCACGGCTCATGAGGGCACAGTAGGCGCGTCGCGCGCCGGCGTCATCGGTGGGCGCGGGTGGTCGTCCCCCGGCGGCCGCCGTCAGGCCTTCGTGTGGAAGCGGCCCTGCGCGGCGAGCAGGCCCGCGGTGAGCACCATCTCGACGGCGTCGGCGGCGTCGTCGACCAGGATCGGCAGGTCCTTCTTCTCCGTCGCGCTGAAGTCCTTGAGCACGAAGTCGGCGGTGTCCATGCGCCCCGGCGGGCGCCCGACCCCGACCCGCACGCGCACGTAGTCCTTGGTGCCCAGCGCCTTGGAGACGTCCCGCAGGCCGTTGTGCCCGCCCTCGCCGCCGCCGACCTTGAGCTTGATCGTGTCGAACGGGATGTCCACCTCGTCGTGCACCACGACGACCCGCTCCGGCTCCACGCCGTAGTACTTCGCCAGCCCGGACACCGGGCCGCCGGAGGTGTTCATGTAGGTGGTGGGCTTGGCCAGCACCACCCGCGGGCCCGGGCGCCCGCCCGGCAGCACGCCGAGGCGTCCCTCGCCCACCACCGCCTGGGCCCGGGCGTGCCGCGAGAACCGCACGCCGGCGCGCTCGGCGAGCAGGTCGAGCACCATCTGGCCCACGTTGTGCCGGTTGCCCGCGTACTGGGCGCCGGGGTTGCCGAGCCCGACGACGAGCCAGGGCGTGTCGGTCATGGGTCTCCTCGGTCGAGGTGCGGGGAAGAGCGCGGGACGCGGCGAGGCGCCCGGTCCGTCACGGTACCGGGCGCCTCGGCCAGGGTGCTGGTGGTCCGGCGAGACGCCGGGCCTGCGGCGGGGCGTGCCCGCCGCGGGGAGGTCACTCCGCGGCGGTCGCGGTCTCCTCGACCGTGCCCTCGGTCTCGCCCTCGGCCTCGGCGGCCTCGCCGCGCGGCTCGGCGATGGTGACGACGATGTGCTCCGGCTCGACGACGAGCGTCGCGCCCTCCGGGAGCTTGACCTCGCCGGCGGTGACGGTGGCGCCGGCCTCGAGGCCGGTGATGTCCACGTCGACCGACTCGGGCAGGTGCGTGGCCTCGGCCTCGACGGAGAGCGTCTGCGCCTCGACCAGGTGGATCGTGCCGGGGGCCGACTCGCCCACGACGTTCACCGTCACGTCGACGGCGACCTTCTCGCCCTGCTGCACGGCGAGCAGGTCGATGTGCTCGATGAAGCCGCGGATCGGGTCGCGCTGGACGTCCTTGGCGATGGCCAGGTGCGACTCGCCCTCGAGCTCGATCGCGAAGAGCGCGTTCGAGTGGCGCAGCGCCAGCATCGACTCGTGGCCCGGCAGGGTGATGTGCACCGGCTGCGTGCCGTGGCCGTACAGGACGGCGGGGATCTTGTCCTCGCGGCGGATGCGGCGGGCGGCACCCTTGCCGAACTGGGTGCGGGCCTCGGCGACAAGCTTGATCTCGGCCATGGAACAACTCCTACGGGTTCGCGTGGTGTGCCGCTGGCAGCACCAGCGGGAGGTCTCGGGGGCGGCTGCGTCGGCGTGGGACCCATGACGGACGCGCACGACTCACGGGGACGCGCGCTCACGCGCGTCACGACCGCCCAGTCGATCACGGATCTCGACGGAACCACGAGGCCCGTCCTACGTCCCTCGCCGAGGCAACCGGACTACTGTACCCGGCTCCGCGGGCTCCGGGGAACGCGGGGCACCGCGCCGAGCACGAGGGGCCCGCCGGCGCACCGCCGTCGGGCCCCTCGTCGCGCGTCGCGCCCGGGTCAGCTGTTGCCGTCGAACAGCGAGGTGACCGAGCCGTCGTCGAACACCTCGCGGATCGCGCGGGCCAGCAGCGGCGCGATCGACAGCACGGTGAGCTGGTCAAACCGCCGGTCGGCCGCGATCGGCAGGGTGTCGGTGATCACGACCTCCGAGGCGCCGCACTCGGACAGGCGCTGCGCCGCCGGGTGGGAGAGCACGCCGTGCGTGGCGGCCACGACGACCGACTTCGCGCCGGCGTCCATGATCACCTTGACCGCCTCGGCGATCGTGCCGCCGGTGTCGATGAGGTCGTCGACCAGCACGCACTCCCGGCCGGCGACGTCGCCGACGACGCGGTTGGCGACCGACTTGTTGGGGCGCGTGACGTCGCGGGTCTTGTGCACGAAGGCCAGCGGCCCGCCGCCGAGCTTGGCCGCCCACTGCTCGGCCACGCGGATGCGGCCGGCGTCGGGCGAGACCACGGTGACGTTGGAGGTGTCCACGCGGGTGCGCACGTAGTCGGTGAGCACCGGCATGGCCCACAGGTGGTCCACGGGGCCGTCGAAGAAGCCCTGGATCTGCGGGGTGTGCAGGTCGACGCTCATGATGCGGTCCGCGCCGGCGGTCTTGAGCATGTCGGCCACCAGGCGCGCCGAGATCGGCTCGCGGCCGCGGCTCTTCTTGTCCTGGCGGGCGTAGGCGAAGAACGGTGCCACCACGGTGACGCTCTTGGCCGAGGCGCGCTTGGCGGCGTCGACCATGAGCAGCTGCTCCATGAGCCACTGGTTGACCGGCGCGGTGTGCGACTGCAGCAGGAAGATGTCCGTGCCGCGCACCGACTCCCCGAACCGCACGTAGGTCTCGCTGTTCGCAAAGTCGTACGCCGAGACCGGGAGCAGGGCGATGCCGAGCTCGTCGGCGACCGCCTGGGACAGGTCCGGGTGGGCGCGCCCGCTCGCCAGGACGAGGTTGCGCTCGCCGGAGCCGTGGATCGAGTTGTTCATCAGTGCGAGGTTCCTTCGGGGGCGGCGTCGGCGGCAGGGGCGGAGGCGGGGTCGGCGGGGTCGGGGCCGCCGTCGGCGCGGGCGCGCGCGGCGGCCTCGGCGGCGGGGGTGCCGGGGCGCTTGCGCTCCACCCAGCCCTCGACGTTGCGCTGCTGGGCACGGCTCACCCCGAGCGCGCCCGCGGGCACGTCGCGGGTGATCACGGAGCCCGCGGCCGTGTACGCGCCGTCGCCGACCGTCACGGGCGCGACGAGCATGTTGTCGCCGCCGACCTTGGCGTGCGCGCCGACGACGGTCCGGTGCTTGGCCACGCCGTCGTAGTTGAGCGTCACCGTCGCGGCGCCCACGTTCGAGCCCTCGCCGATCGTGGCGTCGCCGATGTACGACAGGTGGGGCACCTTGGCGCCCGCGCCGATCTCGGCGTTCTTGGTCTCGACGAACGTGCCGATCTTGCCGCGCTCGCCGAGCACGGTGCCCGGGCGCAGGTAGGCGAACGGCCCGACGCTCGCGCCGGCGCCGATCACCGCCAGCGACCCGTGCGTGCGCACCACCGTGGCGCCGGGGCCGACCTCGACGTCGGTGAGCGTGGTGTCCGGGCCCACCGTGGCGCCCTCGGCGACCGCGGTGGCGCCGTGCAGCTGCGTGCCCGGCAGGAGGGTGACGTCGGGCGCGAGCTCGACGTCGACGTCCACCCACGTGGTCTCCGGGTCGACGACCGTGACGCCGTCGAGCATCCAGCGCTCGAGGATGCGGCGGTTCATCTCCTTGCCGAGCACCGACAGCGCGAGGCGGTCGTTCGTGCCCTCCACCGCGACGGGGTCGTCGGTGATGACCGCGCGGACCGTGCGGCCCTCGGCGCGGGCGAACGCCACGACGTCGGTGAGGTACATCTCGCCCTGGGCGTTGTCCGTGCCCAGCGAGGCGAGGCCGCGGCGCAGCACGTCGGCGTCGAACACGAAGATCGAGGTGTTGATCTCGCGGATCTCGCGCTGGGCGTCGGTGGCGTCCTTGTGCTCCACGATGGCCAGCACGTCGCCGCTGCCCTCCTCGCGCACGATCCGGCCGTAGCCGGTGGCGTCCTCGACGACGGTGGTCAGGATCGTCACGGCGTTGCCGTCGGTGACGTGCGCGGCCACGAGCTGGGCCAGCGTCTCCCCGTCGAGCAGCGGCACGTCGCTCGCGGTGACCACGACCGGCCCGTCGAGCGGGCCGCGGGCGTCGAGCGCCTCGACCGCGCACTGCGCGGCACGGCCGGTGCCGGGCACCTCGTCCTGGTCGACGACGAGCGCCGCGGCGTCGACCCGCTCGACCTCCGCCGCGACCAGGTCGCGGCCGTGGCGCACGACGACGGCGAGCGTCTGCGGGTCCAGGGCCCGCCCGGCGACCATGGCGTGGCCCAGCAGGCTGCGCCCGCCGACGGCGTGCAGCACCTTGGGCCGCGCCGACCGCATGCGAGTGCCCTGGCCGGCCGCCAGGACGACGACCGCAGCGGGCCGGGGTGCGGACGACGCCGCGTCGTCGGCGGGCTGCCCCGCCGGTGTGGTCGAGCCTGTCGAGACCACGAGTGCTCCCATCTCTCCTCGGGTGCTGGCACCAGCTCCGCCCCCAGGACTCGAACCTGGACCAAGGGCACCAAAAACCCCTGTGCTGCCGATTACACCAAGGCGGAACGGACGGTTCAGCGGTGGGCGCCGCCCCGCGCGCACCGCCGCACGTCCCTGCGACAGTCTGCCAGGTCCGCGGGGCTGCCCCCGTACGGGCCCGCCCCCGGCGACCGCCGCCCGGCGCCCCCGGCGGCGCCCGGGGGCGCCCGGGGGCGCCCGGAGCGTGGCGACGGGCACAATGGCTCGCATGCCCTCCGAGCCTCGCGAGCCCCGCCGCGCGCCCGCCCGAGCCACGCGCGCCCGCATGACGGCGAGCCAGCGCCGTGAGCAGCTGCTGACGATCGGCCGCGGGCTGTTCGCGGAGAAGGGCTTCGAGGGCACGAGCGTCGAGGAGATCGCGGCGCGCGCCGAGGTGTCCAAGCCCGTGGTCTACGAGCACTTCGGCGGGAAGGAGGGCGTCTACGCCGTCGTCGTCGACCGGGAGGTGCAGGCGCTCACCACGGCGCTGACCGGGGCGCTGGCCGCCGGCGGCCACCCCAAGGTGATGGTGGAGCGCACGGCCCTGGCGCTGCTCGACTACATCGAGGCGCACGAGGACGGCTTCCGCATCCTGGTGCGCGACTCCCCCGTGGCGCAGGCGACCGGCACCTTCTCCTCGCTGATCGGCGACGTCGCCACGCAGGTGGAGCACATCCTCGTCGCGCAGTTCCGCTCCAACGGCCTGGAGCCGCGCGTCGCGCCGCTGTACGCCCAGATGCTCGTCGGCATGATCGCGCTGACCGGTCAGTACTGGCTGGACGCCCGACGGCCCAAGAAGGACGAGGTCGCGGCGCACCTGGTGAACCTGGCCTGGAACGGCCTCAAGGGCATGGAGAAGAAGCCGGCGCTCACCAGCGAGCACTGAACCGAGCCGTCACCACGTCCCCGTCACCACGTCCCCGTCACGACGTCCCCGTCACCACGCCTCCTCGAGCAGGTGCAGCACCGACTCGGCGTCGAGCGGGCGGGGGTTGGGCGCCGGGTCGGCGGCCACCGCCTCGGCCACGGCGCGCAGGCCGGCGGCGGGCACGCCGAGCTCGGACAGCGCCGTCGGGCCGCCGTGGCTGCGCACCAGCTGCATCACCTCGGCCACCGCGCTGCCGCCGCACACCCGCGCGAGCCGGGCGGCGGCGTCGGGGGCCGCGCGCAGGTTGAACGCCATGACGTGCGGCAGCAGCAGCGCGTGCAGCTCGGCGTGCGGCAGGTCGAACGCGTCGGCCAGCGCGTGCGCGAGCTGGTGGTGCAGGCCCATCCGCCCGTACGCCTGGCACAGCCCCGCCAGCCACGCCGCGCCCTGCAGGCGCTCGCGGGACACCACGTCGCCCGGGTCGTCGAGCACCACCGGCAGCGCGTTGAGGATGCACTCGGCCGCCTCGAGCGCGTACGCGCGGGTGACCGGCGTGCCGTCGGCGTCGTACAGCGCCTCCACGGCGTGCGCGAAGGCGTGCAGGGCGCTGGTGAGCGTCAGGCCGTGGGGCATGGTGAGCGTGACGAGCGGGTCGTAGACCACGGCGTCGGGCACCAGGGCGGGGTCCCGGCGGACGGTGTCCACGCCGTCCACGGTCTCCTCGAGCACCGGCGAGGCCTCCGTGCCCGCGTAGGTCGTCGGGATGGCCACGTGCGGCATCCCGGTGCGGGCGACGATCGCCTTGCCGAGGCCGATCGCGGAGCCGCCGCCCAGCGTGACCACGCCGTCGGCGCCGTGGGCCCGCCCGAGCGCCAGCGCCTCGGCGGTCACCTCGGCAGGCGTGTGCTGGCGCGGCTGGTCGAACACCGCCGCCACGCGGTCGCCGAGCGCCTCGACGAGGTCGTCGGCCACGACCTTGGCCGACGGCGCGGCGACGACCAGCACGCGCCGCGCGCCGAGCCGGTCGGCCTGCGCCGGGACCTCGCGCAGGGCGCCGCGGCCGAGCAGCACGCGGCCGGGGAGCATCTCGTGGACCATGACGGGGGACGTCCCCCCGCCGCTCGTCGCAGGCTGGGTCACCGTCGTCTCCTCCTCGGTGCGTGCGCGGCGGTGCGCAGGGGCGGGCGTGCGCGACGCCGTCGTGGCGCGCGCCCCCGCGCTCGCCGGGCGGCCGCCGCGGCCCGGGTGAGGCGCAGCACGGCCGGCACGGGGCTCCGGGTGGGAGTCGAGCGCGGACATGCCCGAGCGTAGGCGGCACCCGCGGCCGCCGGCACCCTGCCGGCGGCGCGGCGCGGGACCCGACACCGACGTGACACGAGGCCGACACGGGACCGACACGGTGACCGGCACGGTGACCGGCACGGTGACCGGCACGGTGACCGGCACGGTGACCGGCACCAGCAACGGGACGCGGACCGGCCCGCCGGCGCGCTGCGCCGACGGGCCGGTCCGCCCCCG
Source organism: Puerhibacterium sp. TATVAM-FAB25 (assembly GCF_046535855.1). Taxonomy (NCBI): domain Bacteria; kingdom Bacillati; phylum Actinomycetota; class Actinomycetes; order Micrococcales; family Promicromonosporaceae; genus Puerhibacterium; species Puerhibacterium sp. TATVAM-FAB25. The sequence continues at coordinate 130,057 of NZ_JAXUAK010000009.1, read as the reverse complement.
AGCTGCCCGTCAGGGAGCCGGCAGCACCTCGATCGCCGAGATCTTGGCCTGGTTCACCGTGGCCGAGAGGTCGATGTCGAGGTTGCCGTCGGTGACCGGGACGACGAGCTGGCGCTCGTGCGCCGTCATCGGGCCGGCGACCGCGTTCAGGTCGAGGTTGGGCACCTCGACCGCCCCGCCCTCGAGGTTGACGCTGAACACGCGCCTGCCGTTGCCTCCTGCGCCGCCACCGGTGGCGCCGAAGTAGATCTCCGCGAAGTGCAGGCGCACCAGGTACTGCCCGGCCGGGACCGGGATGTCGTACCCGAAGGGCTGCAGGTCCGCGGTGGTGCTGCGCTCGGAGAGGTAGATCGCGTCGTTGGTCGTGCCCGCGATCTGTGTCACCGACGCGTTGGTGTAGGCCTTCGTGCCCGCCGCCGTGAACAGCTGGTCGGCGAGCCACTCCCTGCCGTCCGGCGTCGTCACCGCCCCGCCGCCCGCGTTGATGCGGATGGCGCGGCCCGCCACCGAGGAGACGTTCACCGCCACCGCCGCGGACGGTGCCGCGACGTTGCCTGCCGCGTCGATCGCCACCACCCGGTAGTGCACGGTGGTCGCGAACGGCACCGCCGTGTCGCGGAACGTCGTCCCCCGCACGGGCGTGGCGCCGGTGACCGACGACCAGGGCCCGGACGCCGACGTCGCCCGCTCCACGCGGTACCCCGCGAGGTCCGTGGCGGTCGCCGCGGTCCAGGAGAGGTCGACCCCGCCGGTGTCCGCCGCGCCGGCCAGCCCGGTCACGGCCGCGGGGGCCGCGGTGTCGGACGGGGCGACCGGCAGCATGTTGGTCACCACGTAGACGTTGTCCTGGTAGTCGCAGTTGGTGGCGCCGATGCCGCACTGGTTGGCGCCGGAGATGTAGTCGTGTCCCACCACCCACGCGCCCGGCACCACCGCGCCGGTCCGGTCGCGCAGCGGCCATGTCTTGACCGCCATGTACGACACGTTGTTGGTGCTCTGCCCGTTGACGGTGATCGTGAAGCTCCCCGTCGGGTTGGTGGAGACCGCGACCGGGCCACCGGTCGACGTCAGCGGGAGCACCGCCTGGCCGTACGCGACGGCCTGCGTGGACGATGCGCCGTTGATGCTGATCGTCTCGGTCTGCCCGCAGCAGCCGTGGAACGCGGCGAGCTGACGGGCCTGGACCGGGCGGGAGGCGTCCATGCGCTTCCACTGCATGGAGCGCACCTCCTCACCGTTGAGCGGCGAGCCCTGGTTCTCGGAGCCGTACCCGAGCGACATGCCGCCGCTCTGGGTCGTGAGGGGCCCGACGTTCGTGCGCAGGTCGAACAGGCTCACGATCTGCGGCAGCGTCAGCTCGCTGTTGCCCTCGGGCGCGCCCATGTAGCCGCCGCGCAGGTGGACCGCCGTGCTGGGCGAGGCCGGGTCGCTCGAGGCGATCACCACGTCCGCTGTGCGCACCCCCTTCGACCCGCCGGTGCCCACGAACTTCGCCGTGAGCCCCAGCGTGCCCCCCGGTGCCACGGTGGCCGGCAGCGCGGGCGGGTTCACGAGCTCGAACTGCGCCGCCTGCGGCCCGCTCAGCGTGAGCGCCGAGATCCGCAGGTCCTTGGAGCCGGTGTTGACCAGGTTGACGGTCGCCTGCTCCGTGGTGGTGTGGGTGGTGGTGCCCGAGGCGATCCGGTGCAGCACGAGCGTGTCCTCGCTGAAGCCGGGGATCGGCGCGGCCGTCGCCTGGTTCCCGACCCGCGTCGCCTGCTGGTTGCGCAGGGTCAGCGTGCCGCCCAGGTTCAGGATCTCGAGCTCGAGCGTGCGGCTCGTGGTGCGCCCGGCGCCGTCCGTGGCCGTGACCTGGAGCGTGTGCTCACCCGGCCGCGTGAACGTGAGGGGTGCGGTGTAGGCGACGGGCTGGGCGCCGTCGAGCGCGTAGGTCAGCGAGCTGATCTGCGCGCCGGAGCCGGCCACCGCCTGCAGCGTCACCGTGGTGTCGCCGCCGGTGTAGGAGCTGCCGGTCACCGCCTGCCCGTTCGCCGCGATCGTGACCACCGGCGCCGCCACCGTGGCCCCCTGGATCGTGACCCAGTTGATCTTGGTGTTGGTGCCCGTCGCCGTCAGCGTGAGCCGGCCGTCCGTGACCGCCACCTGGGCCGTGCCGCTGGTGAACGGCGCCGACCCCGTCGGGGTGTAGCCGGACACGACCGGCGTGCCCTCCGCCGCCACCCCGTGCACCGAGTCGAGGTACCCGGGGTCACCGACCGAGACGCCCACCGTGTAGACGCCGTTCGGCACGACGTGCTCCCACGTGCCGTTGGTGATGCCGGTGACCGTGCCGCCGGCAGTCGTCGTGTTCTGCATCAGCGCGAGCGTCTGACGCGTCACGTCCCCGGCCGGGTAGGCGATGCCCGACGTCGCCGCGGTGCGGTAGCGCGTGGCGTTCGTGCGGTCCACGGGCTGGCGCGTCCCCGCGTCGAGCCAGCCGAAGCCGGTCGCCGTCGAGAACGCCGCGCCGGTGTCCGCCGTCCAGCCCGCGGGCGCCACGGCGTCCGCGGTCTGGAAGTTGATGCGGGTCACCGGCGCCGGCTCCGGCTCGCCGAGCCCGTCGCCCTTGATCGACACCCAGTTGACCTTGGTGTTGGTGCCGCTGTTGGAGATCGTCAGCCGGCCGTCCGTCACGGTCACGTGCCGCACGCCCGTCTGGAACGGCGTGGTGGACGTCGGGCCGAAGCTCTGGACGATCGGCTGGCCCTCCACCTGCACGCCGTGCGTGGAGTCGGTGAACCCGGCGTCGCCCACGGACAGGGCCACGTCGTACTCGCCGTCGGGGACGGCGTACTCCCAGACGCCGTCGGTGTACGTCGGCTGGCTCGCGTTGTCGAGGAACGCGAAGCCCTTGAGCCGCTCGTCGGTCGGGAAGGTGATGCCGCCCGACGGCGCGGTGCGGTACCGGGTCGCCGCGGACCGGTCCACCGGCTGGCCCGTGGCGGCGTCGAGCCACCCGTAGCCCCGCTGTGCCGACCAGGCCAGCCCGGTGTCGGAGGTCCACCCGTCGACCGCGGGGGCGGTCGGCGTGCGGAACACGACCTTCACCTGGGCGCCGTCGCTCGGGTCGTCGCCCGGCACCTCGCCGCCGCCGTCGACGGGCACGACGTCCACGAAGGCGATCTTCGTGTTGGTGCCCCCGATGGCGTCCACCGTGAGGAACCCGTCGGTGACGGTGAACGTCCCGGTCGCCGTGGCGTGCCGGCTCGCGGACCCCTCGGCCCCCGTGGGCACGAACCCGGCGACGAGGTTCGTGTGCTCCACGTTGATCCGGTGCGACTCCGCGGTCGTGCCGGGGAAGGACTCGCCGACCCCCACCGTGACCCGGTAGTCGCCGTCCGGGACGGCGAGCTCCCAGTAGAACCTCCCGTTCGTGCCGTTGAAGCCGGGCACGTCCGCCGGCTGCATGTGCATGATCGTGTCGAGCCGCACGTCGGGCTGGCTGGTCAGCCGGTCGCGCCCGTTGCCCGGTGTCGAGCCGCCGACCGAGATGTTGGCGTCGACCTCGGTGGCCTGGTCCTTCCAGCCGTAGCTGAGCCCGCTGCCCTGGTCGGCCCCGGTGCGCGGTCCGAAGGCCTGCCCGTGGTCGCGCAGGTAGCCCGCCGCGAGCCGGCCCGTGGCCGTGGTGAAGTCGACCCGGACCGCGCCGTCGTCGCTGCCCGTGTCCGTCACGGGCTTCACGCCCGTCACCAGGAACACGTAGTCCTGGTAGTCGCCGTTCGAGGCGTCCTCGAAGGCGACGAGGTAGCTGTTGGGGATCAGCGTCCCCGCGCGGTTCTTGGCCGGGTAGACGCGAGCACGGTGCGCGACGCCGGTGTTGAGCCGGTCCTCGGTGTAGCCGACCCGGTTGAACACCATCGACTGGTAGAAGAACCCGAAGGTGGCGTCGCCCGGGTCGAACGACATCGTGCTGCTCGACGTCGCGGGCGGCAGGAGCGACTGGTAGCCGGCGCTCGAGATCGCCCCGACCTGGTGCCGCTCCGACGCGGTGCCGTCACCCGTGTACCAGCCGAACGGGACGTTCTCGTTCGGCGCGTAGAAGGCGAGCGGCTTCCACGTCGGCGCCGCCGTCCCGGACCTCACGAAGAGGGGCTCGAGCACCTCGTCGCCCTTCGCGGTCGGCTGCACGCCGCCCTCGAGGTTCGTCCAGCCGACCTCGACGTCATGGCCGAGCGTCTTCAGCACGTCGTTGAGCGGCGGCTCGTTGCCGCCCTCGATGCCGTTCGTCGCCAGGCCGAAGAGCCGCACCTGCACGGTGCTGTCGCCGCCGGTGACGGTGAGCACCGCGGAGCGCTGCCCCGCCGTGGTGCCCGGGGAGAACCGGACCTGGAAGGTGGCCGACGCACCGGCCGCCAGGGTGGCCGGGACCGTGCCCTGGACGGCGAACTCGCCGGCGTTGGCCCCGCCGACCGCCGCGGCCAGGTCCACGGTGCCCGTCGAGGTGTTGGTCACCGTGATGCTCTCGACGTCGGTCTTCTGCGCCGCCGACGCGTTGGTGGCGTTGCTCTTGGCGGCCGACAGGACGAGCTCGTCGGCCGACGTGGTGACCTTGGCGGCCTGCTGGTTCGCGGGCACCCGCAGCAGGTACAGCTTCTGCTGGTTGCCGGCCCGGTCGTACTGGTTGACGTACAGGTTGCCGTTGGCCGGGTCCTCGACGACCTCGAGCGGGTCGTTGAAGCCGCCCACGCCCTGCATCGTCGTGTTCGGCACGCCGGTGATGCCCACCTCCGTCTGGGCGCCCAGGATCTTGCCCGTCGCCGAGTCCGGCTGCAGGAAGACCAGGTCGTTGTTGTTGGAGAAGCGGGTGATGATGATCCGCCCCTTGAGCTGCCCGCCGAACGTGCTGCTCTGGTACTCGATCGTGCCGTTGGGCGAGATGTTGAACCCGAGGTCGTAGGCGATGCCCCGGTAGTTCGGGTCGGGAGCGACGCCCACCGGGTACTTCTGCCCCTGGCCGGGCGACTTCGGCGGGTTGCCCGCCGGGTTGCCCTCGTTGAGCACCCACTCGCACCGCGTCGGGTTCGGGTGGCCGTAGTAGCCGCCCTGGGAGATGTCGAACAGCAGGTCGCGCTGGGTGCCGATGTTGGTCAGCGCCGGCACGGTGCCGCCGGTGTAGTCGCGGCGCCGGCACTGAGCGGTGACGTCCTGGCCGTTGACCTGGCCGGTCCGCGTGAAGGTGCCGTCGGGGTTCGCGGTGACACCTGGCACGTTGGCGCCGCCGGCGGTGCCGTTGGTGGCCGTGTAGAGGTGGCCGTTGCTGTGCCAGACGAGGTCGTACGCGTTGCGGATGCCCGTGGCGTAGATCTGCAGCGGGGCGTTCGCGGCGAACGGGTCGTACGGCGTGGCGACACCGGCCGTCTGGACGTGGATCGGAGTGCCGGAGGTGATGGCGCTCCGCACCGCCGCGCCGTTCGGGTCGAAGGTCAGCACGGCGGCGGTGAGCAGCTGCTCGCCGCGGTTGCCCCACGAGCCGTCGTTGTCGCCAGAGGCCTGGTTCGAGCCCTGCATGAGGTACAGGCGCCCGTCGGGGCCGTAGGTCATCGAGTTCGTGAGGTGGTCGTTCTGCGACCGGGGCAGGCCGGTGAAGACCCGGGCCCGGTTCTGCAGGTCCGCGCCGCTGAGCAGGCTGATGCCGCTCGCCCACTGGTTGGACTCGCCGCTGACGTTGGCGGTGGTGTTGGTGATCCACAGCCTGAGGTCGTCCGCCGTCGACGACTTGTCGAACGTGAGGCCGATGATCGCCTCGCCGGCGTAGCCGAGGTTCTGCATGTTCGACAGCGACCCGTCGGCCGCGACGTCGAACCGGTACAGGCCCTGGCCGATGGTCGATCCGTAGAGCCGGTGGTCGGGCCCGAAGACGAACGACGCCCAGTACTTGCCGGCACCGATCGGCAGCTCGACCTTCTGGAACGCGATGTTGGTCAGCGGCGTGAACTCGTCGGGTGCCTCGACCGCGCCCGACCCGGTGGTGAACACCGAGGTGAACGGCAGGAACTCGTGGCCGAGGTGGTCCTTGACCCCGGAGGTGACCACGAACCGGTACTGCGTGTTCGGCTTGAGGTCGGCGTCCGGGTCGAAGTTGATCGTGTCGTTGCCGCCGCTCGTGTTGACCGAGCCGGCGACGGCAGCGCCCGAGGGCAGCTCGAACAGCAGCACGTTGCCGGGCATCGTGGTGTCGTCGACGCCGTAGCCGGCCTCCGGCACCTTGATCGTCGCGGCGATGCCGCCGTGCGGGTCGGCGCCGGTGGAGCGGTTGAGCGGGTTGACCGTGTCGACGTGCGACACCCACGGCACGCCCTTGATCTCGAGGTAGCCGAGCTTGGTGTTGGTGCCGCCCGCCGCGTCGATCGTCAGCCGGCCGTCCCACACGCCGACCTTCGCCGTCACCGTCTTGTACTCGGCGGCCGTGGTGCCCTTGAAGCTCTCCAGGGCGGCCGTGCCCTCGACGTTGACGGCGTGGGTCGAGTCGTAGCCGTTGGCCCCGCCGCCCTGGTCGCCCACCGCGACCGTGACCTCGTACAGACCCTCCGGCAGCCCGATCTCCCACTTGCCCTCGGTGAGCACCCCGGTGGCGGGGTTGGGCTGGAGCGACGTCCCGTACTGCATGTGGATGATCGAGTCGAGCCTCGGGTCGATGCCCGTGCGCAGCCGCTCGCGGCCGTTGCCCACGAGGCTCAGCTCGTGCCCGTCGACGTCGACCCAGCCGTAGCTGAGCCCGCTGCCCTGGCCCGCGCTGCTGCGCACGCCGTAGGGCTGGCCCCAGTCGGCCAGGTAGCCCGGGACGGGCACGCCGTCCGTCTTGGTGAAGTCCACCTTGATGCTCGTGGTGTTGTCCCACTGCGGGCGGGCCAGCACCTCGTTGGAGGCCCCCGAGGCGTTCCCCGCGAGGTCGACGGCCACCACCACGTAGTAGTAGGTGCCGTTCTGGAGGGGGGCGTCGGTGTACGACGTGCCCGTCACCAGTCCGTCGCCGCTGATCGGCACGGCCGGCTGGCCCGTGCCCGGGTCGAGCGGGTTGCGGTTGACGCTCCGGTACACGCGGTAGCCGGCGACGTCGGACGAGCTCGAGGCGGTCCAGGTGAGCGTGACCTCCTCGTCCCCGGCGTCGGCCGTCAGCGCGGTGGCCGCCGCGGGCGCCTCGGTGTCCGGGGTGGAGGTGACGATGCCGACCACCTCGGCCGAGGGCTGCGACGCGTTGCCCGCCTCGTCCACCGCCACCACGACGTAGTGGTAGGTGACGTCCGGCTCGACGTCGTCGTCCACGAGCTCGGTGCCCGTCACCGGCTGGCTGCCGGAGACGAGCGTGCCGGTCGCGGGGGTGACGCCCGCCGCGGTGCCGCGGTAGACGCGGTAGCCGGCGACGTCGGTCGAGACGCTCGGCGCCCACGTGATCGTCACCGCGCCGTCGGCCACCGAGGCCGCGACGCCGGTCGGCGCCTCCGGGGCCGTGGTGTCGGCGCCGGTCTTCTCGTGGCCGAAGGACAGGGACGCCGTGCCGCCGGCCTCGTAGTACTCGACCACGACCTGGTGCGGGCCGTCGCCCAGCGCGAGCTGGCCCACGTGGTCGGTGTCGCCCGAGGAGTCGGCCCACTCGTCGATCACGGCCACGCCGTCGACCAGGACCCGCACGCCGTCGTCGGCCCGCGCGGTGAACCGGTAGGTGCCCGCCCCCTCGTCGATGGTGCGGGAGTACCGCGCCGAGAAGTGGTCGTTCGAGCCCGGCACCGGCGTGCCCCAGCCCCAGTCGGCACCGACCGTGTCGACGCACTCGGTCGACACCGACCCGCCGGTCAGGTCCTCGCCGCGGTAGAACGACGCCGTCCAGCCGGTGCAGGTCTCGGTCTCGACCAGCTCGACGCCGGCCTCGACCCGGGCCTGGCCGCCCGCCTCGTAGTACTCGACGACCACCTGGTGGTCACCGGCGACCAGCACCGTCTCCACCACGTGGTCGGTCTCGCCCGACGAGTCGCGCCACTGGTCGATCACGGCACGGCCGTCCACGAGCACCCGCACGCCGTCGTCGGCCCGCGCGGTGAAGCGGTACGTGCCGGTCTCGGCGGCGGTCACCGTCCGGGTGAACCGGGCCGAGAAGTCGTCGTTGCGACCCTCCACCGGCGTGCCCCAGCCCCAGTCGGTGTCCACCACGTCCGTGCACTCCGTCGAGACCGGGGCGCCCGAGGCGTCCTTGTTCGCGAAGTACTCGGCCGACCACTGCGCCGACGTGCACACGTCGAGCAGCTTCTTCTCGTAGCCGAAGGACAGCGACGCGGTGCCGCCGGCCTCGTAGTACTCGACCACGACCTGGTGCGGGCCGTCACCCAGCGCGAGCTGGCCCACGTGGTCGGTGTCGCCCGAGGAGTCGGCCCACTCGTCGATCACGGCCACGCCGTCCACCAGGACTCGCACGCCGTCGTCGGCACGGGCGGTGAACAGGTAGGTGCCCGCCCCCTCGTCGATGGTGCCCGAGTACCGGACCGAGAAGTCGTTGTTCGAGCCTGGCACCGGCGTGCCCCAGCCCCAGTCGGCGCCGACCGTGTCGACGCACTCGGTCGAGACCGCCTCGCCCGCCAGGTCCCGCCCGGCGTAGTGGCTCGCCGTCCAGCCGGTGCAGGTCCCGGTCACGAGCTCGAAGCCGGCCCGCACGGACGCCTGGCCGCCGTCCTCGTAGTACTCGACGACCACCTGGTGGTCACCGGCGGTCAGCACGGCGTCGGCCACGTAGTCCTCCGTCGCCGACGACGCGTGCCACTCGTCGATCACGGCCTGGCCGTCCACGAGCACCCGCACGCCGTCGTCGGCCCGGGCCGTGAAGCGGTAGGTGCCGTCGACCGGCAGCTCGACCGAGCGCGTGAAGCGGGCCGAGAAGCCGTCGTTGTGCGCCGCGACCGGGGTGTCCCAGCCCCAGTCCACGTCCACCGCGGTGAGGCAGTCGGTCGCCGCCGGGGCGCCGGCGAGCTCCGAGCCGACGTGGTACTCCGCCGCCCAGGTGGTGCACTCGACGGGCTCCTCCGGGTCGCCCGGGTCCTCCGGGTCGCCCGGGTCCTCCGGGTCCTCCGGGTCCTCCGGCTCGTCGGCCGGCACCACGGCCTCGACGGGCTGCGAGGCGGCCGAGACGGCGTCGCCCTCGCCGCGCGCCACGACGGCGTAGTGGTAGGTGGTGCCCGCCGTCACGGCGGTGTCCTCGAACGCCGCCGCCGTGAGCGGGGCGTCGTTGAGCGGGTCGCCGTCCGTGGCCACCGGCAGGGCGGTGGAACGGAAGACGTCGTAGCCCGTGGCGCCGTCGACCGGCTCCCACGCCAGGCTGACGCCGGCCTCGCCGACCTCCGCGGTCAGGCCCGTCGGGGCAGCGGGAGCCTCCGGCTCCTCCGGCTCCTCCGGCTCCTGCGTGACGTCCACGGCGTAGACCTCGACGTAGGCGATCTTCGTGTTCCTGCCACCCTCGGCGTCGATCGTCAGGTGGCCGTCGGTGACCTCGACGGTCGCCGCGCCCTCGTCGTACTCGCGCGCCGCGGTGCCCGGGAAGGCGGGCAGCAGCGCCGCGCCCTCGGCGTTGAGCACGTGCGTGCTGTCGTAGTTGCCCGCCGAGGAGTCGCCGGCCGCGGCCACCACGGTGTAGGTGCCGTCCGGCACCGCGAGCTGCCAGACGCCCTCCTCCGTCTGGACGCCCTGCTGCGGCGTGCCGCTCGCGACGTCGCCGTACTGCATGTGGATGACGGACGCCAGGCGCGGGTCCGTGGTCACCCCGGTGTTGGTGCGCACGCGGCCGTTGAGCGAGAAGTCGAACGGGGTCGCGTCGTCGGCCGTCACCCAGCCGGAGCCACGCTCCTCGTCGAAGGGCAGGCCGGTGTCCTTGGTGTAGCCCGGGACGGCCGGTCCGGCCGTGGTCGTGAAGTCGACGGCCGCGACGGGGTCGCCCGGGGGCGCGTGGCGCTGCACCCCCTCCACGACGGCCGCCGGGGAGGCGTTGCCCGCCGCGTCGACGGCCACGACGGCGTAGGCGTACGAGCCGCCCGAGAACGTCGTGGTGTCGGTGAGCTCGGTGCCCGTGACGAGCGCCGACCCGGAGACCGGCGTCCCGGTCGTGGCGACGGGCGCCGCCGCACCGCGGTAGACGCGGTAGCCCGCCACGTCGTCGTCCGCGGGCGCGGACCACGTGAGGTCCACGTCGGTGCCGGCCTCGGCGGCGAGGTCGCCCGGTGCCGCGGGCGCCTGCGTGTCCAGCACCTGGGCGGAGAAGTCGTCGAAGGTGAACACCTGCGCGGTGGCCTCGGGCTGGTTCCGCTTGGTCGCGAAGATGCCGCCGAACGCCGTGACGCCCGGGACCTCCTCCTCGACCAGCGACCCGTCGAAGAACGACGCCGGCAGCGGCAGCTGACCGACGTCCGTCACGACCCCCGTCGCCGTCTGGAACCGTGCCGTGGCGGTCGCGGCCTCCGGGTCGAGGTCGAGCGTCAGGCGCACCGGGCCGCTGCCCACCTGGGCGGTGGTCAGCGTGACGGTCCTCTGGTCGGGGCTCGGCGTCGTGGCGGCCGTCACGCCCGCGATCTCCCGCGACAGCTGGACCTGACGCTGGTTGGAGGCGTTGCCGATGACGGCGAGCTTGACGTAGTCGTCGTCGCCCGCGCCGAACCACAGGCCACCCTGGGCGGACTGGTTGGCGTTCGAGGGCACGGTCACGGCCGTGCTCAGCCGCAGCGGGGTGGCCGCGGCGTCGAGCCCGACGCCCAGGGTGTTGTCCTGCTGGTTGCGCGTGGCACCGTTCGTCACCGCCGTGTCCTGCTGCAGATACGCGATGCCCTTGGTGGCGGTGATCGCCAGCCGGCCCCCGGACGTCTGGAGGTTCTGCGGCACGTAGTACGTCGCGTCCGACGTCGAGGGCTGGACGGCGGTGAACCCCGTCCCGACGCCCGCGGCGTCCGGGAGGCCACCGGCCTCGCCCTCGAACGTGAGGCTGAGCGGCTGTGCGGCCGCCACGTCGTCCGGCGGCAACGGCGACCACGGTGTGGTCGCCCACTGCGTCGCGTCGGCCGGGATGTCCCCCGGCTCGATCGCGGCCGCGGGGGCGACGAGCGCTCCCGTGGGGACCAGGAGGCCGGCGACGACGCCGAGCGCGATGCTGCGGCGGTTGCGCGACGAGCGAGGGGGGCGATGGGTCGAGCTGTCAGTACTCACGGCAGGTCCCCGTTCCGACGGTGCGGTGGATCCCCCCTTGCGGGTGTCGCCGGCACCTTCGTCGGCCACGCTCGCGCGACCAGGATTCAACAGCGGTGAGCGCTCGACAATTGTTCCGGCGGGTGAACGAAGTGCATTCCGCGGGTGAATTGGCCGCCGGACCTCCCCTTGCTGGAACGCGCATTCCGCACGTCGTGCGCGGATTTCTTCACCCATTCCGCGGGGGGACGCGACGCTGTTCTCGACCCTTTCCGGGCAGCGGTCGGCGGTCCAGGACGCCCCGCCCTGGACCGCTGCGCGACCTCGTCACCGCTGCCGGCCGGCCGCCTCCGCGAGGCCAGTACGGCGGGCCGGCGCAGGCGACGCGACCGGAGCGGGTCCGGCCGCACGCAGCACCACACCCACGTAGACGGCGACGCCCGCCACGCCGACGACGGCGAGCGCCGGCGCCGCAGCGCTCGTCCCGCCGGCGCCCAGCAGCGCGGCGACGAGCGCGCCCGTGCGTGCGGCGTCCCAGGCGAGGCGCGCACGCCGGGCCCCGACCAGCCCCCAGAGGCGGGCGACGGGGGCGTGGACCACCTGGGCGCCGTAGAAGAGGAGGGCGCCGGCGAGCACCACCGCCGGCGGGTCCCCGACCGGCGTCAGGCGCAGCACCACGAGGCCGGCGACGCCGAACCCGAGCGCCAGCAGCAGGCTGCGCCGCACAGCGCCGCGGACCGCGTCCCGTACGGCCGACCGGTCGTCCCGCGCGAGCGCCCCGGTGAGCCGCACCTCGCCCGCCGGCGCGACCACGTGGCCGCCGAGCGTCTCGAACCCGTTGGCCACCCGGGTGAGCACCGCCCAGGCGGCGGCCCCGGCACCGAGGTGCCCGGTGGCGAGCGCCCCGACCGCGCCCGCCGCCGCGGTCAGCGCCAGCGCGCCACCGACGACGACCCCCGCCCGCAGCTCGGCGCGCCACGGCGCGACGGCCGACGGCCCGGCGCCCGCGGCGCCGCGGCGCCACGCCGCCGCTGCCAGCACCGCGATGCCGTAGGCGCCTGCGGCCGCGACGACGAACGCGGGCGCAGGCGCGTGTGCCAGCAGGCACGCGCCGGTGCCGGCCACGACCGCGAGGGCGTAGGTGAGCCGCAGGGACATGAGCGCCGGGTAGGACCCGACGGCCGTGAGCCGCGCCTGCTGCAGCACGTACGCCCCGTTGCCCGCGAGGAGGACGACGGTCACCGCCGCAGGGACCGCGACGTCGGGCCCGAGCCACGCCTCGCCGCGGGGCCCGAGGCCGGCGACGTCCGCGGCGGCGGCACCGAGGCCCGCGCGCAGCCCGAGCGCGGCGAGGGCGCCGAGCACCACGACTGCCGCCAGGGCGACGGCGCCTGCGCGCAGCGGCCCCCGCCGGGCGGCCGGCGCGGCGGGGGCGCGAACCGCCGCACCGAGCGTCGCGGGGTGCACCAGCACCGACGTGACGGCGCCTGCCTGCACGAGCAGGACCAGGGCGTCGGCACGCCCCGCGAGGGCAGGCAGGAGGGCGGCCAGGAAGGTCAGCAACATCGACCCGATGCCGACCGCGAACGCCCGGGTCACCGGAGCACGTCCTCGAGCCGCTCGGCGAGGACGTCCCAGCTCCGGTCGCCGGCGGCGGACTTCACGCCCTGTCGCGAGAGCTCCTCGTACAGCTCCGGCCGGTCCGCGACCTGCAGGACGGCCTCGGCGACCGCCGCCGCGTCGACGCGGTCGGCCAGCACGCCGCCGTGCCCACGGACCTGGTCGCCCAGCCCGCCGACCGGTGTGGCGACGCACGGCACTCCTGCTGCGGCGGCGAGCGCCACGACGCCTGACTGGCTCGCCTCGACGTACGGCAGCACCACCACGTCCAGCGCCGCGACGGTCGCCTCGAGTCGCGACTCGGGGACCCAGCCGACGTGCCACCGCACGTGCTCGGCGCCGGGCAGCTCGCGGGCGTCCGCCGAGGGGCCGTCGCCCCAGACCTCGAACCGCAGCTCGGGGCGGCGGCGGTGGGCGATGACGGCCGCCTCGACGAGCAGGTCCAGGCCCTTGTAAGGCAGGAGCCGCCCGACGAACCCGACGCGCACGGTGCCGCTCGGAGCGGGCCGCGGGGCCGAGGGCGCGCCCGAGGCGGGGTGGAACAGGGTGAGCACGCGCTGGGGGTCCACCTGGCCCGAGGCGACGAGGCGTGCGGTGACGTCCGCCGAGAGCGTCACGACGACGTCGGCACGGGCCAGCTCGAGGCGGCGCCCCACCCGCTTGAGCAGGTGCTCGTCACCGGGGTGCTCCGCCGCGTCGTGCACCACGGTCACGTACCGCACGTGCCGGGGCAGCGACGTCGGGACCACGAGCGACTGGAAGGGGCCCTCCATCGCACTGACCACGTGCGTCACGCCGTGACGGCGAACGGCCCGGCGGGTGCGCAGGGCGTTGAGCGGCAGGCGCCACAGGGCGAGCGGCACGGACCGCGCCGTCGTCCCGTAGGTGCGTACCTGCTCGGCGGCGGCGCCGGCCGTGGCCAGGTCGCGCGCGGCCTCGGCGTCGCGGTGGTGCTGCACGACGACGTCGTCCCGGCGCCCGGCGAGGGCGCGCGCGAGCTCGGCCGTGAACCGGGGACCGCCGCCGTTGCGCCCCCAGTGCGTGACCATCACGGCGCCCATGCCGGACCCGTCGCGCGGGAGGAGGGGGTGCGGACCACGAGCAGCGCCAGGGGCAGCAGCGGCGTCAGGTGGCGCAGCGCGGACCCGTAGTCGGGCTCGAACAGCGCCTGCACCAGCACGAACGCCAGCAGCAGGGCGAGGGCGCGCGCCGCCGCCGGGTCGTGCGGCCCGTCCCGGCCGGGCGAGCCGTGGCGGGCGGGCACGATGCGGCGGTGCGCCGCCGCGAGCACGGACCACCACAGCAGGGCCTGGAACGCGGCGGCGGCCAGGTGCTGGGGCGCGGCCAGGGCCAGCAGCGGCACGGGCACGGCGAACGACACGAGCACCGCCAGGCAGTTGACCACGCCCACCGCGACGCCGTCGCCGGGCAGCAGGGGCCGGATCATCGTGGCGGCGTCCACGCCGTCGGCCCGCACCGCGTTGACGGCCGTGCGGAAGTGGTCGAGCGCCAGCCCGTCCCACGCGACGAACCCCACCGCCAGCGCCACGTAGGCGACCACCGCGGTGCCGCCTAGCGCCCACCATCCCGCGCGGCGCGCCAGCGCCAGGCGCAGCACCACGTAGAGGACCAGCACGAGCAGCCAGTACGTGCGCAGGAACGCGCCGTAGGCGAGCACCGCGACGAGGAACGCCGGCTCCACCCGGCGCCCGCGCACGAGGGCGAGCGCGACCACCGGCAGGAGCAGGGCCTCCTTCGAGTACTGCCCGAGGTAGAGCCCGCCCAGCACGAGCGTCCCCGCCGCCAGGACGAGAGGGACCGTGCGCAGGGCGGACGCGCCCGGGTGCGCCGGGCCGCGCAGGGCGAGCGCGGTGCACAGCCCGAGCCCGGCCATCCCCAGCAGCCCGGCCAGGAGCGGGGCGTCGGCGAGGCCGAGGAGCCGGTACAGGTCTCCGGTGGTCTGGAACGCCTTGTCCTCGGGGAACGCGGCGTAGCCCTGCGCGATCCGCTGGATCTTGCTCTCGTCGTAGGCGAACCGGTCGGGCAGGGCGTCGTGCAGGAGCGTGAGCAGCACGCCGAGCGCGGCCGCGGCGGCGAGCACCGAGCCGTTGCGCAGGCGCGTCCGACGGGTGCGCTCGGCACCGGCACGCAGCGCCCGGCCGGGCGGCGGCGCGGCGCCGGGAGGCGCAGGACGCGGCGCCACGCCCGCCGGGCGCGTCGCCGACCCGACCGCGACGGCGTGCGGCACGGTCACCGGCCGACCGGGCGGGCGGCCGCGCGTCGCGCGGGCGCGGCCCGCATGCCGGCGTACAGCTCTTCGAGCCGCCGGGCGGCGAGCACACCGTCCATGGCCTCGAGGACCCGGCGCCCCTGTGCGAGGGCCGCCGCGCGGTGCGCCTCGTCGCGGTGGAGCCGGACGACGGCGTCCGGCACCTGCGCCGGGGTGCTCACCCGAGCGAGCCCCGTGCCGTCGAACGCGTGGATGGGCCGCACGAGCACCGGCAGGTCGCGGCTCGCCGCGTCGAGCACGGCCACCGGGAAGCCCTCGTACCGGGCGGAGTGGAGGTAGACGTCGGCGGAGTCGAGCACCCGCTCCAGCGGTTCCCCGGTGAGCCAGCCGGTCACGTGCACCCCGGCGGCGGCGAGGACCACCGTCGCCGCCGGCTCTCCGTCGCCCACCCAGGTGAAGCGCGCGCCGGGCACCTGCGCGGCGGTGCGGCGCGCGGCCTCGGCGAACCACGCCGGGTCCTTCTGCGCGCAGACCCGCCCGAGCATGACGACGTGCGGCGCCCCACCCCGCGGCCGGACGGCCGGGGACTCCGGTCCGGGCGCCGCGCCCGGCGCGGTGGACGGCCCGCGGCGCACGGAGGGCACGTTCGGCACCAGCACCGCGCGACGATGGCCCACCACGTCCACGCTGAGGCGCCGCTCGTGCTCGCTCACGGCCACGACGACGTCGGTGCGGCCGGTCAGGGCACGCTCCACCGAGCGGGTGGCGAGCCGGAACCACAGCGCGCGCTCCCCGTCCTCGAACGCGAAGCAGTGCGGCTGGTAGACCACCGGCACGCGCGGCCCGGTGAAGCCACGCACGGTGAGCCCGGCCCAGCTGGAGTGGGCGTGCACCACGGTGGGCCGCACCCGGCGCAGCGCCGACGTGTAGTCCCGGCGGGCCGCCAGCCGGCCACCGCGGATCCGGTGCACCGAGGCGTACCCCGCCTGCGGGCCGGGCTGCGGCCCGCCGCCGTACAGCAGGTGGTGCTCGGCCGTGGGCACGGACGCCGCGACCTGGTCGACGACGCTCCGCACCCCGCCGTCATAGCACTCGGTGACGTGCAGCACGACGGGGCGCTCCTCCGGCACCTCGCCCAACAGCTCCAGCGACGCGGCGAAGGGCGCGTCGAGCTGTGGGGCGAACGTCGTCGGCGGTGTGAAGTCCATTCCGTGTCCCTCCGTCGGAGCGCGCGTTCTTGCTATCACCGAGAATTCGTGCGAGCCAAGGAGAGCGGACGTTATTTCACCCGGGCGGAACATCGTTTCTCCGCCCATTCCGCAGGCCGTCCTTTTCTCATCCGCACTTTCACCCCGGGTTCCCTTCTCTCTCTTTTCCGGCACTGCGACGATGTCGCAGAACCGTCCCCGAGCGTCACGGAGCTGACATGGACTCGGCCGCCTTTCCCGCCACCCTCCGCCGCCGGTGGCGCACCGTCGTCGGCATCGCCGCGGCCGGGGTGGCCGCCGGCACGGCGTACTGGCTGTCGACCCCGCCCGCGTACGAGGCCACCACCCAGCTGTACGTCTCCGTGCCGGCGGCCGGGGCAGCCGAGGGAGCCGGCTCGGCGGGTGAGCTCGTCCAGGGCTCGGAGTTCGCACAGCGGCAGATCGCCTCCTACGCGCACCTGGCGGGCAGCCCGGCGGTCCTCGGCCCCGTGGTCGACGAGCTCGGCCTCGGCGTCGCCCCCACGGCGCTGGCCGACCGGGTGCGGGCCAGCACGCCGCCCGGCACGTCGTTCGTGGAGCTCACCGTGCGCGACACCGACGCGGCACGGGCTGTCGGCATCGCGCAGGCGACGGCGGACCAGCTCATCGCAGCGGTCGCCGACCTCGAGGACGCGGGCACCGGCTCCCCGGTGCGGGTGTCGGTCGCGGTGCCGCCCTCGACCGGCGACGGCCCGGTCTCCCCCGTGGCCTGGCTGGCCGTCGCCGTCGGGCTCGTGAGCGGGCTGGTGGCCGGCGTGGCGGCCGCGGCCCTGCGCGACGCCCGTGACGGACGGGTGCGCACGGCCGCCGACCTCGAGCGGCTGGCGCACGTGCGTGCCGCGGCGGAGCTCGTCGGCGGACGGCGGCCGCTCGCGGTGCGCGACGCCCCGGACGGGGCGCGGGCCGAGGCCTACCGGCGGCTGCGCACGATCGTCGCCGGGCCCCACCGGGGGCCGGTGCCCACGCTCGTCGTCGCCGCTGTCGCGGACGAGCGCCGCTCCGCACCCGACGACGCGGCGACCGCCGACGCGGCGACCGTCGCGGCGAACCTCGCGCTCAGCCTGGCGGCCGCGGGCTCGCGGACCCTGCTGGTCGACGCCGACCTGCGCCGCCCTGCGGTCGCCGGGCTCTTCGATGCCCGCCCCGGGCACGGGCTCGTCGACGTGCTGCGCGACGGCGTGCCGGTCGCCGACGCCACGGTGGCGGTGGCGCCGGGTCTGGAGGTGCTGGCCGCGACGCCCGGAGAGCTCCCCGCCGTCGCGGGCGACCTCGTGCCCTCGGAGGCGATGCGCCGCCTGCTCACCGACCGCGCCGCGGGCTACGGCGCCGTCGTGGTGAGCTGTGCCCCGCTGCCCGCGGCCTGGGACGCGGCCGGCCTGGCCGCCCACGCGGGCGGCGTGCTGCTGGTGGTGCGCTCCGGGACCTCCCGGGACGCCGTCGCGGGGGCGCTCGACGCGCTCGAGGACGCCGGGGCCGGCGACGTCACGCCCGTCGTGCTGCACGCCGACCGGCGCGCGACGGCGCCCGGCCGGTCCGTCCCCGCGGACCGGGCGCCGGTGACGGAGGGCGCCCTGTCGCCGGGCACGGCGGCGGTAGCGCCGTCCGGCACCGGCGCGGTCCCGACGCGCGCGCGGACCCTCCCCGCCTGACGCCGCCCGGCACGCGGGCGATCAAGAGTCTTGACGTCGAGACACCGGCGGTAGGCTCGTCCGCATGGTGAGCGCACCGCGGGCGACCACGCCCGGCACCGACGAGGTCGACCGGATCGTCGCGGCCTGGCACCGCGAGCGGCCCGACCTCGTGGTCGAGCCGCTCGCCGTGTTCTCCCGCGTCTCGCGGCTGGCCCGGCACCTCGACCGCGCCCGCCGCGGCGCCTTCGCGCGCCACAGCCTGGAGCCGTGGGAGTTCGACGTGCTGTCCGCGCTGCGGCGCGCCGGCGAGCCGTACAGCCTCTCCCCCGGAGCGCTGGTCACGGCCACGCTCGTCACGAGCGGCACCATGACCAACCGCATCGACCGGCTCGAGGCGCGCGGGCTCGTGGAGCGGCACCGCTCCCCCGGCGACCGGCGCGGCGTGCTCGTGCAGCTCACCGCCGAGGGCCGCGAGCGGGTCGACGCCGCGATGACCGACCTGCTCGACGTCGAGGGCCGCGTGCTCGACGCGCTCGCGCCCGAGGAGCGCCCGCAGCTGGCGGACCTGCTGCGCACCGTGGCCGCCCAGTTCGACGACTGACGTCGCGACCGGCGCGGCGCGATGCCCGATCGCCGACCGATCGCCGACCGATCGCCGACCGATCGCCGACCGCGACCCGGCGGGGTCCGCGCCGTTCGCGGCGCGTGGCCCGCGCCACAGTCGGCCTCCCGCAGGTGGGCGCCGGGCCGGCGCGGCCCTCCGGCCGGGTACCGTGGGGGCCCGTGACGACACCCGGGACCCGATCGCGCGGCGCAGGGTTCCTCCTCGTCGCGCTGATGCTGGTGGCGCTCAACCTGCGCGCCCCGCTGACGTCGCTGCCGCCCGTCGTCGCCCAGGTGTCCGACGCCCTCGCGCTGACGCCCGCCCAGGCCGGGCTGCTCACCTCCGTGCCGGTGCTGTGCTTCGCGCTGCTCACCCCGCCGTCGTCGCTCCTCGTGGCCCGCATCGGCCCGGAGCGGGCCGTGCTGATCGCCGTGCTCGGCGTGCTGGCGGGCGAGGTCCTGCGCTCGGCGGGCTCCGTGCCCGCCGCGCTCGCCGGCACCGCCGTGCTGGGCGCCGGCATCACCGTGGGCAACGTGGCCGTCCCGGTGGTGATCGCCCGCGACTTCCTGGCCCGCTCCGCCGTCGTGACGGGCATGTACTCGGCCACGATGAACCTCGGGTCCACGCTGACCACGACCCTCACCGTGCCGCTCGCCGCCGCGCTCGGCTGGCAGTGGGCGCTGGCCGGCTGGGGCGTCCTGGCCGCGGTGGCGGTCGTGGCGTGGGGGGCCGCGATGCGCGGGCTGCCGCACGGCGCGCCGCGGGTCGCCCCGGCGTCGGGCGCCGTGGCGCCCACGCGCTCCCCGCGCCGGCTGACGGTGCTGCTGTGCGTGGCGTTCAGCGGGCAGGCGTTCTCCTACTACGGTGCCACCGCGTGGCTGCCCGAGATCCTCCACACGCGCCTGGGCCTCGAGCCGGCGGCGGCGGGGAACCTGTCGGCCCCGTTCCAGCTCGCCGCGATCGCCGGGTCCTTCGCGATCCCCTTCGCCCTCGGCCGCGGCGCCTCGTTCCGCGCCGCGGCGGTGGGCACCACGCTCGCCTGGCTGGCCCTGCCGGCGGGCATGCTGGCGGCGCCGGACCTCGCCGTGGTGTGGGTGTCGATCGCCGGTGCGGCGCAGGGCGCCAACTTCACGCTCGTGTTCACGCTGATCACCCAGCGGGCGCCGACCGTGGCGGCCGCGCGCCGCGCCTCCGCGGTGGTGCAGACGGTCGGCTACGCGTGCGCCGCGCTCGCGCCCACGCTGCTGGGCGCCGTGCACACCGCCACCGGCGGGTGGGACGTGCCGCTGCTCGTCCTGCTGGTCACGCTGCTGTTCATGGGCGTGATGCTGCAGCTGGCGACGCGCTCGCCGCGCGCCGGGCGCTGAGCCCGTCCGCCGGCGCAGGCTCCCCAGCAGCTCCCTCTGCCACGGTCCCACGGGTTGCGGCCGCGGTGCCGCGCGCTGCGGCCGCGGCACGCACGACGGCGGCGAACGCGCCGACGAGCGCGCGGGCCTGCACCGCGTTGACCGGCGCGTCCGCCCGCGCCTCGGCCAGCAGCGCCGCCCGGTCGAACCCGCCGTGGGCGAGGTCGGACTCGTCCCACGTGGCGAGGCGCTCGGCCGACACCTCCGGGTGGAACTGCACGCCCCACGTCGTGGCGCCCAGCCGGAACGCCTGCACGCGGCAGGCGGCCGACGTGGCCAGGTGCACGGCGCCGGGCGGCAGCGCGGTGATCGAGTCGTGGTGGTTCTCGATCATCCGCAGCTCCGGGCCGCCGGCAGGGGCGGCGGCAGGGGCGGCGGTGAGGTCGGCGGGGTGGGAGACCAGGCCGCCGAACAGCGCGTCGTCGGCCGCGGCCTCGAGCAGCGTGATCGCGCACGACCCGCGCTCCGTCTCCCCCGACCGCGGGGTCACCCGGCCGCCCGCCACGTGCGCGACGAGCTGCGCTCCCAGGCAGATGCCCAGCAGCGGCACCCCGGCCGCCATCGCCTCGCGGGCGAGCGCGCGCTCGCGCGCCAGGAACGGCGCCCGCCCGTCCTCGTCGGGCATGAGCCCTCCGCCCAGCAGCACGATCCCGTCCACCGGCCCCGGCAGGTCGGCGAGACGGCCGGGGAGGTCCGAGCCCTGGACCACCGGGGCGTCGACCTGCTCGTCGGCGAGCCAGCCGGGGAGCCGGCCGGGCCGCGAGCGTGCCGTGTTCTGGACGAGCAGGACGCGCGGGCGGGTCATGGGGGCTCCCTCGGTCGGCCCGGGCGGTCGGCCGCCCGGCACACCGTCTCCATCGAACCACCTTCCCGCCTAGCGACGGCCGGCCGGGCCGGCGCCGTCGCGGACGCGAAGGCCCCGCGCGAGGATGTCGGTATGACCACGCCCGCCGCCGAGGCCGACGCGCGGCGGCCCTTCCTGGACGCCGACACCGACACCGACGGGGAGCCTCCGGCGCCACGGCCCGCGCCGCTGGCGCCGGCCTTCCGGCCGCCCCGCCTGCGCGCGGGCGACGTCGTCGCCGTCGTGTCCCCCTCCGGGCCGGTGCCGGAGGCCCGCGTCGACCGGGGCGTCGCGGTGCTGCGCTCGTGGGGGCTCGAGGTGCGGGTCATGCCGCACGCCCGCGGGCGGCACGCCGAGCGCGGGTACCTCGCCGGGACCGACGAGGAGCGCGCCGCCGACTTCGCCGCCGCGTGGCTCGACCCCGACGTGCGCGCCGTCGTCTGCGCCCGCGGCGGCTACGGCGCGCAGCGGATGGTCGACCTCGTGGACTGGGACGCGCTGCGTGGCGCGGACCCCACCGTGCTGGTGGGCTTCAGCGACGTCACGGCGCTGCACCAGGCGGTCGCGGCCAGGCTCGGGCTGGTGACCCTGTACGGGCCGATGGCCGGGGCGGTGTCGTTCCTCGACTCGCGGGCGGCGCAGCGCCACCTGCGGGCCACCCTGTGCGCCCCGGAGTCGGTACGCGTCATCGCCCGCCGGCGCGCCCACGCGCTGCGGGGCGGGACGGCCACGGGCGTGACCACCGGCGGCTGCCTGTCGCTGCTCACGACGTCGGTGGGCACGCCGGCCACGCTCGGCACGGCGCGCGGCGGGATCGTGCTGCTCGAGGACGTCGACGAGAGGGCCTACCGGGTCGACTCGTTCCTGACGCACCTGCGCCGGTCCGGCTGGTTCGACGGGGCCGCCGGCGTGGCCCTCGGCTCCTGGCAGGGCTGCGACCCCGACGTCGAGGACGTGGTGGCCGAGCGGCTCGACGGGCTCGGCGTGCCGGTGCTCGGCGAGCTCGGGTTCGGGCACGGCCCCGACCCGCGCACGGTGCCGCTGGGCGTGCTGGCCCACCTGGACGCCGACGCCGGCCGGCTGACGCTGGAGGAGCCGGCGCTGGCGTGACGGACGCCCGGCCCGGGCTTGCCCCGCACCCGGGCCGCCTCGGTGCGCATCTGCCCGACTGTTCGGTGATTCGTCGGCTGATCGGTGATCCGGATCGCCGATCAGCCCACGAATCACCGAACAGACTCCGAGCCGCGACACGGTCCGCACGTGCGGGTTCCGGCAGCCGCTCGCGCGAGCCCTTGTGGACGCCGCCGTCGTCCACAGGCGGGCATCGGGCGCCGGCCGGCACGTCCGACCGTCCGGCACCGTGACGGCATGGGACGGCGCGAGATCCTGGTGGCCCGCGAGCACGACCGGTTCGCCCTGCGGACGGCGCACCGGGCGGGCGACGTCCACCGCGTGCGCCGCGGCGCCTACGTCGCCGCGGCGGACGACGCGCGCCCGGGCCGCACGTCCACCGGCCACCGCGACCACATCCTCGCCGTCCACCGCCAGCTGCGCGCCGAGCACGTGTTCAGCCACGACAGCGCGGCGGTCCTGTGGGGCCTCTCGCTGTGGCGCGAGCCGGACCGCGTCCACGTGGTCCAGGAGTACCGGGCCGGCGCGTCCGCCGCGCAGGACATCGCCCGTCACCACGACCGGATCGGTCAGGTCGTCGAGCTGGACGGCATCCCGGCCACCGACCTCACGCGGACCGTCGTCGACTGCCTGACGACGATGCCGCCGCTCGCCGGCCTGGTGCTGGCCGACTCGGCGCTGCGCCGGAACGTCTCGGCCGCCGCCGTGCTGGAGGCGCTGGAGCGCCGCCGCCGGCCCAACGGCCGGGCGCGCGCCCGCACGGTCCTGAGCCTCGCCGACGGCGGTGCGGAGTCGCCGTGGGAGTCGTGGCTGCGGTACTCGGCGCTGCGCCTGGGGCTCCCGCGGCCGCGGACGCAGGTGCTCGTCCGGACCCGGCTCGGCCCGTTCCACGTCGACATCGGCTGGCCGGAGCACGGCGTGCTCGCCGAGTTCGACGGCAGGGTCAAGTACGCCGCCGGGACCAGCGGGCGGCGGCACGGCGCGGAGTCGACGCTGTTCGACGAGAAGCGCCGCGAGGACGCCATCACCGAGGCCACCGGCATCCGGCTGCTGCGGTTCACGGCCCGCGACGCCGTCCGACCGGCCGAGACGGCCGAGCGCCTGCTGCGACGCTTCCCGGCCGACGTACGCCGTGCGGCGCGGGTCGACCCTCGACTTGCCGCACCCGAGCCAGGCCGCGGGCCAGCGCCGTCTGTTCGGTGATTCGTCGGCTGATCGGTGATCCGGATCGCCGATCAGCCGACGAATCACCGAACTGACCGAGGGGTGCGGCGAGGGGCGGCGACGCACGCCCGGCCCGGGGCTCAGCCCGTGGGCGCCGGCACGCCGGCGAAGACCTCGGCGCCGTCGGGCACCCGCTCCAGCCGCGGCCAGACCTTGGCCACCACCGTGCCCACGACGTCGTCGACGGGGACGAACGGCCCGCCGGCGGCGTCGCCGTGGACGCGCGAGTCGCTGCTGTCGGACCGGTTGTCGCCGAGGACGAACAGGGTCCCAGCCGGGACGGTGACGTCGAACGCGACGTCGCTCGGCGCCACGCCGGGCGGCAGGTAGGGCGACTCGTCGACGGCGACGCCGTCGACCTGGACGTACCCCTCGGCGTCGCAGCAGGTGACGTGGTCGCCGCCGACGCCGACGACCCGCTTGACCAGGAACTCGCCGTCGTCCTCGGGCAGCAGCCCGGTGCCCTGCAGCAGCCGCCTGCCGGCGTCGAGCGCCGGCCCGTGGGAAGGCACCGCTCGCGGCTCGAGCCATCCGCCGGGGTCGTGGAAGACGACGACGTCGCCGCGCTCGACGTCCGCGAACCGGGGCGCGATCCGCGAGACGACGATGCGGTCGCCCTCGACGAGCGTGTCCCGCATCGAGCCGCTCGGGATGCCGAACACCTGCACCAGCAGCGCCTTGACCACCCAGGAGGCCAGCAGGGCCGCAGCCAGCACCAGGACGACGCCGCCGGCCGCGCGCAGGACGGCGTGCCCCGCAGCGTCGCGGTCCCTGCGCCGGCCGGCGTGCGCGGGCGTCCTCACGGTCGCACTGTGCCAGACGGCGGCCCGGCGCCGCCCGCGGGCGGCCGCCATTCACCCGGGCGAAGGCGGAGGCGGCGCGCCGTCGCGCACCCTTCCGCCGGCCGCACGCTGCTGGCACCATCGGCCCGGTGACCACCGCCCCGACGGCACCACCGGCACCGACGCCCGGCCCGCCGGTCGCGGCGCCGCCCGTCCTTCCCGACGGCCTGGCTCCCGCGCCCTGGCTGCGACGCGTCGTCGCCGCCGTCCTCGACGCGCTGCTCCTGACGGGCGCGACCTGGGTCCTGCTGCGCCGGGACGACGTCGCCCCGCCCTCGCTGTCGCTGCCCGGCCTGCCGTTCGGCACCGCCGCCGGCGGCCAGGAGATGACCGGGCCGGGGTGGTGGCACTCGGCGTGGCTCGTGCTCGTCGTGGCGGTCATGCTCGGCCTGCAGGCGGGCACCGGCTGGACGCCGGGCAAGCTCGTGGCGGGGATCCGGGTGCTGCGCGAGGCCGACCTGCGGCCGGCGGGCTTCCTGCGCACGCTCGCCCGCGTCCCGGTGCACCTCGTCGACTCCCTGCTGATGATCGGCTACCTGCGCCCGCTGTGGGACGTCAAGGGCCGCACGTTCGCCGACTCCGCGCTGGGCACGGTGGTGGTCCTCGCCCGGCCCGCGTCGGGCCGGCCGTCGCGCGGGCACGCGCTGACCGCCGCCGCGGCGGGAGCGTGCCTGCTCGGCGCCGGGTTCGCCTTCCCCGGCGCCACGCACGCGAGCTCCGGCACGACGGGGCCGGTGCCGCTGTGCTCGTTCGGCGCGCCGGTGGGCGTCGAGGGCGACGAGGACGTGCGCGGCGACGCCGCGGTGTCGCGGACCGACGCGTCCCGGCTGGTCCAGCGCCTGTGGCTGGTCGCGCCCGAGCCGGTGGAGCACTCCTTCGAGCTCGCCTGGCGCTGGGACCCGTCGACGCTGCCGCCCGGCGACGTCGCGATCACGACGCTCGTGACCCGCCCGGGTGCGGAGGGCACGGCCCGCACGGTGCGGGTGGTCGACGGCCCGGCGACCGACGACGAGGTGCAGGCCCAGCGCGGCCGAGGCACGGGATGGGCGTCCACGAGCGCCACCGTGCGGCTCGCCGGCGACGACTACGCCGACCTGGGCGACGCCGTCCGGGTCGAGACCGCGCTGACCGTCGGCGGCCGGGAGGTCGCCTCCTGCGCGGTCCCCTCCGTCACCTTCGACGGCGCCTCCTGAGCCGCGCGCCGCTTCCCGCTTCACTCCGGGCGCCGGCGCCGCTCCTCGTCCGGGGTCAGCGCGTCGAGCATCTGCAGCACGGGGTCGTCCGCGCGGGTCGGCCCGCCGGGCCGCGCCGCGCCGTCACCGGCGACACCCGGCGCACCGCCCGCGGCGTCGCCGCCCTCCTCGACGCGCGGCGCGGGCCGCAGCAGGCCACGCCGGCGCGCGGGCAGCCGGCCCTCGGCCTCGAGGCGGCGGCCGATGTCGCGGGCGCCCGCCCAGCACAGCGCCGCGACCAGCACGACCCACGCGACCTGGGCCACGGCGCTCGGCGCTCCGGGCAGGTCCACGGTGAACAGGAGCACGGTCAGCGCCACCACGGCGACGGTCCCGACGGGGTACAGCACGGCCGGCCTCATGGGCACCATTCTCCGCCACGAGAGGGCCACGAGAGGGCAACGGCCGGGGCGCGGGCTGGTCGCCGGGACCGGCGCGCCGGCCGTCAGGTCTCGCGCGCCTCCACCTCCGCGACCAGGTCGGCGACGGCCGCCGTGACCTGGTCGAGCACCTCGAGCGACCGGCGCCAGTCGCCGCGCACCTCCATCGAGTGGTTGGCTCCCTCGACCTCGAGCACGCGCACGCCGGACGCCTTGGCCACGTGCGTGTCCCACAGGGCGTCGGCGGTGCCGCCCACGAGCAGCGCGGGCACCTGGTGCACGCCGAGCCCGAGCGTCGCCTCGCGCACGTCGAGCGTGCCGTGCTCGGAGATCAGGGGCGTGAGCCACACGCCGGGCACGCCCATCCGGGCCGCGACGGGCATCGCGAGCGTCCCGAGCGACTTGCCGACCACGAGGTGCCTCGACCCCGGCAGCGACGTGACGCCGTCGCGCACGACGTGGCCGTACACCTCCCGCGCCTCGGACCGCCCGCGGCACTCGCCGTCCCAGACCAGCGTGCGGATGGTCCAGCCGGCGTCCCGCAGCACCGTCGCCGCGTAGTGGAGCAGCGGCCCCTGGGCGGTGTACCCCTGCCCCGGCAGGATCGTCGCCACCCGGTCGTGGTCACCGTCGTCCACCCACAGCTCGAAGGCCGTCATGGATCCAGCATGCCCCCGGCCGGCGCTACCGTCAGCACCGTGACCGGATCGACGCCTGCCCTCCACGCCTCCCCCGACACCCCGCTCGACGACGCCGCGCCCGGCCCCGCCCACGACGCCGGAGCCGACCCCGCGCACGACGCCGTCGTCGGCGCGTTCCGGGAGGTCGTGGACGACGACGTCGCCGGGGTCGTCGCGCTGTGGGAGGCGTGCGGGCTGACGCGGCCGTGGAACGACCCGTACGTCGACGTCGCCGACGCCCGCCGCGGGCCGACGTCGACGGTGCTGGTGCTCCGCGACCCCGCCGCGGGCAGCGACGACACCGGGGACGACACCGGCGACGACACCGGCGGCGCCGCCGGCGACGGCGCCGTCGTCGCGACCGTGATGGCCGGCCTCGACGGGCACCGCGGCTGGCTCTACTACGTCGCCGTGGCACCGGACCGCCAGGGCTCCGGCCTGGGCCGCGCCGCCGTCGCGGCCGGCGAGGCGTGGCTGCGCGCCGCGGGCGCGCGGAAGGTCCAGCTCATGGTGCGCAGCACCAACACGCAGGTGCTGGGGTTCTACGAGCGCCTCGGCTACGGCGACCAGCAGACGACGGTGCTCGGGCGGTGGTTCTGAGCGCCCCGAGCCGGGGCACGACCGTCGGCTCGGTCAGCCCACCAGCCGCCCGACCACCCGCCCCAGGGCGTCGACGCCCGCGTCGAGCGTCTCGCGCTCGACCGTGAGCGCGGGCCGGAACCGCACCGACCGCTCGCCGGAGCCGAGCATGAGAACGCCCTCGTCGCGCAGCCCGGCGAGCACGCGGTCGCGCAGCCGGGTGTCGGGCAGCGAGACCGCGCACATCAGCCCGCGCCCGCGCGGGTCGGTGACGACGCCCGGGAACCGCGCGGCCAGCTCCTCGAGCCGGCCGAGCAGGTGCGCACCCAGCACGCCGGCCCGCTCGACGAGCCCGTCGGCCTCGTAGACCTCGAGGATGCGCCGCGCCCGCACCATGTCCGTGAGGTTGCCGCCCCAGGTGGAGTTGAGCCGCGAGGGCACGTGGAACACGTTGTCGGGCACCTCGTCGACGCGGCCGCCGGCCATGATCCCGCACACCTGCGTCTTCTTGCCGAACGCGACGACGTCGGGCGCCACGCCCAGCTGCTGGTAGGCCCAGGCGGTGCCGGTGAGACCGGCGCCGGTCTGCACCTCGTCCATGACGAACAGCGCGTCGTGCTCGCGGCACAGCGCCTGCATCGCCCGGAAGAACTCCGGCCGCAGGTGGTGGTCGCCGCCCTCGCCCTGGATCGGCTCGGCGACGAAGCACGCGACGTCGTGCGGGTGGGCGGCGAAGGCGGCGCGCGCCTCGGCGAGCGCACGGGCCTCGAGCGCCTCGACGTCGCGCGGCGTGCCGTCGGCCTCGTGGCCCACCCAGGGGCAGGTGATGCGCGGCCAGTCGAGCTTGGGGTAGCGCGCCACCTTGACCGGCTCGGTGTTGGTCAGGGACATCGTGTAGCCGGTGCGCCCGTGGAAGGCGTGCCGCAGGTGCAGCACGCGGGTGCCCAGCCCCGGGTCGATGCCGTGCGCCTCGTTCCACCGCGACTTCCAGTCGAACGCCACCTTGAGGGCGTTCTCCACCGCCAGCGCGCCGCCGTCGATGAAGAACAGGTGCGGCAGCGCCGGGTCGCCGAGCACCCGGGCGAAGGCGGCGACGAACCGCGCCATCTCGACGGAGTAGACGTCGGAGTTCGACGGCTTGTTGAGCGCGGCGGCGAGCAGCTCGGCGCGGAACCGCTCGTCCTCGGCGAGCGCGGGGTGGTTCATGCCGAGCGGGCTGGAGGCGAAGAACGTGAAGAGGTCCGTCCACTGGCGGCCGTCGCGCGCGTCGACGAGCACGGAGCCGTGGGACCGGGCCAGGTCGAGCACCAGGTCGAACCCGTCGACCTGCAGGTGCTCCCGGAGGGTGTCGAGGACGGCGTCGGCCTCGACCGAAGGCATGATCGCGGTCATGACGTCACGCTAGGGGAGATCCTCCGGCCTGACGAGACTTCCGGCGGAACTTCTCCGACGCGAGGGCGGCCGGACGGGAGGTTTCACTCGAAGTAGGTCTGCAGCACGATCGTGGAGTGCGTCGAGACGCGCGCCTCGCGGCGGATCTCCCCCAGCAGCTCCTCGAGCGCCTGCGGCGAGGCGACGCGCACGACGAGCACGTAGTTGGCCTCGCCGGCCACCGAGTAGCAGGCCTCGACGCCGGCCACCGCGCGCACCCGCTGCGGCACGTCGTCCTCCTGCGCCTGGTCGAACGGGCGCACCTCGACGAACGCCATGAGCGGCAGTCCCAGCGCCGCGGGGTCGACGACGGCGCGGTAGCCGGTCACGACCCCGCGCGCCTCGAGCTTGCGCACGCGCGCCTGCACCGCCGACTGCGAGAGCCCGGTGACGCCGGCCAGCGTCGCGAGCGTCGCGCGCCCGTCCTCGCGCAGGGCCGCCACCAGGCGGGCGTCGACGTCGTCGAGCCGCACGGGCCCGTCCCCGGCGGGCGGCCCGCCGCGCCCGCGGCCGTCGCCGCGCGCGGGGGTCTCGGCGCTCATCCCGCCACCTCGGCCGCCTCGAGCCACACCATCTCGAGCTCCTCCTTCTCCGCCGCCAGCTCCTTGAGCTCGGCGTCGGCCCGGGTCACCCCCGCGACGTCGGTCGGGTCGGCGGCGATCGCCTCGTGCAGGCGCTGCTCGGCCTCGGCGATCCGCGTCAGGCGGCGCTCCACGCGCGCCAGCTCCTTGCGGGCCGCGCGCACCTCGGCGGCGGACGCCGCGGGCGCCGCGGCGGACCCGCCGCCGGCCGCCTCGGCGGGCGCCGCCCCGCCGTCGTCGGCGCGCACCGGCCGCCCGACGCCCTGGCGCCGCAGCTCGAGGTACTGCTCGACGCCGCCGGGCAGGTCGCGCACCGTGCCGTCGCCGAGCAGCGCCCACTGCCGGTCGCAGACGCGCTCGAGCAGGTAGCGGTCGTGCGAGACGACGACGAGCGTGCCGGGCCAGCCGTCGAGCAGGTCCTCCAGCGCGGCCAGGGTGTCGGTGTCGAGGTCGTTGGTGGGCTCGTCGAGCAGCAGCACGTTGGGCTCGCCGACCAGCAGGCGCAGCAGCTGCAGGCGGCGCCGCTCGCCGCCGGACAGGTCGCGCACCGGGGTGTGCGCCCGCTCGCGGGTGAACCCGAGCCGCTCGGTGAGCTGGCCGGCGGTGAGCTCCTTGCCGCCCACGACGGTCGTCGACTTCTCCCGCTCGACCACCTGCACCGGGGTGAGGTGCCCGACGTCGTCGAGCTCGCCGACGTCCTGGCTCAGCTCCGCGACGTGGATCGTCTTGCCGCGCTTGACCCGCCCGCCGTCGGGCAACCGACGGCCGGCCAGCAGGGACAGCAGCGTCGTCTTGCCCGCGCCGTTGACGCCGACCAGGCCGAACCGGTCGCCGGGTCCCAGCCGCCAGGTCACGTGCTCGAGCAGCGTGCGCCGCGCCCCGTCCTCGCCGACCGCGACCGTGACGTCCTCGAGGTCGAGCACGTCCTTGCCGAGCCGGCGCGTGGCCATGCGCGTGAGCTCCATGGGGTCGCGCGGCGGCGGCTCGTCGGCGATCAGCGCCTGCGCGGCGTCGATGCGGAACTTCGGCTTGGAGGTGCGGGCCGGGGCGCCGCGGCGCAGCCAGGCCAGCTCCTTGCGCAGCAGGTTGTCGCGCTTCTCGGCCGCGGCGGCGGCCTGGCGGGCGCGCTCGGCGCGGGCCAGCACGTAGGCGGCGTACCCGCCGTCGTAGCCCTCGACGTCCCCGTCGCCCACCACCTCCCAGGTGCGGGTGCACACGGCGTCGAGGAACCAGCGGTCGTGGGTGACGACGACGAGCGCGCCGCGCGCGCCCGGCCGGCCGTAGCGCTGCTGCAGGTGCTCGGCGAGCCAGGCCACGCCCTCGACGTCGAGGTGGTTGGTGGGCTCGTCGAGCAGCAGCACGTCGGGGTCCGCCACGAGCAGGCCCGCGAGCGCCACGCGCCGGCGCTGGCCGCCGGACAGGGTCGACGCGGGCTGCTCGAGGTCGAGGTCGGCCAGCAGCCCGTCGTGCACGGCGCGCACGCGCGCGTCGGACGCCCACTCGTGCGTGGCGGCCGAGCCGTGCACGAGGTCGAGCACCGTGGCGCCCTCCTCGGCGTCGTCGCGCTGTCGCAGCATGCCCACCGTGGACCCGCCCACCCGGGTCACGCGGCCGCCGTCGGGCTCCGCGGCGCCGCCGAGGATCCGCAGCAGGGTCGACTTGCCCGCGCCGTTGGGGCCGACCACGCCGACGCGGTCGCCGTCGTCGAGGCCGAGGGAGACGTCGGACAGGAGCGTGCGGGTGCCGATCGCGAGCGTGATGCCGTCCGCGCCGAGAAGATGTGCCACCCGTCAAGGGTACGGACGTCCGGGCGCGCTCCCCGCGCGAGCACGGGCGCCGGGCGGACCCGGCGCCCGTGCTGCCCGTCAGTACAGGATCGCCGCGCGCCCCCGCGGCCACGCGAGCGTCGCGTAGATCTGCACCATCGCCGCCTGGTCCAGCAGGGCGGTGCGGGTGCCGTCCACCGGGAACAGCCCGGTGCGCGGGTCGCGCACCTCGTCCCACTGCCGGTCCGCGTACGCCGCCATGGCGGACCGGTACCGGGTGCCGCCGGCCACGGACTCGAACAGCAGCAGGTTCTTGAACCAGATGGAGTTGAAGAACACCTCGTGGTCGTCCAGGCGGCCCTCCTCGACGAAGTACCGGTAGGACGCCTCGGCCACCGCGCGGGCCCGGTCGAGGTACCGCTCCTCGCCGGTGGCCTGGTAGAGCAGCGTGTACACGCCGACCGGCACGCCCTGGTTGTAGGAGTAGTGCCGGGTGTCCACCGTGCCGTCGAGCTTGATGTTGTCCCAGTACAGGCCGTTCGGCGCGAGCAGGTGCTCGTCCGTCCAGGCGACCATGCGCAGCGCCTGGTCGAGGTAGCGCTGCTCGCCCGTGATCAGGTACAGCCGCACGCCGAGCTGCGCGCCCGGCATCGTCGACACCGTGTTGCGGTCGGTGCTCCACGGCGCCTGCGTCCAGAACACCCCGCCGGGCGCGGCGTGCGACGGGTCGTCGTCCCAGCCCGACACGACGAGCTCGAAGATCTCCTCGGCCCGCTCGAGCGCGGCGGGGTCGCCGGTGGCCAGGTGCTGCTGGACGTCGGCGAGCGCGACCCACTCGTTGTCGTCGTAGAACATGTCGCCGCCGTCGCCGTACGGCGCCCGGGGGTACGAGTCGTACCCCGGCAGGCCGGTGGTGCCGCCGTCGGCGTTCCAGTACCGCTCCTGCCCCACCTCGCGGTCGGCGAGGTCGTCGGCGAACCGGCGACCGAGCCGGCCGGGCAGCCCGGTCAGGTCGAGCGTGGCCACGTGCGCCTGCGAGAAGGGCCACTCGAACGAGTAGGCGCGGTCCTCGGGCGCCCGCGGGAAGTGCTCGAGGTACAGGCTCGACCCGTCGTCGGCGTACAGGTGGCGCTGCATCGCCTCGTACGAGGCCACGGCCCGCTCCACCTGCACGGCGCGGGAGCGTTCCTCGGCCGGTCCCTGCGCCGCGGCGGCGGTCGGCGGGGCCGCCGTGGCGAGCAGGACGGCGGCCGCGGCGAGGGCGGCCGATCGGGTGCGTCTCATGGTTCCCCCTGGGTTCTCGGTGATGTGCTGGTCCCTGCCGTGCTGGTCCCCTCAGTCCCGGCGTGCCGTCCCGCCGCGCCGGAAGCGCAGCGTCAGCACCTGGAACGGCGTGAGGCGGACGACGACGTCGCCGCCGTCGCGCTCGGCCGGCGCCGCGGCGCGCTCGAGCAGGTCGGTCACCACGACGTCGTCGTGCGCGAACGCGGCCCGCACCCGCGCCGTCGCCCGGCCCCCGCGGCTCTCGTAGAGGCGGGCGACGACGTCGCCGCTGCCGTCCTCGGCGAGCTTGACCGTCTCGACCACCACCGCGTCGTCGTCCGACGTCAGCAGCGGCTCGACCCCGTGGTCACCGCGCACCACCCGCTCGGGGAGGTTGAGCGCGTACCCGTGACGGACCGCGTCGGCGACGTCGGCGCCCACCACGAGCTCGCACCGGAAGGTGTGGGTGCCCTGGTCTGCGTCGGGGTCGGGGAACCGCGGGGCCCGCAGCAGCGACAGCCGCACGACCGTGCCGGCCCGCCCGCCGGGCGCGGCGGTGTCCAGGTGCGCCCGGGTGATGTCGTGCCCGTAGACCGAGTCGTTGGCGACGGCGACGCCGAAGCCCGGCTCACCGACGTGCACCCAGCGGTGCGCGACGGTCTCGAAGCGGGCGGCGTCCCAGGAGGTGTTGGCGTGCGTGGCGCGGTGCACGTGCCCGAACTGGATCTCGGAGGCCGCCCGGTCGGCGTGCACGTCGAGCGGGAACGCGAGCTTGAGCAGCTTGTGCGTCTCGTGCCAGTCCACCTGCGTGGTGATGCGCAGCGCCGGGGCGTCGTCGGGCAGCTCGAGCAGCTGCTCCACGCGCGAGGACCCGACGGCACGCACCACGCGCAGCGCGGGGCCGTGCTCGCCGTCGACCGCCTCGACCGACTCGGCCCGGGTGAGGTCGGTGACCGAGCGGCGGTAGTGCTCGTCGATGTCCCACGCCTCCCACTCGTTGGGGATGTCGCGGTGCAGCTGCAGCAGGTTGGCGCGGGCGCCGGGCAGCACCGCGTCCCGGCCGGTCGGCCGGTGCACGGCCGAGGTCACCAGGCCGTCGCGGTCGACGACGACGCGCACGGCGGCGTTCTGCAGCACCCAGCCGTCCACCTCCTCGACGAGCGTCGCCCCGGCGGCCGGGCGCCCGTCGCGCACCGCCGCGCCGGCCCCCGGCACGCCGTGGCGGGCGAGCGGGGAGGCGTTGACGACGACGTCACGGTCGCCCGGGCCGGTGAGGGCCGCGAGCGCCGCCGCGACCACCTCCTGCAGCTCGGCGGTGATCTCCTCGTGCGCCCGCTCGGCCTCCCGGTGCACCCAGGCGATCGACGAGCCGGGCAGGATGTCGTGGAACTGGTGCAGCAGCACGCGCCGCCACAGCCGCTCCAGCCGCTCCGCGGGATACGGCGCACCGGTGCGCACCGTCGCGGTGGCCGCCCACAGCTCGGCCTCGCGCAGCAGGTGCTCGTTGCGGCGGTTGCCGCGCTTGGTGCGCGACTGCGAGGTGTACGTGCCGCGGTGGTACTCGAGGTACATCTCCCCCACCCAGGCCGGCGGGTCGGCGTACTCGGCGCGGGCGGCGTCGAAGAAGGCCTGCGGGTCGGACAGCACCACGCGCGGCGAGCCCTCGAGGTCGGCCTCGCGGCGGGCGGCGGCGACCATCTCCCGGGTGGGTCCGCCGCCGCCGTCGCCGTACCCGAACGGCACGAGCGAGGTGTTGGCCCGCCCCTTCTCGGCGAACTGCCGCTCGGCACGGGCCAGGTCCGTGGCGGACAGGTCCGAGTTGTACGTGTCCACCGGGGGGAAGTGGGTGAAGACCCGGCTGCCGTCCAGGCCCTCCCACCAGAAGGTGTGGTGCGGCATCGTGTTGGTGTCGTTCCACGAGATCTTCTGGGTGAGGAAGTTCTCGCTGCCGGCGAGCCGGGCCAGCTGCGGCAGCGCCGCCGTGTAGCCGAACGAGTCCGGCAGCCACACCTCGTGCGGCTCCACGCCGAGCTCCTCGATGAAGTACCGCTTGCCCGCCACGAGCTGGCGGGCGAGGGCCTCGCCGCCGGGCATGTTGGTGTCCGACTCGACCCACATGCCGCCCACCGGGACGAACCGGCCCTCGGCGACGCGCTTGCGGATGCGCTCGAACAGCTCCGGGTAGTGCTCCTGCACCCAGGCGTACTGCTGCGCCGACGAGCACGCGAAGCGCACGTCGGGGTCGGAGTCCATGAGCGACAGCACGTTGGAGAAGGTGCGCGCGCACTTGCGCACCGTCTCGCGCACGGGCCACAGCCACGCCGAGTCGATGTGGGCGTGGCCCACCGCGTGCACGGTGTGCGCCGTCGCCGCCGCCGGCCGCGCCAGCACGTCGGCCAGCGCGGCGCGGCCGGCGGCGGCGGTGCCGGCGACGTCGTCAGGGTCGACGGCGTCCATCATGTCCTCCAGGGCGCGCAGCACCGCGGCGCCGCGGGGGCTGTCCGGCGGCAGCACCCCGACCAGCCCCGCGAGCACGCGCACGTCCTGGAGCAGATCCCAGACGGTCTCGTCGACGAGCACCAGGTCCACGGCGCGCAGGGCGTACAGCGGTGCGTCCCCTGCCGTCGCCTTGTGCCCCAACGGCGTCGGCCGCGTCCACGCCCCGCCGGGGACGTCGGGGTTGGCCGCAGCCTCGACGTACGCCTCGACGCCCCCGTCGGCGCCGAGCAGGTCGGGGAGCGGCACGTGCTGGTTGCGCGGCTCGACGGCCTTGACGATCCGGCCCGCCGGGGTCCACACCGTGCCCTCGGCCTGGAAGCCGGGCTGGGCCGTGGTGAAGCCGAGGTCCACCACGAGCTCGGCGTGCGTCCCGGCGCCGGCGGCGCGCCACGCGGCCGGCACCTCGCCGCGGACCCGGAACCACACCGTGCTCCACGGCCTGCCCCACGGCATGCCCGCCACCACGGGGGCGTACTCCGCGCGCGCCGCGTCGGCGAACGGCACCGGCTCGTCCGGCACCTCCCACGCCGCGACGGCGAGGGGACGCCGGTCGCGGTGGACGGCGGGCTCGAGGCGTTCGGGGACGAAGCGCTCGAGCCGGCCGAGCGTGCGAGCCCTGGTGTCGTGCATGCGGGTGCCTCCTGAGGGCGTGGTGGGACGAGCGTGGTGGGCGAGCGTGGTGGACGGTGCGGGACGCGGCGGGACGGTCAGCCCTTGACCGCCCCGGCGAGCGCGAAGGACGAGCCGGTGAGCCGGGACACCAGCACGTACAGCGCCAGCGCGGGCACCGAGTACGCGAGGGAGTACGCGGCGAGCTGCCCGTAGGCGACGGTGCCGTAGGAGCCGAAGAAGGCGAAGATGCTCACCGCGGCGGGCTGCTTCTCCGGCGACAGGAGCAGCACGAAGGGGACGAAGAAGTTCCCCCACGCCTGGACGAACACGAAGATGAACACCACCGCCACGCCCGGTCGCATGAGCGGCAGGACGACCCGGCGCAGCGCGGTCATCGCCGTCGCGCCGTCGGTCCACGCCGCCTCCTCGAGGGACACGGGCACGGAGTCCATGAAGTTCTTGGTCATCCAGATGGCCATGGGCAGCGACGTCGCCGCCATGAAGGCGATCGTCCCGGCGAGCGAGTCGAGCTGGCCGAGCCGGACGAACAGCGAGTAGACCGGCACCATCATCGCCGTGATGGGCAGGCACGTGCCGAACAGCACCGTGTACAGGAACGGCTTGTTGAGCCGGCTCTGGTAGCGCGACAGCGGGTAGGCGGCGAGCACGGCGGCGACCACCGTGAGCAGCCCGGTCCCGGCGGACAGCAGGAACGAGTTCCACAGCGGGCGCCACGCGAGCTCGGGGGTGAGCACCTCGGCGAAGTTCTGCAGGCTCCACTGCTCCGGCAGCCGCACCACGAGGGTGCCGCGCGCGTCGAAGGACGCCAGCAGGATCCAGCCGAGCGGCAGCAGGAAGCACACGCCCATCAGCGCGAGCACCGCCGTGGTCGTGGCCCGCAGCCGCCGCCCGCCGGGGGCGGCGAGGGCGGGGGCGAGCGTCGCGTCGCGGGCCATCAGTCCACCTCCGGGCGCAGGCTGCGGATGTAGACGACGGAGAAGACCGCCCCGATGAGCAGCATCACCGTCGCGATGGCGGTGCCGTACCCCACCTGGGCGAACTTGAACGCCTCCTGGTAGGCGAGGATCGGCAGCGTCGAGCTGTCGGTCCCCGGGCCGCCGCCCGTCATGACGTAGATGAGCGTGAAGACGCTCAGGGTCTGCAGCGTGGTCAGCATGAGGTTGGTCGACACGCTGCGACGGATGGTCGGCAGGATGACCCACACCAGCCGCTGGCGCGCCGTCGCGCCGTCCATGCGCGCGGCCTCGGTGAGCTCCGGCGGCACCTCCGCGACGGCCGCCGAGTACACGAGCATGGAGAACGCCGTGCCCCGCCACACGTTGGCGAGGATGACGGCGAGCATCGGCGTCTCGTAGAGCCACGCAGGGCCCTCGATCCCCACGGCGCCGAGCAGCGCGTTGAGCGTGCCGGCGTCGTGGAAGAACGCGTACAGCGCGAACGCCGCCACGATCTCCGGCAGCACCCATGCGACCACGACGAGCGTCGAGACGACGGTGCGCACCGTCGGCGCGCCGGTGCGCAGCAGCATCGCCAGGGCGAGGCCGAGCACGTTCTGCCCCACCACGGCGGAGGCGAGGACGAACAGCACCGTGAGCCACAGGGACTTGGGGAACTCGGGGTCGGCCAGCAGGTCCTGGTAGTTCTGCAGCCCCACGAACGACGGTGCCAGGGCGTTGCGGCCGGTGAGGGCGGCGTTGGTGAACGAGCCGTAGAACGACCAGACCACCGGGCCCAGCATGAACACGCCGAGGAGCACCACGGACGGGACGAGGGGGAGGTAGCGCACCAGCGTGCGCCGGGCCCGAGGCCGGTGACCCGGCTCCGGGGCGCTCCCCCTCGCCCCGGCCGGGGCCGGGGCGAGGGTGGTCGCCATGCGTCAGCCCTCGACGGTGTTCTGCTCGCCGACGATGCCGACGACCGCCTCGTCGTAGGCGGCGGCCGCCTCCTCGACCGACTGCTGGCCGGTCATGACCGCCTCCATCGCGACCTGGATGGCGTTGGAGATCTGCGCGTAGTCCGACGTGGCGGGCCGGAAGTGGGTGACCTCCACGAGGTCGGAGAAGAACTTCGTCGTGGGGTTCGCCTCGAGGTACTCCGGCTCGGCCGCGACGTCCTCGCGCACGGCGATCTGGCTGTTCTCGACGGCGAACCGCAGGGCGTTGTCCTTGCTCAGCGCGTGGGTGAGCACGTCGAACGCGACGTCGGGGTTCTGCGTGCCGGCGCCGACCGCGAGGGTCCAGCCGCCGGACATGCTCACGGCGCCCGGCTCGCCGCCGTCCTGGGTCGGCATGGCCGCGGTGCCCATCACCTCCGACCACTCGGGCCACGGCGCCTCGCCCTCCTCCAGCCACGACCCCGGCATCCACGACCCGTCGAGCGCGATGCCGAGCCGGCCCTGCGGGAGCCACTCGCCCGCCACGACGCTGCCGAGGTTCGGGTCCAGCGCCTGCTGCGGCGTGGGGGCCAGGCCCTCGGTGTAGATGGTCCGGACGAACTCGAGCGCGTCGCGGAAGCCCTGCGACCCCACGACCCACTTGGCGGACTCCTCGTCGTACAGCCGGTCCTCGGTGCCGTAGAGCAGCATCTCGAAGCCCTGCATCGTGGAGGCCTCGCCCATCGGCTTGCCCGAGTAGACGTTGAGCGGGACGACCTCGGGGTCGGCCGCCTTGATGGCGCGCGCCGCCTCGAGCAGCTCGTCCCAGGACTTCGGTGCCCAGTCCGCCGGCAGGCCGGCCTTCGCCAGCACCTCGGTGTTGAACCACAGGCCGCGGGTGTCGGTGCCCATCGGCACCCCGTAGGTCTTGCCGTCGTCGCCCAGGCCCGCCGCCTTGGCGCCCTCGACGTACTGGTCCCACTCGTCCCAGCCCGCGAGGTGCTCGTCGAGCGGCAGCAGGTACCCGGCCTCGACGTCGGACTTGATCATGAACGTGTCCTCGTACATGAGGTCCGGCGCCGTGCTGGGCGAGCGGTTCATCAGGGCGAGCTTGGTGAAGTAGTCGTTCTGGCTGGCCTCGATGGGCACCAGCTCGATGGTGACGTCGGGGTTGGCCTCCTCGTACTCGGCCTTGACGTCGCGGAACAGCTCGTCCGCCTGGGTGAAGGTGCCGAACTTCTGGTAGGCGATCTTGATCGTCGTCGCGCCGCCGTCGCCCCCGGCGCCGCCGGAGCTGCACGCTCCGGCGGTGAGGACGAGGAGGGCCGCGGCCGCAGCCGCCGTGAGTCGTACCGGTCGCATGGTGCTCCTTTGCCACGTGCGACGCCCGGGATCATTCGCGGGCGGGACCGACGGATTAACTCAATACGGTGGATTTAATCGGTGTCAAGGGGTCCCGCGAAGTTCGGGAGGCCGGTCCCGCCTCGGGTCGGCCGGGTCCGGCGCCGGCGGACGCCTACTGCCGGACGACGAGGTCGGACGTCCGGGGCGTGAACAGCCTGTCCAGCACGAGGCTCGCGGCGCCGAGAGCGCCGACGTGGTCGCCCAGCGACGAGCCGAGCACCTCCACGGCGTGCAGCTCGCGCAGCGTCGCGTGGGCGGCCAGCTCCGCCCGGACCACGGGCAGGTAGTGCGGCGCGAGCCGTGACCAGGCCGGCCCGCCGAAGACCACGACCCGGGCGTCGAGCAGGTCCACGACCGTGGTGATGCCGCGGGCGACCCGGCGGGCGGAGACGGTGAGGATCTCGGCGGCGGCGGTGTCGCCGGCCGTGGCGGCCTCCCCCACGGCGGTGAGCGCGGCGTCCAGCTCGCGGGGCGATGCTGCGGGCGTCCCGGAGGCGAGCACGCCACGCGCCACCGCCTCCTCGACGAGCGTCTGCGCGGCGGCGGACACGCCGATGCAGCCGCGGCTGCCGCAGGTGCACGGCGGGCCGTCGGCGTCGACGACCAGGTGCCCGATCTCCCCCGCGTTGCGGGACGAGCCGCGCACCAGCTCGCCGTCGACCGCGACGGCGGCGGCCACGCCGAAGCCGGTGTAGAAGAACACCGACGTGCCGTGCAACATCCGCTCGCCCCGCCAGAGCTCGGCCACCATCGCGGCCGAGACGTCCTTCTCCAGGACCACGTCGAAGCCGGTGGCCTCGGCGACCATCGAACGGACAGGCACGCGGTCCCAGCCGGTCAGCAGCGGCGGGTGCACCACGCTGCCCGACGGGAAGTCGACCGGCCCGGGCGCCGCGACCCCGAGCCCCAGCACCTTCGCGCGCTCCACGCCGGCGCGCTGCAGCATCTCCCGGGTCGCGGCGGCCACCGCCTCGACCACCGCCTCGGGGCCGGTGGGCGTGTCGACCACCGTCTTCTCGACCGCGTCGCCGCTCAGGTCCACCAGCACCGACGTCACCACCACGGGGTCGATGTGCACCCCGAGGGCGTAGGCGCCCTGCGGGTCCAGGTGCAGCATGGTGCGCGGCTTCCCGCGCCCCTCCGCGCGCCGCTCCCCCTCGACCACGAGCCCGAGGGCGATGAGGCGCCCGACGATGTTCGAGATCGCCTGCAGGGACAGGCCCGTGGCGGCGGCGAGCTCCACCCGGCTGGAGCCGCCGACCGCGCGGCGCACCTGGTCGAGCACCACCATCTGGTTGAAGTCCCCCACGCGCGGGAGGTTCGTTCCGCGTCGCACACCAGCCTCCGTCCGGAACGTCCCGCGCGACGGCTGCGGCCACGGCGCCGGGACCGTGCGGGAGAGGTCTGCTCGGAGTCTAGTGACGTCGCTAGAGTGCCTTCGACGACCCGCGTCGACGACGACGCCCCGGCAGGAGGAGCCCAGCACCCATGGCCCAGTTCGACATGCCCCGCGAACAGCTCGAGGCGTACGCCCCCACGGTGGACGAGCCGTCCGACTTCGACGAGTTCTGGCTGCGGACCGTCGCCGAGGCGCGCGCGCTGGGCGGCGCCCCCCTGCTGGAGCGGGTGGACGCCGGGCTGGGCGAGCTCGTGGTCGACGACGTGACGTTCCCGGGCTTCGGCGGCCACCCGGTCAGGGCGTGGCTGGTGCGCCCCGCGCGGCACGACGTCGACCGGGACGGCCCGCTGCCGGCCGTCGTGGAGCTGCTGGGCTACGGCGGCGGCCGCGGGCTGCCGCACGAGCGCCTCGGCCTGGCCGCGGCCGGGTACGCCCACCTGGTGATGGACACCCGCGGGCAGGGGTCGGGCTGGGGGTCCGGCGGGGACACCCCCGACCCGGTCGGGCACGGCCCGGCGGCGCCGGGCTTCATGACGCGCGGCGTCCTGGACCCGCACGACCACTACTACCGGCGCTTCTACACCGACGGCGTGCGCGCGGTCGACGCGGTGCGCGCGCTGCCGGGCGTCGACCCGGCGCGCGTGGCGGTCAAGGGCACGAGCCAGGGCGGCGGCGGCACCATCGCGGTGACCGCGCTGCTGGCGATGGCCGGCGAGCCGGTCGCGGCCGCGCTGCCCGACGTGCCGTTCCTGTGCCAGTTCCGCCGGGCGGTGCAGATCACCGACGGCTTCCCGTACGGCGAGATCACCCGGTACCTGTCGGTGCACCGCGAGCACGAGGACGCCGTGTGGCGCACCTTCTCCTACCTGGACGGCGTGACGTTCGCCCAGCGCGCCGCCGCCCCGGCGCTGTTCTCGACGGCGCTCATGGACGACATCTGCCCGCCGTCCACGGTGTACGCGGCGTTCAACCGCTGGGGCGAGCGCGCCGGGGCCGTGGAGAAGCGGATCGACGTCTACCCCTACAACGGCCACGAGGGCGGCCAGGAGTACCGGTTCGCGCCGCAACTGGAGTGGCTGCGCAAGCACGTGTGAGGCGTCAGGACACCACGCGCGCCCCGTGCGCGGGCGCCGTGGTGGTCCACACCGAGTCGGCGGCGCCCTCCGCCGTCCACGTCGCGGCGATCGCGAGGGCGTGCTGCCGGCTGCGGGCCAGCGCCGCCACCGTCGGCCCCGAGCCCGAGACGAGCGACCCGAGGGCGCCGGCCTCCTGCGCCAGGTCGAGCGTGCGGCGCAGGGCGGGGCGCAGCGAGAGCGCCGGCTCCTGCAGGTCGTTGTGCAGCGCGGCCCCGAGCGCGACGGCGTCGCCGGCGCGCAGCGCCTGCATGAGCGGGTTGTCGTCCACCAGGGCCGCCGGCTGCGCCCGGCCGGCGGTGAGGTCGTCGAACGCGCCGTACACCTTGGGCGTCGACAGCCCCTCGTCGGACGCCGCGAACGCCCAGTGGAACTCCCCGCGGGTCATCGCGGGGGTGAGCAGGTCGCCGCGGCCGGTGCCGACGGCGGTGTGGCCGAGCAGGCAGAACGGGACGTCAGCGCCGAGCTCGGCGGCCAGCGTCGCCAGCTCCGCGCGCGGCACGCCGAGGTCCCACAGGGCGTCGCACGCGACCAGGGCCGCGGCGGCGTCGGCGGACCCGCCGGCCATGCCGCCCGCCACGGGCACGCCCTTGGTGACGTGCAGGGCGACGTCGGGGTCGACGCCCACGTGCCGGGCGAGCAGCTCGGCGGCGCGCCAGGCGAGGTTGGTGGCGTCGGTGGGCACGCGGTCGGCCTGGGGCCCCGACACGGTGAGCGAGATCCCGGAGCCGGGCGCCACCTGCGTGGCGGCGACCTCCTCGTAGAGGGCCACCGCCTGGAACACCGACACCACCGGGTGGTAGCCGTCGTCGTCGAGCGGGCCCACGCGCAGCGAGAGGTTGACCTTCCCGGGCGCGCGGACGCGGACCGACGGCGCCGGCGCGGCGGCGAGTCGGCGGCTCATCGGGGCATCACGGCTCCACCGTGCCAGCCGCGGGGTCGGGGCGCACGGCGTCGCTCCCGTCGTCGCCCCCGTCGTCGCCCGTCGCGTCCGCCGCTCCCCCGACGGCGGCGCCGGGCAGCTGCTCGGCGACCCGGGCGAACTCGGCGATGCCGAGGGTCTCGCCGCGCGCCGACGGGTCGACGCCCGCGGCCCGCAGCGCCGCCTCGGCGGCGGCGGCCGAGCCGAATCGGCCCGCGAGCGCCGCGCGCAGCGTCTTGCGCCGCTGGGCGAAGGCGGCGTCCACGACGGAGAACACCTGCTCACGGGTCGCGGTGGTGACGGGCGGCTCGCGCCGCTCCATCGCCACCAGCGCGGAGTCGACGTTGGGCACGGGCCAGAAGACGTTGCGGCTGACGTTCAGCGAGCGCCACGTGCGGGCGTACCAGGCGGCCTTGACCGACGGCACGCCGTAGACCTTGGAGCCGGGGGCCGCGGCCAGCCGGTCGGCGACCTCGGCCTGCACCATCACCAGGACCCGTCGCAGCGAGCCGAACCGCTCGAGCATGGTGAGCAGCACCGGGACCGCGACGTTGTAGGGCAGGTTGGCCACGAGCGCGGTGGGCGGCTCGCCCGGCAGCTCCGTGACGTCGAGCGCGTCGGAGGTCACCACCTCGAACCGGCCGGCGGCCTCGGGCGCCCGCTGCGCCACGGTCGCGGCGATCTGGCCCGCGAGGACCGGGTCGATCTCGACGGCGACGACGGACGCGCCGGCCTCGAGCAAGCCGAGCGTCAGCGAGCCCAGCCCGGGGCCCACCTCGACGACGCGCTGGCCCGGCTCCACGCCGGCGGCGCGCACGATCTTGCGCACCGTGCCGGCGTCGTGCACGAAGTTCTGGCCGAGCGTCTTGGTGGGGCGGACGCCGAGGCGCCCTGCCAGGTCCCGGATGTCCGCGGGACCGAGCAGGGCGCCAGGGGTGTCGTTCATGCGCAGGAGCCTATGCCAGGCGCCTGCCGGGGCCGGCTCTGGCCGGCCCCCGCAGGGAGGAGGCTCAGTACCAGTTCACCGACTGGGAGTGGCTCCACGCGGCGCACGGCGTGCCGTAGCGACCGGCGATGTAGTCCAGGCCCCAGGTGATCTGGGTGGCCGGGTTGGTGCGCCAGTCGGCGCCGGCCGAGGCCATCTTCGAGCCGGGCAGGGCCTGCGGGATGCCGTAGGCGCTCGACGACGGGTTGTCGGCGGAGGGGTTCCAGCCGGACTCCTTCTCGAACAGGCTCTCGAGGCAGGTCCACTGGCTGCCGGTCCAGCCGCGCGCCGCGGCGAGCTGCTTGCCGATCGCCCGCGGCGAGCCGGACACCGACGGGCCGGAGGACGAGGAGCCGGACGACCGGCTCTCGGAGCGCGACGCGGTCTCGGGCCGCGGGGCCGGGCGCTCCTTGGTGCCCTCGAGCACCACCTTCGCCGTCGGCTCCTTGGTGGTCTTCTCCGAGACCTTGGTGCGCGACTCCTCCTTGCCGTCCACCGTGGTGACGCGCTCGACGAGCGTGCGCTCGCCCTCGGCGCCCTCCTGGGCCACCTTGGACTCGCCGGTGTAGAGGCCGTCGTCCTTCTTCTTCTGCGTCTCGAACGGGATCGCCGTCCTGGTGGTGACGTCCTTGGTCTCGACGCGCTGCACGACGACGGCGACGCCCGGGGCGTCCGCCGCGGACGTGTCGACGCCGGCGTCCGCGGCCTCGACCACGCGCACGCGGTCGTCGCCGTCGATCGTCACCTTCGCGGCCTCGAGCACACCCGCCAGGCCCACGGACCCGTCCGGGGCCACGCTGGTCTTCCCGTCGGCGACGACCGCCACGGGCCCCTCGGCGTCGAGCCGCAGCCCGAGGTCGGCGCGCTCGCCGGAGCGGGAGGCGACGAGCGCCACGTCGCCGCCGCGGTGCTGCAGCGAGGTGAGCGCCTCGTCCGCGTCGAGGGCCGTGACCCATACGTCGGACTGCTTGCCGTCGGTCTGCAGGGTCACCTGGCGGCCGTAGCGCACCACGATCTCGGCGCCCTCGGTGAGGGCGGCGTCCGTGGCGGGGGCGACGACGTCGCGCTCGCCGACGCGCACGCCCTCCGCCTCGAGGACGCCCTCGACGGAGCCGGCGAACGTCGACACGGTGGTGACCTTGCCGTCCACGTCGAGCGTCACGCTCTTGCGGGCGTTGCCGTAGG
The DNA here is from genome assembly GCF_046535855.1 of Puerhibacterium sp. TATVAM-FAB25. NCBI lineage: Bacteria > Bacillati > Actinomycetota > Actinomycetes > Micrococcales > Promicromonosporaceae > Puerhibacterium > Puerhibacterium sp. TATVAM-FAB25. The sequence continues at coordinate 86,143 of NZ_JAXUAK010000009.1, read as the reverse complement.
CGACGGCGCCGCCGGAGACGGCGAGGGCGGCCGCGGTGAGGCCGGCGACCCACGGCAGGCGGCGCCGGCGGGCGCCGGCGCGGAGCGCCCGGCGGGAGGCACCGGGGGTGGCGTCGGAGGTGGCCGGGTCGGCGACGGCGGGGATCTGCGCGGTCGCGAGGTCGTCCGGCTGGGCGGGGGTCTGGGTGTGGTCAGTCACGCGGTTCCTCGGGGACGTGCCTTCCGGGCACGGCGGGGTCGAGCCGAGGTCGGGGACCTCTGCGGCGCGGGACGCCTTCGTACGCACACGACGCATACGGGGCTCGACAGGCCGATCCGGCTGTCACGGCCCGGTGCCGGGCCGAAGGGAGGGGGTCGCGCGCTACACCACGTCACAGCCGGCGGCGCGCGAAGACACTCGACCGTAACCGATTCGTTATTGAAAGCCAAACCATGCACCCGGGCAACCGGGCCGGCGGCGGCCCTGCGGCCGCCGGCGGGCGGTCCCGGCGCGACGACGCCGGCCGCTCCGTGCTGGGGCGACCGGCGTCGTCAGGCGGGTCTTCGACCCCGCGGCGGCGCTGCGCGCGTCAGCCGCGCGGCGCCGCCGCCGAGGGATGCGTCACAGCAGCCCGAGCTTGGCCGCGCAGTGCGGCCACTGGCCCCAGCCGGCGCGCTGCTGGAGGATCTGCGCGCGCTTGGTCTGCTCGGCCGCCGAGGCCTCGGACGGCAGGCCGCTGCCGCCGACCGCCTGCCACGTCGACAGCGAGAACTGGTAGAGGCCGTAGTAGCCGTTGCCGGTGTTGGTCGACGGGTTGCCGCCCGACTCGCACTGGGCCAGCTTCGCCCAGACGCCGCTGGTCGGCGCCGACCCCGTCGCGGCGGAGCCGTCCGACCCGCCGCCGCCCGACGAGCCCTCGCCGGACGACGAGGAGGACGACGACGAGGACGAGGACGACGACGAGGACGACGACTCCCGCGCCGGCTCGGGCTCCGGCTCCGGCTCCGGGCGCTCCTTGGTGCCCTTCACCACGACCTCGTCGACCGGCGGCGTGGTGTCGCCCTCGGAGACGAGCTCGCGGGACTCCTCCTTGCCGTCCACCGTGGTGACGCGCTCCACCGTGGTGTGCACGCCCTCGACGCCCTCCTGCGTGACCTCCGGGTCGAGGTCGGAGTACCGCTCGGGGTCCTCCTTCGTCACGGTCTTGAACGGGATCGGCTTCTCGGTGGAGACGTCCTTGGTCTCCACGCGCTGCACGACGACGGCGACCTCGGCCTCGCCCTGCGGCACGCCGACGTCCTCGGGCGCCGCGACGCTCACGCGGTCGTCGCCGTCGATCGTCACGTCGACGCTGCTCAGCAGCGCGTCGACGCCCTTGCCGGAGTCCTTGGCCGTGCGGGTCTCGCCGTCGGCCACGACGGCGACCGGGCCGCCGCCGTGCGCCAGCCGCAGGGCCAGCGAGGCGCGGTCGCCGGAGCGCGACGCGACGAGGCGGACGTCACCGCCGCGCGAGGCGAGGCGGTCGAGCGCCTCCCCCGCGTCGAGGGCGGTGACCCACACGTCGGACTGCTCGCCGTCGGTCTGCAGGGTCACCTCGCGGCCGTAGCGCACGACGATCTCGGCGCCGTCGCGCAGCGAGGCGGCCTCGGCGGGGGCGACGGCGTCGCGCTCGCCGACGCGCACCCCCTGGGCGTCGAGGAGACCCTCGACCGAGCCGGCGAAGGTGGTCACCGTGGTGACGTTGCCGTCGACGTCGAGGGTCACCGTCTTGCGCGCGTCGGCGTAGGCGAACGCGCCGCCGGAGACGGCGAGGGCGCCCGCGGTGAGGCCGGCCACGAGGGGCCAGCGACGGCGGCGTGCTGCGGTGGTGTTCTCGGTGTTCGGAGCGGTCACGCGTCCCAAGCTCTCTGCCGAGCCCGCCGGCGGATCCGGCAGGCACTGTCGGCGACCGTAACCGGTTCGTTATCAAGCGCCAAGCGGAAGCGCGGCGACATGCCCCGTCTGATGCCTCGATGTCCGAAATGTCCCCGGGTGAACCCGGCCACGGACCGGCTCGACCGGCCTCCGTGCCGGTGCCTCCCGGTCATCGTCCCGGCTCAGAGCGCCGGTCAGCGTGCCCGTCAGTACCAGCCCGCCGCCTGCGACTTGGCCCACGCCCCGCACGGCGTGCCGTAGCGGCCCGCGATGTAGCCGAGCCCCCACTCGATCTGGGTCACCGCGTTGGTGCGCCAGTCCGCGCCCGCCGAGGCCATCTTGGAGCCGGGCAGCGCCTGCGGGATGCCGTAGGCGCTCGACGACGGGTTGTCGGCGTCGACGCGCCAGCCCGACTCCTTGGTCCACAGCTTGTCGAGGCAGACGAACTGGGTGTCGCCCCACCCGCGCTCGGCGGCCAGCGCCCGGGCGGCGGACCTCGCCGATCCCGGGTCGACCACCACCGCGCCGGGGTCCATGGTGCCGACGACGACGACCTCGTCCTGCGGCTCGCGGGTGACCACGCGCGAGGCGACGGTGCGCTCCACCTCCGCGCCGTCCAGCGTGCGCACGGCGTACGTCGTCGTCGCCTCCCCCGGCCGGCCGACGGTCCGCACGTGGCGGTAGCCCTCGGGCAGGCTCGGGTCCTCGATCGTGGTGGTCTCGAAGGGCAGCACCTCGGTGGTCGAGTCCGACCCGGTCTCGCCGCGCGAGACCAGCACGAGCATCCCGTCGGTGGCCGCGGCGGCGAGCGGCACCGACGTCGCGTCCTCCTCGGCCAGGGTGATGCCGGCGTCGGCGAGGACGTCGCGCACGGTGGCCTGCGTGGTGCGGATCGGCAGCACGGTCCCGTCCACCGCCACGCTGACGGTCTTGAGGGTGGACACGCGCACCGGCTCGCGCCCCAGCGGCGTGCTGCGCGACGCGGACGCCACCGCGCCGTCGCCGCGCTCGCCGAGGGCGGCGACGAGGTCGCCGACGGTGAGCGCGGTGGTCTCGAAGGTCTCGCTCTCGCCGTCCACCACGAGGGTGACCACCCGGCTGGAGCGCACCACGATCGTGCCGCCGTCGGCGGCCGGGGCGCCCACGGCGGGCTGGACGTGGTCGTCGTCCTCGAGCTCGACGCCCTGGAAGGCCAGCACGTCCCCCACCGTGCGGCCGTAGGCCGACACGGTGCGGATGCGCCCGTCGTCGTCGATCGTCACCGTCCTGTGCGCGTCGGCCACGGCGTAGGTGGAGCCGGCGAGGGCCAGCACGACCACGACGTGCAGGGCGCGGCGCGCGCCGGGGCGCAGCGCGGGCGCGTCGGCCGCGACGCCCGTCGCGGGCGGCGCCTGCACGGCGGTCGAGCGGCCGACGACGTCCTCGGGCCGGGTGGCGGCGTGCGCGGCGCGGCGCGGCGACGGCGCGCCGGCGCGGGACGCGCGCGAGGACCCCGGCAGGCGGGGGACCGGCAGGCGGAGGACCGGGAGGCGGAGGGCGGGCAGGCGGGGCGTGGACAGCCGGGGCGCGGGCGCGCCGGCGTGCCGGCCCTTGCGCGGGCTGCGCCTCACCACGTGCCGTACACGCGCGCCGTGCTCGCGGACACGGCGGCGCACACCTCCTCCAGGGGCCGCTCGAGCACCGCGGCCATGGCGCGCACGGTGTGCGCGACGGCGAACGGGGCGTTGGGCTGCCCGCGGTACGGGTGCGGGGTGAGGTAGGGCGCGTCGGTCTCGGCGAGGACGAGCTCGAGCGGCACGGCGCGCAGCGCGGCGCGCAGGTGCTCGTTGGCCTTGTAGGTGACCGGCCCGGCGAAGGACAGGTACCACCCGTGCTCGGCGCACACGCGCGCCATCTCCGCGTCGCCGGAGTAGCAGTGGAACACCGTGCGCTCGGGGGCGCCGTCGGCGAGCAGCACCTCGATGACCTCGGCGTGCGCGTCGCGGTCGTGGATCTGCAGCGCCAGCCCGAGCTCCTTGGCCAGCGCGACGTGCGCGCGGAACGACTCGCGCTGCACCTGCGCGCCGCGCGGGCCGGTGCGGAACAGGTCCATGCCCGTCTCGCCGATCGCGCGCACCCGGTCGTTGGCCCGCGCCACGGCCGCGACCTCGGCGATCGCCTCGTCGAGCGACTTGGCGTGCCGGGGCTCCGGCGCCGGCTCCAGCCCGTCCGGGCCGACCTCGTCGACGCCGGCGTGCAGCGTGGCCTCGTTGGGGTGGACGGCCACGGCCCCCACCAGCCCGGGGTGCGCGAGCGCGCCGTCGGCGGCGCGCTCGCGCAGCAGGGCGTCGGTCCAGCGCACGGCGTCCAGGTCGCAGCCGACCTGGACCATGCGGTCGACGCCGGTCCGCGCCGCCCGGGCGACGTGCTCGGCCACCGTCGGCGCGACGGCGGGGCCGCCGTCCGGGCCGGGATGGCTGCCCGCCCGGTCGAGGTAGACCGCGGCGATCGCGTCCAGGTGGGTGTGGTTGTCCGCGACCGGGACCGGCAGCGGCTCCGGGTCGGCCGGGAAGCCGCGCTCGCGCGTGCGGGCCACCGCTCAGGCGTCCTCGTCCAGGCGCGGGAACAGGGCGGCGCCCTTGGTGACGGGGGTGCCGGCCGGCAGCACGCCGAACGACGCCGCCGAGGCGACCGGCTGGGCCGCGACCGGGCCGAGGACCGGCTCGGCGCCGAGCGCCTCCCACAGCCGCGCCGCCGCCTTCGGCGTCACCGGGTGCAGCAGCACCGCCAGCGCGCGCAGCGCCTCGGCGGCGGTGACCAGCGACGTCGCCAGGCGGCCGCCGTCCACGCCCTTGCCGTCGGCGTCGGTCTCGCCCGGCTCCTTGGCCACCTTCCACGGCTGGGTCTCGGTGAGGTACCCGTTGGTGGCGTCGACCAGCGTCCACACCGCCGCGACGGCGTCGTGGATCGCCAGGCGGTCGATCGCGGCCTCGGCGTCGGCCACGGCCTTGGCCGCCACGGCCTCGAGGTCGGTCTCCAGCTCGGTGCGGGCGCCCGCCGCCGGCAGCGCGCCGCCGAAGTACTTGCCGATCATCGCGGCCGTGCGCGAGGCGAGGTTGCCGAACCCGTTCGCCAGCTCGCCGTTGTACCGCGCGACCATGTCCTCCCAGGAGAACGAGCCATCGCCGCCGAACCCGATGGTCCGCATGAAGTAGTAGCGGAACGCGTCCGAGCCGAAGGTGTCGATGATGTCGCTCGGCGCGATGCCCGTCAGGCGCGACTTGCTCATCTTCTCGCCGCCGACCAGCAGCCAGCCGTGCGCGAAGACCTGCTTCGGCAGCGGCAGCCCCGCCGCCATGAGCATGGCCGGCCAGATGACGGCGTGGAAGCGCAGGATGTCCTTGCCCACCAGGTGCACGTCCGCCGGCCACGTGCGGGCGAACCGCTCGCGCTCCGCCGCGTCGTCGGACCCGTAGCCCACCGCGGTCATGTAGTTGAGCAGCGCGTCGAACCACACGTACAGCACGTGCTTGTCGTCCCACGGGATCGGGATGCCCCAGTCGAACGTGGACCGCGAGATCGACAGGTCCTGCAGGCCCTGCTTGACGAACCCGACGACCTCGTTGCGGGCGCTGGCCGGCTGCACGAACTCCGGGTGCTCCTCGTACAGGGCGAGCAGCCGGTCGGCGTAGGCGCTCATGCGGAAGAAGTAGTTCTCCTCCGCGAGCATCTCGACGGGGCGCAGGTGGATCGGGCAGACCTTCTGGCCCTCGTACTCGCCGGTGCCGTCCAGCAGCTCACCGGGGAGCTTGTACTCCTCGCAGCCCACGCAGTACGGGCCCTCGTAGGCGCCCTTGTAGATCTCGCCGGCGTCGTACAGGCCCTGCAGGAACTTCTGCACCGCGACGACGTGGCGCTCCTGGGTGGTGCGGATGAAGTCGTCGTTGCGGGCGTCGATCGTCTCGAGCACCGGCTGCCACGCCGACCCCACGAGCCGGTCGGCCCACTCCTGCGGCGAGACGCCGTTCTTCTCGGCGGTGCGCAGCACCTTCTCGCCGTGCTCGTCCGTGCCCGTGAGGAACCACACGTCCTCCTGGCGCTGGCGGTGCCAGCGGGTGACGACGTCGGCGGCCACCGTCGTGTACGCGTGCCCGATGTGCGGGGCGTCGTTGACGTAGTAGATCGGGGTCGTCAGGTAGAAGGACTTCGCGGCCTCGGGCATGGGGTCCATCGTAGTGACGTCGCGGGGCGCGTCGACGGCGTCGCTCAGCCGGCCGGCCCGAGGGTCACCCGCAGCAGCCGGTCGTCCCCGGCGCGCGGGTCGCCGCGCCCGTCGGTGTTGTTCGTCAGCACCCACAGCGCGCCCTCGCCGGCCGCCGCGACGGCGCGCAGCCGGCCGTGCTCGCCGTCGAGCAGCGCCTGCGGCTCGCCGAGGCCCGGCGCGGCCGCCGGGTCCGTCGACGGCGCCCGGCCGGGCTCGACGTCGAACGGCACCCGCCACAGCCGCTCGCCGCGCAGGCCGGCGAGGTAGACGGCGTCGGGCGTCACCGCCAGGCCCGACGGCGACGCCTCGTCCGTGGCCCACGTGGCGAGCGGCTGCACGCGCCCGTCGACCGTCTCCGGGAGCGAGGTGCCCGGCACCGCCGGGCTCCCCCCGCCGCCGGCCCGGCCCTCGACGTCGGGCCAGCCGTGGTCGCCGCCGGGCACGAGCAGGTTGAGCTCGTCCCAGGTGTCCTGCCCGAACTCGCTGGCGAACGCCCGGCCGGCCGGGTCCCAGCCGATGCCCTGGACGTTGCGGTGCCCGCGGCTCCACACGGGTGACCCGGCCGTCGGGTTGCCCGGGGCGGGGTCGCCGTCGAGCGTCACCCGCAGCACCTTGCCCGCGAGCGAGCCCGGGTCCTGCGCGGCGCCGCGTTCGCCGGCGTCGCCGGTGGTGACCCACAGGTGCCCGTCGGGGCCGAACGCCACCTGCCCGCCGTCGTGGTTGGCCGCGCTCGGGATGCCGTCGAGCACGGTGGCGAGGCGGTCGAGCCGCGGGGCCGCGCCGCCGAGGTGCAGGGCGCCGGTCAGCACGGCGTTGTCGTCGGCGCCGGTGCGGTAGACGACGACGGTCACGGCGTCGTCGCGGGCCGGCGCCACGCCGGCGTCCGGCGTGGCCGCCCCGCCCGCCCCCGCACCGGTGGGCGCGACGGCGACGCCGAGCAGGCCGCCCTCGCCCAGCGGCACGGTCTCGGCGGCGAGGCGCTCGGCCCCCGGCCCGCCGACGTCGGCCACGTCGCCCGAGGCGGGGTCGACCACGACGAGCCGGGCGGCGTCGCGCAGGCTCACCAGCAGGCGGCCGTCGGGCAGGGGCGCGAGGCCCCACGGCACGTCGAGGTCGTCGGCGACCGTCTCGGCGCGGGCCGTGACGGCGCCGGCAGGCAGCGCGGGGGCGGGCCAGGCGGCGGCGCTCGCCGTGGGGGTCGGCGTGGGGGTCGGCGTGGGGCTCGCGGTGGGCGCGCCGGACGGGCTCGGGCCACCGGGCGACGGCGAGGCGGAGCCGGTCGCAGAGCCGGTCGTGGAGCCGGTCGTGGGCGCCGGGGTGGGCGTGGCCGTGCCCCCGCCACAGGCGGCGAGCAGCAGCGCGGCGGCGGCCAGCCCGCCGAGACGTCGTGCGTCCACGGCTCCATCGTGGCCCGGACGGCGGGATCGCGCCGCCGTCCGGGCCACCATGGCGCCGTGGACCGCCGTCGCCCGTCGTGCGACCCCCGTCGTGCGACTCCGTCGTGCGACCCCGTCGTGCGACCCCGTCGACCCCGCACCAGACTCGGGGCCGAGGGACGCGCCGGCGTCCCGGGAGAGGATGAGATGCACAGGACGGTGCTGGGCGTGGTGCTCGCCGCGGCGGCAGGGCTCCACCAGCTGGGCGGGCACGGCGGGGGCGAGACGCACGACGGCGACGTCCGCCAGGGCGAGGCCGGCGAGCCGATCGCGCCGGACGGCCGCCCCGCGGACGGCGACGCCGGCGCGGCGGACGACGACATGCCCGTCGCGGCGCCGTCCGAGGCCGAGGCGACGCCGCCGACGCTGCCGGAGATCCCCCCGCCGCCCGTGCACTGACCCCGCCGAGCACCGACCGGCCACCCGGCGACGACCGCACGCTGCCGCACGCCGGCGCCCGGTGGCAGAGTGGGCGCATGACCACGCGCGCGCTCCTCGTCGTCGACGTCCAGCCCACCTTCTGCGAGGGCGGCGAGCTCGCCGTCGAGGGCGGGAACAAGGTGGCCGAGGACGTCGCCGCCTACGTGCGGGCGCACCGCGACCGCTATGCCGCCGTCGTCACGACGCAGGACTGGCACGTCGACCCCGGCACGCACTTCTCGGACGAGCCGGACTTCGTGGACTCCTGGCCGCCGCACGGCGTCGCCGACTCGCCCGGGGCCGAGCTGCACCCGGCGCTGGCCGGCATCGCGTTCGACGCCCAGGTGAAGAAGGGCCAGTTCGACCCCGGCTACTCCGGGTTCGACGGCGTGGAGTACGCCGGCCGCACGCTCGAGCAGATCCTGCGGGACGCGGACGTCGAGGTCGTGGACGTCGTCGGGCTCGTGGAGTCGCACTGCGTCAAGCACACCGCGCTCGACGCGGTGAAGGCCGGGTTCGGCGCCCGGGTCCTGACCGACCTGACGATCCCCGTCTCCCCCGAGCAGGGCGAGGCCGCGCGGCGCGAGCTCGCCGCGGCGGGCGTCGACCTGACGCCGAGCACCGCCCTCTGACCCGCCGAGACAGAGACGCTCCCGAGATAGAGACCCCGGTCCGCGAGATAGAGAACTCCGTCGCCGAGATAGAGAGGTCAGTCTCTATCTCGACCGGAGGGCTCTCTATCTCGGCCGCGAGGCTCTCTATCTCGGCCGAGAGGCTCTCTATCTCGGCCGGAGGGCTCTCTATCTCGCGGCGAGGGCCGCGTTGTAGAGGTCGCGGCGCGAGACGCCCGCCGCCGCGGCGACGTCACCGGCCGCGTCCTTGAGCCGCTCGCCGGACGCGACGCGGTCGAGCACCTCCCCCACGAGCTCCTCGACGCTGGCCGTGCGGGCCGCCGGCGCGCCGCCGACGACGACGCAGATCTCCCCGCGCAGCCCCTCGCCGTCGGCCGAGCGCGCCGCCACCGTCGCGGCGAGCTCGCCGAGCGGGGCGCGCAGCACCTCCTCGTAGGTCTTGGTCAGCTCGCGCGCGACGGCGGCCGGGCGCTCGGCGCCGAAGCCGTCCGCCATGGCCTCGAGCGTCGCGGCGATGCGGTGCGGGGCCTCGAAGAACACCATCGTGCGCGGCTCGGCGGCGAGCGCCGCGAGCGCCCGCGACCGCTCCCCCGGCTTGCGCGGCACGAAGCCCTCGAAGGTGAACCGGTCGGTGGGCAGGCCGCTCAGCGCCAGCGCGGTGAGCACGGCCGACGGGCCGGGCGCCGCGGTCACCCGCAGGTCGCGCTCCACGGCCCGGGCGACGACGCGGTAGCCGGGGTCGGAGACGGACGGCATGCCCGCGTCGGTGACCACGACGACGGTGCCGCCGCCGTCGACGACGTCGAGCAGCTCGTCGGCGCGCGCCGTCTCGTTGTGCTCGTGGTACGAGACGACGCGGCCGCCGACGGCGACACCCACCCGGTCGGCGAGGGCGTGCAGGCGGCGGGTGTCCTCGGCGGCGACGACGTCGGCCTCCGCGAGCAGGCGGCGCAGGCGCGGCGAGGCGTCCTCCGCGTTGCCGATCGGGGTGGCGGCCAGGACGAGCGCCCCGGCCTCGGGCGCGCCGGCGGTGGCCGTTCCTGGCTGCGGGGAGGTCATGGCTCCCAGGGTCGCACGCCTACGATGTGGCGGTGACCGACGTCCCCGGGCCCGCGGGCGAGGACCTGGCGCGCGGCGCCCTCACCACCACGCCGGCCGCCGCCGAGCCGCCGACGCGCGACCGTCTGCTGCGCGCGCTGCTGGGGACCCGTCGCCTGGCGCTCGGCGCCACGCTGCACGACCGCCGGTGGGGCTGGGTCGGCGCCCTCGCCGTCGCGGCGCTCGCGGCGGTGCTGCGGTTCTGGGACCTGGGCCGGCCGCACGCCCTGGTGTTCGACGAGACCTACTACGTCAAGGACGCCTGGACGCTGGGCCGCCTGGGCTTCGAGGCGCAGTGGCCGGACGAGCCGAACCCCGCGTTCGTGGCCGGCGACGTCACGTCCTACCTGGAGCGGGCCGCGTACGTGGTGCACCCGCAGGTGGGCAAGTGGCTCATCGCGCTGGGCATGGACCTCGGCGGCGGGGCCGCCAGCTCCTTCGCCTGGCGGCTGGCCAGCTGCGTCGTCGGCGTGCTGGCCGTGCTGCTGGTGACGCGCATCGCCCGGCGCCTGTTCGCCTCGACGGCGATGGGGCTGGTCGCGGGCCTGCTCATGGCGGTGGACGGCGAGGCGATCGTGCACTCGCGCACCGCGCTGCTCGACCAGTTCCTCATGCTGTTCGTCCTGGGGGCGTTCGGCTGCCTGCTGCTCGACCGGGAGTGGGCGCGGCGTCGCCTCGCCGCACGGGTGGGGGCGATCGTCGACGCCGGCGGGACGGTCGGCCGGTACGGCCCGCGCCTGGGCTTGCGCTGGTGGCGGCTGGCCGCGGGCGTCTCGCTCGGCCTGGCCTGCGGCACCAAGTGGTCGGGCGTCTACTTCCTCGCCGCGTTCGGCCTGCTCACCGTCGCGTGGGACCTCGCCGCGCGCCGCGCCGCCGGCGTGGGCCGCTGGTGGGAGGACGGGCTGCTCGCCGACGGCGTGCCGGCCTTCCTGCAGATGGTGCCCACCGCCGTCGTCGTCTACGTCGCGAGCTGGTGGTCCTGGTTCGCCACGCCGGGCGCGTACCTCCGCCAGTGGGCCGCGGACAACCCTGGGCAGGGCGTGACGTGGCTGCCCGAGTCGCTGCGCTCGTTCGTGCACTACCACGCGGAGATGTGGACGTTCCACACCGGGCTGGACTCGGCGCACGCGTACGCGGCCAACCCGTTCGGCTGGATCATCCAGTGGCGGCCCACGTCGTTCTACTGGGAGAAGCACCCGCCGGGCGAGGGCACCTGCCCGGCCGACGCGGCCGGCGACTGCGTGCAGGCGATCACCTCGCTCGGCAACCCGCTGCTGTGGTGGCTCGCGGCCCTGGCGATCGTCGTCGTGGTGTACCTGGGCGTCACGCGTCGGGACTGGCGCGCGCTGGCCGTGCTGTCCGGCACGATCGCCGGCTGGCTGCCGTGGTTCCAGTACCTCGGCCGGACCGTGTTCACCTTCTACACGATCGCGTTCACGCCGTGGGTGGTGCTCACGCTCGTCTACGTGGGCGTGGTGGCGCTGGAGCGGACCGAGCAGCGGCCTCGCCGGCGCGCCGCCGTGGTCGGGGCGATCGTCGGCGTCGTGACCGCGATCTGCCTGGTGTCCGCGATCTTCTACCCGCTGTGGACGGCGATGCAGGTGCCGTACGACTACTGGCGCGAGGTCGTCCGGCTGCGGTCCTGGGTCTGAGCCACCGGGGTCACCAGGAGATCTGCGGCGACGGGTGGAACGCCCACCCGAGCGCGCGCCACACCGGCGCCTGGCCGGCCAGGCGCGCGGCGAACCCGTCCCAGTCCCGCGCCTCGACCGGGCTCCACGCCACCTCGGCCAGCGCGGGCAGGCGCGGCAGCAGCATCGAGAACAGCTCGTCGCGCGTCGTGAGCGTCTCGGTCCACACCGCGCCGGAGACCCCGACGACCGCCGAGGCCGGCACGCCGGGCACCGACCCCGCCGGGTCCCAGTCGTAGGCGTCGCGGACCTCGACGTGGCCCGCCCACTCCAGGCCGAGCGGGTGGCCGGGCGCGTACTTCATGTCGAGGTAGGCCCGCGAGCCGGGCGAGGCGACGAACGTCGCGCCCGCCGCCGCGGCGCGCTCGAACGGCGCGGCCGCGCCGCCGTCGGGCCGCGGGTCCCAGAACTGCAGCACCGTGCCGGGCTCGACGGCGGCGCGCGCCGCCTCCTGCCAGGCCACCGGCGTCTTGCCCGCCTCGCGCACGATCCGCTGGGCCAGCTCCATGATCGCCGCGTACTCCGCGGGCTCGACCTTGGGGGCCTCGTCGCCGCCGACGTGCAGCCACGGCCCGTCGGTCATGCGCGCGAGGTCGCCGAGCACGTCGCGCAGGAACGGCTCGGTGGCGGGCACGTCGGCCCACAGCCGCGAGAAGCCGACCTCGGTGCCGTCGTACGTGTCGGTCGGGGTGCCGTCCGGCGTGAGCTCGCCGTAGGCGTGGGTGGCGGCGTTCGTGTGCCCCGGCAGGTCCACCTCCGGCACGATCGTCACGTGCCGCGCGGCCGCGTACGCCTGCAGGTCGCGGTACTCCTCGACCGTGAGGTAGCCCCGCTGCCCCGCCGGCACGGCGCCGCCCACCTGCGTGCCGCCGGACCGCTCGGTGAGCGCCGGGCGGGACGGGATCTCGACGCGCCACCCCTGGTCGTCGGTGAGGTGCAGGTGCAGCACGCGCAGCTTGTACGCCCCGAGCAGGTCGACCACCGCGCGCACGTCCGCCGGGCCGAACCAGTGCCGCACGACGTCGAAGGACAGCCCGCGCCAGGCGTAGCGCGGCGCGTCGCGGACGACGACGGCGGGCACCGTGGGCGACGCGCCGGTCACCGCGGCGGTGCCGGCGTCGAGCGCGGGACGGGTGACGAGCTGGCGCAGGGTGCGCACGGCGTGCAGCAGGCCGACGGGCTCCGCGGCGCGCGCCTCGAGGCCGTCCGGCCCGACGGCGAGGGTGTACCGCTCCGGGCTGTCGCTGCCCGCCGGCCCGGCGTCCGGGTCGAGGCGCAGGTCGAGCAGGACGACGTCGCCCGCGGCGCCGCGCGCGCCGTCGGGCCCGGCGCCGGCGGGCCCCGCGCCGTCGGGCCCGGCGCCGGCGTCGCTCGCCGGCGCGACGGCGACACCGACCGGCTCGAGCAGCTCGGCGACCAGCTCCACCGGCACGTCCTCGCCGGCGACGCGGACGCTCCCGACGGCGAGCGGCGGCGCGTCGAGGCGGTCCACCGCCGTCGGCCACGGCACCAGCGACAGCGCGTCGCCGGCGGTCACCGGGCCCCCTCCAGCGCGTCGGCGTCGAGCACGGCCACCTGCGGCCGCGGGACGAGCGCGTCGGCACCCCCGACGGCGTCGTCGAGGTCGTGCACCACGAGCAGGGTCTGAGGCAGATCGGCGTCGGTCACCACGTTCGCAAGGTAGTCCACCGCGGCCTGCAGCTCGCCGACCGGCACGCTGCCGCCGCGGTCGAGCCCCGCGCCCGAGCGCCGCTGCTCCGGGTGCAGGACGACGCCCACGCCGGCGCGGCGCAGCAGCGGCTCGATCCCCCGCAGCTGGTCGTCGAGGCGCACGCCGCCGCCCTCGACCTCCAGCAGCACCTGCTGGCCGGCGGCGCGCGCGGCGTCCACGACCGGCTCGAGGTCCGCGACCGGCACGGCCCGCACGTGGTCGCCGTCCGGCCCGGCGGAGACCTGCCGCGTGACGGCCTCGACCACCACCGTCGGCACGACGGGGCCGTCGGCCGTCGCGCCTTCGGACGTCGGGGCCTCGGCCGTCGGGGTCTCGGCCGCCGCGCCGGCGGCGGCCGCGGCCCGCTCGACGGCGCGGCCCGGGTCCTGCCCCCGCACCGCCGTCGTCGCCACGTACCGCGCCGGCAGCGCGCGCTGCGAGCCGGTGGGCAGCAGCGCACCGGTCTCCGCGGCCCGCACCTGCCAGGCCAGACGGTCGGCGTCCGCGAACCGCCGGCCGACGCCGACGACCGTGAGCGCGTGCGCCTCGTCGACCCGCCGCAGGGCGTCGCCGTCCGCGGCGAGGTCCCCGCCCGGCACGGCGAACGGCACGGCGCCCGCCGCCTGGAGCGTGGCGACCGCGGCCTCCTGGCCGGGCTCGGGGTCGGTCAGCACGAGCACCTCGGTGAGCAGCGGCGGCTCGTCGCCGGCCAGGCCGAGCTCGTCCCGCAGGTCCGCGAGGTCGTCCGGATGCAGGACGGGCTCGGCGTCGCGGGCGGCCGCGGACCCTCCCCCGCCGTGCCCGACGTCGTCCGGGTCCAGGCGCACGACCTCGAGCCCCGCGTCCCGGGCGGCGCGCTCGGCGAGGTCGGCTCCGGGGCCGGCGGACGGCGCCGTGGCGTCCCGGACCTCGATCTCCGCGGGCGCGTCCTGCACGACGACGGCGGCGCGCGCCCCGAGGCGCTCGGCCTCCCGGGCGAGGACCTCGGCGCCCGCGTCGGGCACGAGCAGCGCCGGTGCGCGCAGCGCGACGGCGGCGGCCGACAGGGCCGGCAGCGCGGTGTCGTCGCCGGCCGCCGCGACGACGACCACGGGCGCGGCGTCGAAGACGAGCCGGCTCGCGGCGACGCTCAGCCCGGCGGGGTCGTCCCCCTCGAGGGCGAGCGTGCCGGGCTCCACGTCGCGGACGCGCACGTCCGCCGCCGCGGACGTCGACGGCGCCGGGGTGGCGGCGTGGCCGACGCCGCAGCCGGCGAGGGTCAGCAGGATCAGGGCACTCGGGACAGATCGGGTCTTCCGGAGATCCACGCGCGCCATCCTCCCGCAGGGGCCGCGCCCGGGTCGGCGCTCACCGAGCCGAGGATGCAACCTCCACGGAACGCTCACCAGCGGGGACCGGTACCGCCCCGGCGGGCCCGCCGTCAGCCGTGCTCGTAGCTCAGCTCGAGGTCGTCCGGCCAGGCGCCCGTGAGGTCGCCGAGCAGGGCCCGGACCTCCGTGTCGATCTGCGCCCACTCGGCGACCTCGACGGCGGCCTCCATGCCGTCCACCTCGGCGCGCCACCGGCCCTCGAGCTGCGTCAGCCGCACCGTGTATCGCATGGCGGCAGCGTACGGTCAGCCGTCCGCGGCGACCCGCCGAACGCCGTCGGGCGCCCCGGCGGGCGCCTCCGCCAACGCCTCCGCGGCCGGCGCGGGGACCGTGCACACGTCGCCGTCGCAGGCCAGGCCCGCGGCGCCGAGCATCTCGAACCGCGGCGCGGCGGCGCCCTCCGCGGCGCTCACGCCACGGCCTCGCGCTCGGAGCGGACGTGCTCCAGCACCTGGAGGAACGTGCCCGGCTCCTGGGCGCCGGAGACGCCGTAGCGCCCGTCGAACACGTAGAACGGCACGCCCTGGATGCCGTACGCCGCGGCCTGCGCCACGTCGGCCTTGACGTCGGCCGTGTAGCGGCCGGACTCGAGCGCCGCCAGGGCCTCGTCGCGGTCCAGGCCCACCTCGGCCGCGAGGTCCGCGAGCTCCTCGAGGCGGCCCACGTGCCCACCGTCGACGAAGTAGGCCCGGAGCAGCGCCTCCTTCGTCTCGGCCTGGCGGCCGTGCGCCTTGGCCAGGTGCAGCAGCTCGTGCGCCTTGACCGTGTTCGTCTGGTGCATGCTGTCGTAGTCGTAGCGCAGCCCCACGGCCGCGGCGATCTGCGTGACCTGCGCGATCATCTGCTCGACCTGCGGCAGCGGCAGGCCCTTGCGCTCGGCGAGGAACTGGACCGGGGTGCCCTCGTAGTCCACGGGTGTGTCGGGCGAGAGCTCGAACGAGTGGTACTCGATCTCGACGTCGCCGCCGAAGCTCTCGAGCGCCTGCTCGAAGCGGCGCTTGCCGATGTAGCACCAGGGGCACTGGACGTCCGACCAGACGTCGACCTTGATGGGCGCGTCGGTCGCGGGGGTCATCACGGGTTCGCTCACGAGACCGTGCAACCGCATGGATCGGGCGGCTGTTCCCGGGCGCCCTCCGGCAGGCCGCGGGCACGGGCGCGGCCCCCGCCCGACGGACGGGGGCCGCGCGGTGCGCCGTGCGGCGCGAGTGCCTCAGCGGTGGTGCGAGGGGAACCGGTAGAAGACGAGCTCGCCGTCGGCCGGGCCCCGCTCCTCCGTCAGGGCGTTGATCGTGGCCAGAAGCCCCCGGTGGGTCCACTCCACCGCCGCGGGCTCGTCGGCCCGGACGAACGTGGACTTGCCCCGGTGGGTCACCTGGGTGATCTTGTCGCCGAACAGCTCGGTGACGTAGACGGTGCCGTGCGGCGACACCGCGAGGTTCGACGCACCGGCGAAGCCGCGGGCGATCCGGTCGGTGTCGCCGTCCCGCGGGTCGATGCGGTACACGGCGCCGCGAGCGCCGAGCGAGTCGTCCTCCGGGCCGCCCGGGAGCGTCGAGACGTACAGGTGGCCGCGCGGCCCGACCTCGACGTCGGTGGGGACCGGCTCGAACCAGTAGGTCTCGCCGACGACGCAGCGCGGCAGCTTCAGCTCGCGAGCCGCGTCGCGGGTGACGACGGTCGGCTGCGCCGGCAGCACGGCCACCGTCCGGATCCGGCCGTCCCGGTTCACGGCGAGGATGTCGTTGCCGCCCGCGTCCGCGATGTAGGTGGTGCTGCCGCTGCGCGCGGTGGCGTACGGGTTCGAGTCGACCTTGCCGTGGTAGCGGCCCGGGAAGTCCTTGGGCAGCTGGCGCAGGCAGGACCGCGGCGTGTCGCGGAAGCCGTAGACCACGCGACGGTCGGGGTTGTTCCGCCGCTCGTACCGCCCCGTGTCGGCGACGAGGCGCGGCTTGCCGTCCGCCCTGCCGTTGCGGTCGACGGCGAGCCGCCAGACCTCCTGCTTGGCTCCGACCTGCGCGAAGGTGACGGCGCCGTCGTCGTAGCTGACGCCGCTGACCGCCTCGTCGCCGGGGGACGAGTAGACGGTGTGCGTGCGCCCGCCGTGATGGACGGCGGTCAGGAGGCCGGCGAAGTTCTGCGTGACGAACGTCGTCCCCCGGGGGCCCTGCGCGGTGCTCAGGGGGGTGACGAGGTCGTCGGCGAGGACCGTCGGTGACGGCGGCCGGGTCTCGGCGCTCGCAGCGATCGCGGGACCGGCGACGAGGCCGGTGGCCGCCACCGCGGCGACACCGGCCGCGAGGAGACGTTTCATGGTGTGCTCCAGGGGTGAGCGAGAGAGGTCGCGGGGCGCCGCCCCCTGTGATCGGCGCGGTGCGCTGGCCGACCGGCCGCGCGAGCCGGCATGAGTGCCGGTGCCGGGATGCCTGGACGTCTGCTGTGACGCAGCACCCTCGCCCACTCTGCACCCGTGCGCCAGGGTCGCACCACCCCCTCCCGGGACAGCCGGCACGGTTCAGCGGGTGAAGTCTGGGGATGAAAATTCAGTGCTGTGCCGACACCGTGCGTGCTCGAACACGTGTTCGATATCGTGGTCCTGTGAGCAGACCGACCGACCGCACGCCGTGGCCCCAGCGGGCGCGGTCCCTCGCCCCGCGCCAGTACCGCACCGCCGACGAGCAGGTGGTGCCCGCACCCCAGCCGTTCCCGGTGCGCGCGTGGCTCGTCACGGTCGCCGGCGACGACCTCGAGGTGGAGGGCGAGGCCGTCGCGTGGACGCGCCGGGCGGTGCACGTGCGGTTCACCGACAAGCACGGCCGGCCCGACGACGCCTGGGTCTGGGTCGGGGCGGTCGCCCGGCGCTGACCCAGGCGCTGACCCCGCGCTCGTCCAGGGACCGCCGGTCCGTGGACGAGCGCACCTCTCCCGCTCCCCTGCGGTCCGGTCCACGGTGAGGGCATGGACATCTCCGGACGCACCGTCTTCGTCCCCGGCGCGACGAGCGGCATCGGCCTCGCTCTCGCGCTCCGCCTCCGGTCCCGCGGCGCCACGGTCGTCGTGGGCGGACGCCGCACCGAGCTGCTCGAGCACCTCGCCGCCGAGCACCCCGGCCTGCGGACCGTCCGCATCGACGTGGCCGACCCCGCCTCGGTCGACGCCGCCGCGCAGCAGGTGTTGCGTGAGCACCCGTCGCTCGACACGCTCGTCACGATGGCCGGTGTCATGCAGGCCGAGGACTGGACGACGGCGGGGTCCCTGGCCACGGCCGAGCGGACAGTCATGACCAACCTCCTGGGGCCGATCCGCCTGCTGGCGGCGTTCGTGGACCACCTGCGCACCCGCCCCGACGCGGCGGTCGTGACCGTCTCGTCGGGCCTGGCGCACGTGCCGCTGCGCGTGACGCCGACCTACAACGCGACCAAGGCGGCGATCCACATGCTCAGCGAGACCCTGCGGCTGCAGCTGGAGCCCGTCGGCGTGCGCGTGCTGGAGCTCGTGCCGCCGGCGGTGCGCACGTCGCTCATGCCGGGGCAGGAGCACAGCCCCGTCGCGATGCCCCTCGACGAGTTCGCCGACGAGGTGGTGACGCTGCTCGAGGAGGACGACGGCACCCTGCACGAGATCCTCGTCGAGCGCGTCAGGCCCCTGCGCTTCGCCGAGGTCGACGGCGCCTACGACGCCACGGTGGCGCGGCTCAACGCCCGCGACCCGCACGCCGCGGGGCGCTGACGGCGCGGGGGCCGCGAGCGCAGCGCCGCCGAGGCCGCCGGCCGGGGCGCTCCCCGGGCGGCGGCCTCGTGCGTGGTCGAGCCGCGCGGGGCCCGGGCCGGCGTCAGCCCAGGATCTGCCCGCCGGTGGCGCCGATGCGGTCGCCGGTGATGTAGCTCGACTCCTGCGACGCGAAGAAGACGTAGGCGGGCGCCAGCTCGGCGGGCTGCCCGGCGCGGCCGAGCGGCGTCTGGCCGCCGAACGACTCGACCTTCTCCTCCGGCATGGTCGCCGGGATCAGCGGGGTCCAGATCGGGCCGGGCGCCACCGCGTTGACGCGGATGCCCTCCTCGGCGAGCTGCTGCGCCAGGCCGCGCGTGAAGTTGAGGATCCCGGCCTTCGTCGTGGCGTAGTCGAGCAGCTGCGGGCTCGGCTGGTACGCCTGCACGGAGGTGGTGTTGATGATCGAGCCGCCGCGCGGGAGGTGCTCGAGGGCCGCCTTGGTGATCCAGAACAGCGCGTAGATGTTCGTCTTGAGCACGCGGTCGAGCTGCTCGGTGGTGATGTCCCGCAGGCCGCCGTCCTGCGACATCTGGTAGGCGGCGTTGTTGACCAGGACGTCCAGGCCGCCCAGCCCGGCGACCGCGTCGGCGACGAGCTGCTGGCAGAAGGACTCGTCGCGGATGTCGCCCGGCAGCAGGACGGCGGTGCGCCCCGCCTCCTTGATCCAGTGGGCGGTCGTCCGGGCGTCGTCCTCCTCCTCGGGCAGGTAGGAGATGGCCACGTCGGCGCCCTCGCGCGCGAAGGCGATCGCGACCGCGCGGCCGATCCCGGAGTCGCCTCCCGTGATCAGCGCCCGCTTGCCCTCGAGCCGGCCCGAGCCCTGGTACGTCGACTCGCCGTGGTCCGGCTCCTGGGACATGTCGTCCGTGCGGCCCGGGTGCTCGATCTGCTCCGCGGGCTGCTCCGGCTGCGGCTCCTGCGTCGTCGGGTCCTGCGGCGTGGTCTGGTCGGACATGCGGTGCTCCCTTCAGCTGTGCGGGTCGCGACCAGCATCACGGGGACCCGGGCGGCTCGCACAGGAGCCGCCCGGGTCCCGTGGCACCGGGCCTCGCCGGCGCCACGCGTCACTGCTTGACGCCGCCGGTGGTCAGGCCGGACTGCCAGTACCGCTGGAGGAACAGGAACGCCACGACCAGCGGGATGATCGAGACCAGCGACCCGGTGATCACGGTCGAGAACAGCGCCTGGGCGCCCGAGCCGGCCTGGGAGGTCGCCTGCCACTGCGCCAGGCCCACGGTCAGCGGGTACAGCTCCGCGCTGTTGAGCATGATCAGCGGCAGGAAGAAGTTGTTCCACGTCGCGACGAGCTGGAACAGCAGCACCGTGATGAAGCCGGGGGCGAGCAGCCGCAGCACCACCTGCCAGAAGATGCGCGCCTCGCCCGCGCCGTCGACCCGTGCCGCCTCGAGCAGCGTGTCGTCCACGGCGCCCTCGGCGTAGACCCGCATGAGGAAGACCCCGAAGGGGCTCACCAGCGACGGAAGGATCACGGCCCACGGCGTGTCGACGAGGCTGACCCGGGCGAACAGCAGGTAGGTCGGGATGGACAGCGCGGTCGCCGGGATCATGATCGCGCCGAGGGTGACCGAGAACAGCAGCGTGCTGCCGGGGAAGTGCAGCTTGGCGAACGCGTAGCCCGCCATGGTGGCCAGGATCGCGGCGCCGACGGCGGACACCACCGCGTAGACGATGGAGTTGCGCAGCCAGGAGAGGTAGACGCCCCCCTGCGCCGTGAACACGTCCTGGAGGTTCTGCACGAGGTTGAAGTCCCCGGAGAACCACAGCCCGAAGGTGGAGAAGAGGTCGGCGTTGGACTTCGTCGACGCCACGACGAGCCAGAACAGGGGCAGCAGGAAGTAGACGACGCACACCAGCATGAGAATCGTCAGCAGGGTGCTGGGCCGGCCGTGGACCGGGCGCCGGCGGCGGGTGTCCGGGGTGTCGGGGTCACGCGGTCCCGCGACGTCGGCCCCCGCCTCGGGGCGGGCCGCCAGCGGCTGGGAGGTGGGTTGCGTGCTCATGACCGGCGCTCCCGTCGCTGCGAGCTCAGCTGCACCACGTACGACAGGATCATGATCACGAACCCGAGCAGGAACGCGATCGCCGCGGCGTAGTCGATCTCCTGGTTCACGAAGGCGAGGTTGTAGGCGTACAGGTTCGGGGTGTAGTCGCGGCCGATGACGTTGGGCGCCAGCGTGCGCAGGATCTGCGGCTCGTTGAAGAGCTGGAGCGACCCGATGATCGAGAAGATCAGGGTGAGCAGCAGCGCCGGGCGGATGGCCGGGATCTTGATGGACCAGGCGATGCGGGCCTCCCCGGCCCCGTCGAGCCGGGCGGCCTCGTAGAGCTCGGTGGGAATGGACCGCAGGGCGGCGTACAGGATGATCATGTTGTAGCCGACGAAGCCCCAGGTCACGATGTTGGCGATCGAGACCAGCATCCACTGGTTGCTCAGGAACTGGGGCGGCGGGGCCCCCAGCGCCTCGGCGAGCTGCGTGAACGGCCCGAAGTCCGGCCCGTAAAGGTAGCCCCACATGATGGCGGCGATGACGCTCGGCACCGCGTACGGCACGAAGATGCTCAGCCGCACGAACCGCTTCAGGCGCAGCCGGCCGCTGTCCAGCACGAGCGCGAACAGCAGCGCCAGGCCGAGCATGAGCGGCACCTGCAGCAGGAAGAACCGCAGCACGCGCAGCACGCCCTCGATGAAGGCGGCGTCCTGCAGGGCGTCGAGGTAGTTCGCCAGGCCGACGAACGCGTTGCCGCCGATGAGCTGCTCGCGGAACAGGGACAGGTACCCGGAGTACGCGAGCGGCGTGACCATCATGGCGAGGAACACCAGGAAGAACGGCGCCACGAAGAGGTAGCCCGCGGCTCTCTCGTGGCGCCTGAGGGAGCGCCGGTGCTCGGCGGTCGCCGCGGCGGGCGGTCGCGCGGCCTCCCGCGGCGCGGTGGTGGTGCTGGACATCGGCGTCCGCCTCCTTCGCGGTTGGGGTGGGGCGGGCCGACCGGCGCCCGGCCGGCCCGCCCCGGGCGTCACTCGACCGTGAAGCCCTGGTCCTCCGCGTAGGCGGTGACGTCCGCCTCCCACGCCTCGAGGGCCGGCTGGAGCTCGGTCTTGTCGGCGATCGCCTTGCCGACGGTCTCATTGAAGGACGAGTACACGTAGTCCATGAACGGCAGCCAGCCGAAGTCCGTGCTGACCGTCTCGGAGATGTCGGCGAACACCTGGTTGACCTGCTGGCCCCCGTAGAACTCCGACTCCTGGTCGATGAAGGCCGGGTTCTCCAGGACGGGGTCGTAGGCCGGGAAGAGGAACTGCTCCGTCGCCAGCCGGAGCGCCGGCTCCTCGGCCGTGTTGATCCACGTCGCCAGCTCGGCGGCGGCGATCTTGTTCTGCGAGGTCGTCATGACGGCGTCGGTCGAGCCGCCCCAGTTGCTCGAGACGTCGTCGCCCTCCTCCCACTGCGGGATCGTCGTCGCGCGCCACAGCCCCGAGGTGTTGGCCGCGGTGCCCTGGAGGAACACCGGCCCCCACGCCGCCGTCTGCCACGACGCGTACTTGCCGTTCGCCAGGCCCTGGTACCACTGGTCGGTGAAGTCGGGGTCGACCGCGACCAGGTCCTCCTGGATGAGGGTGTTCCACAGGTCGACGACCCGGGTGACCTCCGGGGTGTCGAGGTCGATGGTGACCGTCTCGGCGCCGTCGTAGGCGAACGGCCGGGCGCCGGACTGCCACAGGAAGCTGGTGAACTGGCCGGGGTCGTTGCCGGGCAGGTTCGTCAGGTAGGAGTCGGGCTTGGCCTGGCGGTACGCGCGGGCCGCCTCGACGAACTCGTCCCAGGTCGTCGGCGGCTCGACGCCCGCCTCCTGGAGCAGGTCCTCGCGGTAGAGGTTGCCGAGCGGGCCGACGTCCTGCGGGATGCCGTAGACGGCCTCGCCGTCGGAGACCTGGTCCCAGATCCAGTCGGCGTACTGGTCCTGGAGCTCGTCCGCGCCGTACGGGGCGAGGTCGAGCAGGTGGTCGCCAAGGCGGAACGAGGACAGGTACTGGAACTCCACCTGCGCGACGTCGGGGGCGCCCTCGCCGGACTCCAGCGCGGTGCGCAGCTTCTGGTAGTGCGGTGCCCCCTGGCCGACGTTGACGACCTCGACGTCGATCTCGGGGTACTCCTCCATGAACAGGTCGACCTGGTTCTGGATGTCCGGCACCCAGGTCCAGAAGACGAGCTTGGTCGGCGTGGACAGCGCCTCGTCGACCTGCTCCTGGGAGACCTCCTCGGGCGCCGGGGACTCGCCGCCTGCCCCGCCACCCCCGTTCCCGCCCGTGCAGGCGGTCAGCAGCAGCGCGCCGGCGGCGACGGCGGCGCCCAGCCGGAGGACCGGCCGGTGTGTGGATCGGTGCATCGTCGGACCAACTTTCACGGTGGGTGGGATGGGTTCGCTGTGGGAGGGGCGGTCAGGGACCGTGACCGGCGGTGTGCCTGGCGGGTGCCGGGCCGGAGCTGGCCCGGACCACCAGGCTGACGGGATGTCGGAGCGTGCCCTGCAGGCCCGTCCAGCCCTCGATCGAGGCCACGAGCGCCGTCACCGCGCGGCGGGAGACCGCCGCGACGTCCTGGCGCACCGTGGTGAGCGGGATGACCTGGTACGCCGAGTCGGGGGCGTCGTCGAACCCGACCAGCGAGACGTCGGCCGGGACCTCGCGGCCGGCCTCGAGGAACGCCCGCATCGCGCCGACGGCCATCTGGTCGTTGGCGGCGAACACCGCCGTCACCTCTGGGTCGGCGGCGAGGCGCCGGCCGGCCTCGTAGCCGGACCGGGCCGACCAGTCCCCCGCCAACGGCTCCACCACGGGGGCGCCCGCCCTGACCAGCGCCTCGCGCCACGCGGCGGCCCGGCGCACGGCGGCCCCCTGGTCCGCCGGCCCGGCGAGGTGGTGGACGGTGCGGTGCCCCAGCCCCAGCAGGTGCTCCACGGCCTGGCGGGCCCCGTCCTCCTGGTCGACGGTGGCGCTCGGCCAGCCGAGGTCCTCCAGGAGAGCCTCGCCGACGGTGACCGCGGGGATGCGGCGCAGGTCCCGCACGGACAGGCCGTGGTCGACGTAGGGGTAGCTGAGGATCAGCCCGTCGACGCCCTGGTCGACGAGGCGCCCGACGGCGCTCGCGAAGCTCTCGGCCGACGGCCTCGCCGAGGCGACGACCACCGAGTAGCCGAGGTCCCACGCCGCGGTCTCGACGCCGAACAGCTGCGCCGAGGGTCCGTAGTCGGTGGTGCCCGGCATCGCGACGCCCAGCACCCGGCTCTGCTGGGTGACCAGCGCGCGGGCGGCGGCGTTGGGGCGGTAGCCGAGCTCCACGATGGTGCGCTGGACCCGCTCGCGGACCACCTGCCGGACGTTGGGGGCGCCGTTGACGACGCGAGAGACCGTCTTCTGCGAGACCCCGGCCAGGCGCGCGACGTCGGCCATCACGGGCTGACGCCCGACGTCCTGCTGCACACCGTCCGCCATAGCCATCTCCGTCGACAGCTCGTCCGCATGCATGCGTTGACAACGCAGTCAAGGAGTCGGCCGTCGCGGTGTCAAGGGTTCGGCCGGATCGTCACCCAGCGGTGACCTGCGCCGGCCCGCCGGACCGCCCCGCCGCCCCGACCGTCAGCGCGGCCGGGGCTCGGTCGCCGCGGCCGCGTCGTCCGCGCGGACGGCCGCCGCGACGTCGCGTCGGCGGTCCGTCCGACGCAGCAGGCGCGCGGTGAGCACGGCGCTGACCAGCAGGATCGCGGCGCCGACGACCTCCACGAGACGGAAGCCGGCGACGAAGGCGGCCTGGGCGCTCGCGAGGAGGTCGGCCGCCTGCGGCGCCGGGAGCGCCGCGGCCTGGCCGACGGCGTCGCCGACGGTCTGGGTGTCGACGCCGGCGCTCGCGGCGCCGGCGCGGTAGACGGCCCCGGCGAGGCTGCCGAAGAGGGCGATGCCCAGGGCGCCGCCGAGGTTGGTGACGGTCTCGAGGGTGGCGCCGGCGACCCCGGCCCGCTCCGCCGGGACGGCGGCGACGCTCGCGTCGGTGGTGACGAGGTAGACCGGCGCGAGCCCGACGGAGTAGACGACGCTGCCGACCACGAACGCGAGCAGCCCGCTGCCGGTCCCGACCGCGGCGACGACGGCGAAGCCCGCGGCCGACACGGCCAGGCCGGCGGCGAGGACCCGGCGCGCGCCGTGCCGTGCCGCGAGCCGGGGCGCGACCAGCCCGCCCGCGGCGTAGGCGGCGGCGCCGGGGACGGTCCACAGGCCCGCGGCCAGCGGTGTCAGGCCGAGGACGGCCTGCAGGTACTGGCCGACGAGGAGCTGGGTGCCGTAGAGCACGGCGAAGGCGAGCGCGTTGCCCGCGAGAGGGACGGAGCAGGCCCGGTCGGCGAAGAGCGACAGGTCCAGGACCGGGTCGGGCACGCGGGCCTGGCGGCGCAGGAAGGCGACGAGCAGCGCGACGCCCGCGACGCCGACCGCGACCGCCGCGAGCGGCGTGGACTGCGCGCTGAGCTGCTTGACGGCGTAGACGGTGGCCAGCAGCCCGGCGATCGCCGTCCCGGTCCCGACCGCGTCGATGCGGCGGACGTCGGCGCTGCGGTGCTCGGGCAGGAGGAGGGGCCCGAAGATCAGGAGGACGACCATCACGGGCGGGGTGACGGCGAAGACGGCGCGCCACGAGACGACCTCGATCAGCAGGCCGCCGACGAGGGGGCCGAGGATCCCGCCCACGGCGAAGCTGGCGGTCCAGATGCTTAGCGCCGTCGCCCGCTGGGCGGGGACCTGGAAGATCGAGCGGATGAGCGACAGGGTCGACGGCCCCAGCATCGCCGCCCCCACCCCGATCAGCCCGCGGAACGCGATCAGCACCCCCGCGGTGGATGCCAGCGCGGCACCGACCGAGGCGAGGCCGAACACGGCGGCGCCGGCGAGCAGCATCCGGCGTCGGCCGAACCGGTCGGCCAGCAGCCCCATCGGCAGCAGCAGGCCGGCGACCAGGAAGACGTAGACGTCGGAGACCCACAGCAGCTGCGCGGTGGACGGCCGCAGCTCGGCCGCCAGCGCCGGCATCGCGAGGTTCAGCAGGTTGGAGTTGACCGAGATCAGCGCGCACGGCACGGCCAGGAGCGCCAGGCCCGCCCAGTCCCGCGGCCGGGCCGGCCGGGGTGACGCCACGCTCTCCGGTGAGGGCTCCACCTCTCGAGCGTGCACCCTGGCCTGACACCAGTCAAGCAGTTACGGTGGTGTCATGAGTACCGAGCCGTCTCCCCGGGTGCTGCGGGTGCGCGACTTCGTCAACACGGCCGAGCCACAGCTCGGGACCGACCAGCTGGTGGCGGGCGAGGCCGCCGAGGTCCTGCAGCGGCTGGGCCTGGTCGCAACCGGGAAAGACGTCGACACCGACGACCTGGCGCTGCTCGTGGGCGTGCGCGAGGGCCTGCGGTGCGTGCTGCTCGGCCACGCCGGCCACGCCGAGGACGACCCCCGGCCGGACTCTCCCCCGCCGCCCGACCTCGACACCCTGCTGCGCACGGTGCCGCTGACCGCTCGGCTCGGCGACGGCCCGGTCGCGCTGCGCGCCGTCCACGACCGTCCCGCGCACCACGCCGTCGCCGCGGTGCTCGGCGACGTCGTCGCCGCGCCGCCGGACGAGTGGGCGCGGCTCAAGGTGTGCGCCCGCGACACCTGCCGGTGGGCGTTCTACGACGCGTCGCGCAACCGCTCCGGGCGTTGGTGCTCGATGGCGGGCTGCGGGAACATCGTCAAGATGCGTCGCGCCCACCGGGCGCGGGCGGAGGGCTCGTCCGCGGACGCTCGGGACTGAGCCGGGAACGGCGGCGCGCGACGATCAGGCTCACCGGCCGCCGACGGTCGCCGTCGCGTCCGAGACGGCCGACCTACGCCTGGCTGCCGAGCCAGCCGCCCAGGTGCTCGACGAGCGCGCGGGCGAGGTCGACGACGAAGCGGGCGCCCGATCCGTCGGGGTCCTGCTCCGGGTCGTAGATCGCGATGCTCGCGCCGACGCACCCGCGCTCGGCGGCGGCGGAGCGCACCAGCCGCAGCAGCTCGTCGCGGGTCAGGCCACCGGGCTCGTCGGGATGCTCCGGGAGCCCCTGCGCCGGGAACTCCTCGGGGTCGGCCGCGACCTCGAGGCCGTCGCGCTTCCACACCCCCAGCTGCGCGAGCGAGCCGAGGTTCAGGCCGCGACGCCATGCGTCGTCGCGCTGACCCACCAGGGCGAGCGCGGGCATGGCAAGAGCGGGCAGCCCGGCACGTGCCGCGGCCGACATGCTCCGTCCGGCCATGCCGAGGAGGATGCCGATCTCGCAGTTCGCGGCCTCGCCGTCCTCGGACGCGTCGATCGGCGTCGTGTCCTCGTGACCGTCGACATGGACGAGCCCCACGGATCCCGCCGCGTCGCGCGCACCGCGCACCGAACCGAGCAGGGCCGAGCAGTCTCCGCCGAAGACGAGCGGGAACCGCCCCGCGGACACCGCGGCCGCCACCGCGTCAGCCGGCCGCTCATCCCCCGCGGCGGTCCGAACGGTGCTGCGCGCCATGGGTCGAACGTATCCACGTGGGCACGGCGCCGGAACGGGCGGTCGCGGCCGGCGCGCGCCTCGCCGCCTCGGTGACGACCGAGCGCTGGGCCCGGCTCCGTCGCGCAGCTGCCGGCTCGTCGCGGTTCCTCACCACCCCACGACGCCGCCGATGAGGTCACGGCTCCCGGCCGGTCCACCCTCCTGACGCCTCAGGAAAGGACACCGCCATGTCGGAGCTTCTCGTCGACTTCATCACCTCCCTCGACGGATACGCGTCGGGAGAGGGCTGGCCCGGGTTCTGGGGCCTCGAAGGCCCGGAGTATCTCGCCTGGCTCGGCGAGCAGCCCGAGGTCACCTACCTCATGGGTGCGAACACCTACCGCCTGATGTCGGGCTTCGCCGCCGGCGAGGTCCCGAGCGGCCAGGACGAGTTCAGGGCCGAGGAAGAAGCGTCCGTCGACGGGCTCACGCGAGCGTCCAAGGTGGTGTTCTCCTCCTCGCTCGAGGAGCCCCTGACGTGGGCCAACTCCACGCTCGTCCGCGACGACGCCGTCGAAGCGGTCCGCGCCATGAAGTCGAGCGGCTCGGGGCTCCTCAGCACGATCGGCAGCCTCAGCCTGTGCCGGTCCCTGCTCCGGGCCGGGCTCGTCGACCGCTTCCGGGTCGCCATGTTCCCCGTCATCACCGGGGCCACGGGCCAGGAACGCATCTACGACGGCTACCCGGACGTCGCCCTCGAGATGATCGAGCACCGCACCTTCGACGGCCGCATCCAGCTGGTCGAGTACGAGCCCCGCGTGCTCGAGCACCCGCCCCTCGGCGCCCCTGCGTGACGCCGCCCGGCAGCGCTGCAGACCGGGCACCGAAACGGTCCGTCGGCGCCGTCAGGCGTCCTAGGGCCCCAGCGCGTCGGCGCACGCGGAGAGACCCGACTGCAGCCGTCGCCGCTCCGCCGGGGAGAACCCGGCCACCATGGCATCCGAGGACTCACGGGGCTCACCTGCTTCCGCGCAGGGACTTCCCGGAAAGACGAAGGTCCCTGACCTGGGCATTCACCCGGTCAGGGACCTTCTGGAGGTGGAGCTAGGGGGATTCGAACCCCCGACCTTCTCATTGCGAACGAGACGCGCTACCAACTGCGCCATAGCCCCAAGGCGTGCCTTAGATTAGCACCCCGCCGGGCCCGGAGGGCAAATCGGGTTCGGCGCCCAGGGCACGGAGAGAGGCACGTCACCCCGCCGCGCGGCGGCGCGCCAGGATCTGCTCGAGCGGCAGGCCGAGCGTCTCGGTGCTGGGCTGCGCGGCGTCGGCCGGTGCCTCCTCGGCCACCTCGACGACGTCGACGGCCTCGATGACCGTGACGGCCCCGGCCGTGACCGTCGCGACCTCCTGCACGACCTCGAGCGACCGCCCGCCCGTCGCCTCGGCACGCTGCCACGGACGCGCCGCCCAGCCGGTCGAGGCGACGACGGGCGTCGCGTCAATCAGCGGCCGAGGCTCGCGTCGCGGTGCGGCCGGCTTGGTCACGTACGTCGGCAGCGGCAGCGGGCGCGGGTCCCAGGAGCCGCCGTCCGCGGACGCCTCCGTCGTCGACGGCTCGGCAGCGTCCGCCGCCTTCTCCTCGGCCACCTCGACGACCGCGACCTCGATCACCGGCTTGTCGTCGGCGGCACCCTCGTCCGTGACGGGCGCGCTCACCGCGGGCTCCCCCGCGATCGACGTGACGGCGACGCGCGCCGGACGGTCACCGCCGCGCTCACCACCGCGCTCACCCCCGCGCTCACCGTCGGCGCCCTTCGCCTCCTGCACCACGCGCGGGATCATCTGCGTGCTGGTCTCCGAGCCGCGCACGGCGATGCCGGTCACCCGGGGCCGGTTGCGCGGCGCGCGCGGGCCGCCGGCGGCCAGCGACCGCGCCTGGACGGCCTTGCGCTGGGCGGCGCGCCGCTCGGCGGCCCAGCGCTCGTCGGCCCTGCGCGCGGACCTCGCGGCGAGCCGGCCGAGCACCAGCACGACGGCGAGCAGCGCGGTCGGCACCAGCGCCGCCCACCACACCACCAGCGCGGTCGCGACGGCGACCCAGCCGGCCACCGTGGCGACCAGCAGCACGAGCGTCAGGACGAGCCGCCGACGCGCCCGCCGGGCACGCTCCTCGATGACCGCCAGGCGGGACTCGCGGCTGTCCTGCATCGCATGCTCCCCTCGTCGGGTGTCCGTCCTGGCGGTGGTGTCCGTCGTCAGCCCGCGTCCGGCGCCGCTGCCGGGGGCGGGTGCGAGTGCGTCGTCGGAGGCACCGGTGCGCTCGAGCAGCCGCGCCCGGACGCCCCCGTGGCCGGGAGCCAGGAGCGGCACGGTCGACCGGGGCTCGATCGGCCCCCCCGTCACGGGGCCGGCGGCCACCGCCAGCACGCGCAGCCCGCCGGAGAACCTGTCCTCGACGCGGGCCTCGCCCAGCTGCTGACGGTGCCGGGCCTTCCGCGGCACCCAGTAACCCAGCCACAGGACGAACAGCGCGAGAGCTGCGAGACCTGCTGCCGACGATTCCACGCCACGACGTTAGGGGAGCCGGGGCCACCACGCGCGGAGTACTCGCGGCGTGTCCGTCAAGATTCGTCCCCGGACGGCGTCCGTCGTGGTCAGACGGCGTCGCGGGTCGCCTGCCAGCGGGCGAGCAGCCCACCCGGCACGTCCTCCGTGGTCAGCGCGAACGTGCGGTGGTCGCGCCACTCCCCCTGGATGTGCAGGTAGCGGCGCCGCAGGCCCTCGTCGCGGAACCCCAGCTTCTCCACCACGCGCAGGCTGCGCTCGTTCTCCGGGCGGATGTTCACCTCGATGCGGTGCAGACCCAGCACGGCGAAGCAGTAGTCGGTGGCCATGGCGACCGCGGTGGGGATGACGCCCCGGCCGGCCACCTCGCGCGAGACCCAGTACCCGATGGACGCCGAGCACAGCGAGCCGTAGGCGATCGACGAGACCGTCAGCTGGCCCACCAGCGCCCCGTCCAGCTCGACGGCGAACGGCAGGGCGGTGCCGGCGCGCGCCTGCTGCGTCAGGGCGCGCACGTACTCGGCGAACGTCGCGGCCGGCTCGGCGCGGTACCCCGGCGACGTCGCCTCCCACGGCTCGAGCCACGCCCGGTTGTCCTGGCGCAGGCGCAGCCACGCCTGGGAGTCCCGGCGGCGCAGCGGCCGCAGCACCACCGACCCGCGCGGGGAGTCGTCCCGCAGGGTGACCGGCCACGACCTGCTCACCGTCGCCCACTCCTTCATCAGTCCCTGCGCCACCCGTGCCTCCCGCGGCCGGGCACGGCAGCCCGGCGTTCCGGACGGACACTGACACAATGTGCCCATGCGTCGCGACTCCAACAGCCCTCCACGGAACCAGCCGTATCCCGTGATGCCGGGCATGGAGCCTGCCGACGCCAAGGAAGAGCTCCGCCGCGCCATCCGTGCCCAGCGTCAGGCCCGCCCGCCGCGCCTGCGCGCGGAGGCCGCCGTCGCCCTCGCCGACGCCCTCGCCGAGCTGCCCGAGGTGCGCGACGCCCGCTGCGTGGCCACCTACGCGGCGCGCCCCACGGAGCCGGGCACCGAGGTGCTGCTCGAGCGGCTCGCCGCCCGCGGCGCCCGCGTGCTGCTGCCGGTGCTCGGCGCGGGCCTCGCCCGCGACTGGGCCGAGTACAAGGGCCCGGACGACCTGCGCGAGCGGGCGCCCGGCCGCCCGCCGGAGCCGGACGGCCCCGCCCTCGGCGCCGCGGCGGTCGAGGAGGCCGACGTCGTCGTGGCCCCCGCCCTCGCCGTCGACACCGGCGGCGTGCGGCTGGGCCAGGGCGGCGGCTGGTACGACCGCGTGCTCAAGCAGGCCCGCCCCGGCGT
Organism: Puerhibacterium sp. TATVAM-FAB25; assembly: GCF_046535855.1. Classification (NCBI taxonomy): domain Bacteria; kingdom Bacillati; phylum Actinomycetota; class Actinomycetes; order Micrococcales; family Promicromonosporaceae; genus Puerhibacterium; species Puerhibacterium sp. TATVAM-FAB25. The sequence continues at coordinate 55,437 of NZ_JAXUAK010000009.1, read as the reverse complement.
GCCCGTCGTCGCGGTGGTGTTCCCCGAGGAGGTCTACGACGTCGTGCAGCGGCCGCTGCCGGCCGAGGAGCACGACATGCCGGTGCACGCCGTCGTCACCCCGGAGGGGTGGCAGCGGCTGTTCTGAGCCCCCGCCGACGCCACGAACGGCCCGGACCGCGGCGCGGTCCGGGCCGTTCGTGTCAGGCCGGCTGTGTCAGGCCGTTCGCATCACGGCCGCAGCGTCAGCTCGTCGACGGTGGCCTCGCGCACCGCGTCGGCGGTGAACGGGAACGGGAACGTCCCGCCCGACGCCCACGTCCCGAGCTGGTCGTCGTAGTGCTTCGACGCCGGGTGGCCGGACGTGCCGGTGCCGGTGACCCACGTCGAGGCGTCGAGGTCGCCCATGTCCACGACCATGCGCATCGACGGCCCCGACGTCACGGCGAAGCTGCCCGTGCCGGCGTCCCAGCCGGTCGCGTTCACCACCGACGACGCGCCGGGCATCTCCACCGGCGACGGGTTGACCAGCGCCCGCACGGGCGCGGGCACCGAGTCGCCGCCGAGCACCGGGTGCTGCAGCCGCAGCGTGTGGAGGTCGCCCCAGTGCCAGTCCGCGGGGTCCTTGCTCAGCTCGACCGTGAGATCGCGCCGGGCGCTCACGAGCGCCTGGGTGAGGATCTCGTCGCGCGACTCCACCACGTTGAGCGTGGAGCGGTCGTCCCAGAACGGGTCGTCCGGCCGCTCGAGCATGTCGCGCACCACGACGAGCCACCGCGAGCCGCCGTCGGGCCGCATCTCCTCGGGCAGGTCGTCCCAGAACGTCGCCTGCAGCAGGTTGCGCCACACCGCGGCGAAGTAGGCCGCGGCCGAGGAGTCGGCGTCCATGTGACCGTCCCAGTCGGCGAGCAGCTCCTGGCCGGCGGCGTCGTAGTCGTCCTCGACGTCGACGGCGAGCAGCGCCGGCAGGAGCACCTGGGCGTAGGCGCTCCAGTCGTCCTGCTGGACCGTGCCCATGTCCTCGACCGTGAGCCTGCGGCCGGACTCGACCTGCTGCTGCAGCAGCGCGCCGATCCGCTCGGCCCGGAAGCCGTAGTCCCAGTCGGTGGTGAGGAACGGGCCGGTGCCGTCGGGCAGCACGGCCTGGTTCGCCGCGACGATCACGCCGCTGTCGGGGTCGAGCGCGCGCGGCATCTGGTCGGCGGGCACCCAGCCCTGCCAGTCGTACGCCGGGTCGCGCCCGTCGCGCGGCCACGTGCCGTCGCTCGGCACCGGGCTGCCCTCGACCCGGGCGCGCACCGGCACGCGGCCGGGGGCCTGGTAGCCGATGTGGCCGTCGGCCGTGGCGAACACGATGTTCTGCGCCGGCACCTCGAACAGCGCCGCGGCGGCGCGGACGTCCTCGGCCGAGCGGGCGGTGTCGAAGGCGAAGACGGCGTCGGCGGTGCGGCCCGGCTGCAGCGCCGACCAGGCCAGCGACACGGCGTAGGTGCCGAGCTCCGTGCCGGCCGGGGTCGGGGCGCCGGTGACGGCGCCCAGGTCTTCGATGACGTCGGAGACGATCGGGCCGTGCGCCGTGCTGCGCACGGTGAGGTCGATCGGGGTCGAGCCGGCCACGCGGATGGTCTCGGTGCGGACGTCGAGCGGCTCCCAGTCCTCGCCGCGCTGGTAGGTGTCGTCCCGCACGCGCTCGATGAAGAAGTCGGTGACGTCGGCGCCCATGTTCGTCAGGCCCCACGCCAGGTCGCCGTTGTGGCCGATGATCACGCCCGGGAAGCCGGCGAACGAGAAGCCCGCGACGTCGAACGGGCAGGAGTCGTCCACGGTCGCGCAGTGCAGCCCGACCTGCGCCCAGACGTTCGGCTGGGACAGCGCCAGGTGCGGGTCGTTGGCCAGCACCGGCTTGCCGGAGGCGGTGTGCTGCCCCGCGACGACCCACGAGTTCGACCCCGTGCCCTCGCCCCGGCCGACGAGCGTCGGGACGGCGTCGAGGGCGTCGCGCGCGGACTGCAGCGCGTGCCCGAGCACGGCGCCGCCGCGCGGCAGCGGGACGTCGTCGGCGGCCTGGGCCACGACGGCGTCGCCCGCGGCGGCCGTGCCGCCGGACGACGCCGGCTCGACGGCCGCCGCGTCGCCACCGTCGGCGGAGGCGGCCTCGCCGAGGTCGCCGGGCTCGAGCACGGTGCCGTTGCCGCTCGCGGCGTACGCCGGGAACAGCTCGTCGACCAGCTCCACGTCGCCCAGCGTCGAGTAGGCCAGCGCACGGTCGAGCTCGGCGTCGTAGTTGCCGCGCAGGTCCCAGGCCATGGCCTTGAGCCACGCGAGCGAGTCCACCGGGTCCCACGGCTCCGGCTTCTCGACGCGGGTGGTCGTGCCCAGCACCGTGTACTCGACGGCGAGCTCGGCGGTGCTGCGGCTGTCCAGGTAGGCGTTGACGCCGTCGGCGTACGCGCGCAGGTAGGACTGCGTCTCCGGCGTCAGCAGCTCGAGCTCCTGCTGCGCCACCCGCCGCCACCCGAAGGTGCGGGTGACCTTGTCCGCCTCGATCGCCGCGGGGACGTCGCCCACGAGCTCGGCGAGCCGGCCCGCCGTCACGTGACGGCGGTAGTCCATCTCGAAGAACCGGTCCTGCGCCTGCACGTAGCCCTGCGCGCGGAAGAGGTCCTCGGCCGTGCCGGCGGTGATCTGCGGCACCCCGCGCGCGTCGCGCTGGACGGTCACCTCTCCGTCCAGGCCCTCGAGCTGGACCGACGCGTCGACGTCGGGCAGCGGCTTGCGCACCGTCACGGTGCCGAACGCCACCGCGGCGACGAGCACGACGGCGACCAGCGTCGCGACCGCGACCGCCCACCGGCGCAGGCGGGACCTCCGACGCCGGGGCACCGGCATCTCCTCGGGCGTCTCGTCGGGCGTCTCGGGGGACGGGGCGGCGGCGGGCGGGGTGGCGGACACGCAGGAGAGGCTACCGCGAGGATTTCACCCGCCCGGGGCGGGACGGGCCGCCCCGGCGGGCGCCCCTGGCGGCCGCGGCGCCGTGCGCGGCGGCCGGTGCACCGGGAATGCCGACGCCGCGCGTATCATTGGCACTCGGTAAGCACGAGTGCCAGCAGCGGCCCCGAGGACCGCGCGCACCCGTCCCCACCGTCCCTGAGGAGAGCCCCGTGCCCACCTACGCCTACCGGTGCGCCGACTGCGGTCACGCCTTCGACATCCACCAGTCGTTCAGCGACGACGCCCTCACCGTCTGCCCCGAGTGCGGCGGCACGCTGCGCAAGCAGTACGGCACGGTCGGCGTGACGTTCAAGGGCTCGGGCTTCTACCGGACCGACTCGCGCGGCTCGTCGAGCGCGTCCAGCTCCTCGTCGTCGGGCTCGTCGTCCGGCTCGTCGTCGTCCGGCGCGTCGAAGTCGTCGTCGGGCTCCTCGTCGTCGACCAAGACCGCGTCCTGATCCCCGGCTGACGCGCGTCCGAGGCGGTCCCCGGCACGGGCTGCCGCGAGGCCGTCCACAGGCCGCGCGGCCGGCGCGCCCGGTGCCGACGGCGGCGCCCTAGCGTCCGGTGGCATGAGCCTGCTGCGCCCCGGATCCCGCCGTCCCGCACCCGAGGCCGCCGCGAGGCCGGCGCGGAGCCGTGCCCGCCGCCGGGCCGCGGCGTGGCTGTGGCGGTCCCGCTTCGTGCTGGCCGCCGCGTGCTGCGGCCTGGCGACCATGGCGGCGGTGCACGCGCTGCGCCCGCCCGCGCCGCCCACCACCGACGTCGTGGTCCCGGTGCGGGCGCTGGCGGCGGGGCAGCCGGTGGCCGCCGACGACGTGGCGCTGCGCGCGCTGCCGGCGGAGGTCGTGCCCGACGACGCGCTCGCCGACCCGGACGACGCGGTGGGCCGCACCCCCGTCGTGGAGCTCCCCGCCGGGCTGCCGCTCACGGGCGAGCTCGTGGCGGGCGGCGAGGTCGTGGCGCGCGCCCCGGACGGCACCGTCGTCGTCCCCGTCCTCCTCGACGGCACGGCCGCGGCGCTGCTGCGGCCGGGCGACCGCGTGGACCTCGTGACCACCGCGCAGCCCGACGAGGGCTCCCCCGACGCGGCATACCTCGCCCGCGGGGCGCTGGTGCTGCCGTCGGCGGGGCGGCAGGCGGGCGAGCGGGCCGGCGGCGGGCTGCTGGATGGTGGCGCCGCCGGCGACCCGGCGGCGGCGACGCTGCTGGCCGTGGGCCCGGACGAGGCGCCCGCCGTGTCGGCGGCGTCCGGCACCGGGACGGTCGGCGCGGTGCTGGTGCCGTGAGAGGCCGCACCGGCCGGGTGCCTGGCGGACCGTGGAGGCCGGCGGACGCGTCGGTGCTCGCGTTGCGGTCCCCGGCCGAGACCCGAACAATCTGCGCGGGACCGGGCGCGGTGCCGCCGCGGCGGCACCAGACCCCTGCAGCGACCGAGAGGACCACATGCTCCAGGGCTTCAAGGCCTTCATCGCGCGCGGCCACGTCGTCGACCTGGCCGTGGGCGTCGTCATCGGCGGCGCCTTCACCGCGATCGTCACCAGCCTCGTCGAGGGGGTCCTCACCCCGCTCATCGCGGCGATCTTCGGCGCGCCCGACATCTCCGGCGTCGGCAAGTTCGTCGTCAACGAGGCGCACTTCAGCATCGGCCTGGTGCTGCAGGCGGTGCTCAACTTCCTGCTGGTGTCGGCGGCGCTCTACTTCGTCGTGGTAGTGCCGATCAACCGCCTGAGCCACCTGCGCAAGAAGGGCGCCGAGCCGGAGCCGCCGGCGCCGTCCGAGGACGTGCTGCTGCTGCAGGAGATCCGCGACCTGCTGGCCGCCGGGGCCGGCCGGACCACGCCGAACGCGAGCGACCCGGGAGACGGCACGGCCAGGAACGGGACGGCCGGCGACGGTGCAGCCGGCGCCGGCACCGCCGAGGACGGCGTGGGCGCGAGCCCGCGCCACGCCGCGCGGTAGACGCCGCCGGCTCAGCGCCACCGACTCGACGCCACCGGCTCAGCCGTCCGACGTGGCGCGGCCGGCTCGGCCGGCTCAGCGGCGGCCCCAGTGCGGCGGCACGTCGCGCAGCAGGCGCTCGTCGTTCTCGCCGTGGCTGCCCCGCTCGTCGGCGGGCAGCCCGAGCACCGGCTCCCGCTCCGTGCCCTGCCGCACGACGCGGCGGTGCCCGCGCCGACGCGGCTGCGCGGCGTCGTCCGCCGCCGCGCCGGAAGCGGCCGCGCCGGAGGTAGCCCCGTCGGGAGCGGCCTCGTCGCGAGCGGGCTCGTCGGGGTGGGAGGAGGCGCTGTCGGTCACCCGACCATTCTCCGCCACCGGCCGGGCACGCCCGGCCGGCGGCGGGTCACGCGGACCGCGAAGGAGGAGGCGTCACTCGCGCCCGTCGCCGTGCATGCCGTCGCCGTGCACGCCGTCGCCCGGCACGTGCGGACCCGACGCGCCCTCGCCCGGCTGGTCGTCCGCCGCGCCGTCGGGCCGCACGTCGGCCGGTCGCGCCTCGTCCGGCCAGACGTCCTCGAACCGCACGTCCTCGGCCCGCACCTCGCCGGGCTGGTCGTCGGGCTCGTCCTCCTCGGGCAGCACCGGCACGACGATCTCCCGCGGCGGCACCACGCCGCCGACGGTGCCGACGCGCGTGTCGCGGACGCGCTGCACCAGGCGGCGCACGCGGTCGGCCTCGCCGTCGGGGTCGAGGAACGCGGCGGCCGACCACACCTGGGTGACCACCCAGCCGAGCCGCTCGAGCCGCTCGGCGAGCTGCCGGTCGCGCACGCGCACCGACGGCTCGGCGACGTACGCGGCGTCGTCGGTGAGCACGGCCACCAGCAGCTCGCCCGGCAGGTCGGGGTGCCCGACGACGAGCGGGATGCGGTCGCCGTCCGGCAGGCCGTAGCTCGTCTCGACGAGGTAGCCGAGCCGCCAGAGCCGCTCCCCCAGGTCGACGAGCAACCGGTCGGGGGCGCTGGAGACGTCGACGCCGTTGCCGAGCTGGACCTGGTCGGCCACGTCGGCGCGGCGCTCGGCGAAGGCGAGCACGTCAGCGAGCAGCCGCGGGCCCGCGCCGCGCAGCCGCTCGGGGTCGAGGTCGCCGGCCGCGAAGCAGGTGACCACGTGCAGCCGCCGGCGGGTGGCGCCGAGGGTGCCGAGCAGCATCGCCTGGCCGCCGGGCTCCCCCACCACGCCGAACCGGTGCAGCACCCGGCCGTGCGGCGTCCGCCCGAAGCCGAGCGACAGCACGATCGCGTCGCGCGACAGGCCCGCGACGCCGGTGATGTCGGCGACCACGACCGGCTCCGGCCGGGAGCCGGCGAAGAACGGGGCGAGCGCCGGGTTGGCGCGCACCTCGGCCAGCAGCGCCTGGCGGATGCGGTCGGCGTGCACCTCGGTCACCGTGACGATGCCGAGCGTCTCCTCCGGTCGCGTCAGCGCGTGCTCGATGGCGATCTCGACGACGCGGTCGACCTCGGCCTGCGTGGACTCGACGGTGCCGGAGACGGCGTCGGGCATGCCGGAGCCGTCGACGAGGTCGAAGTGCACCAGCGCCTCGGCGCGCGGCAGCGGGGCCGGGCGCACCAGGTCGGCGTAGCCGTGCTCGGCGAGCAGCCGGGTCAGCTCGTGGTCGCGGCGCGACTCGCGCGGCACCAGCGTCACGCGCGGCAGCAGGCGGGCCAGCTCGTGCACGGCCGTGCCGGACGCCGAGCGGGCGTCGCCGACCACCACGACCTGCACGCCGCGGGCCAGGGCAGGGACCACCGACTCGAGCGGCACGTGCTGCACGGCGTCGAGCACCACGAGGTCGACGGTGCGCTCGGGCGGCAGCAGGTGCGGCACGAGCGTGGGCGTCGAGACCATCACCGGGCGCAGCCGCCGCAGCACCTGCCCGTGCCGCACGGCCAGGTCGCGCAGCGACGTCAGGCGGCCCTCGATGAGCTCGGTGAACAGCGCCTCGGCGTCGTCGCGGTGCTCGCGCATCGCGGCGCCGAGGTGCGCCCGCACCGCGGCGCGCACCGGCGCCGACAGCGCCGTGACGTGCCGCCGGTCGAGCTCGCGGAACCGCCGCGCGAGGGCGTCGAGGCCCGCGCCGTCCTGCCCGGCGAGCGCCGGGTCGGCGGCGAGGATCTGCTCGAACACCGACGACCACCAGGCCAGCTCGAGCTCGGCCTCCACCAGCGCCGGCTCGGTGCGCCGCACGGCGAGGTCCTCGACGAGCGGGCCGAGGCCCGCGGCCTCGGCGCGGCGCAGCGCGGCCGTGCGGGCGGGCAGGCTCTCGAGCGCGTCGGCGTCCTCGGCGAGCCCCTCCAGGCGCCCGGCGAGGATGTCGAGGTCGAGCATGGTGAGCCCGCCGCCCTGCGGCGTCGTCCGCAGCACCGGCTCCAGCGCGTCCAGGTCGATGCGCACCGCCTCGTGGGTGTCCTCGATGGAGGACAGGCCCTCGGGCAGGACGGGCCAGCCGCCGCGCTGGGAGTGCTCGGCCCAGATGTCGCGCTGCTGCTCGACCTGGACCAGCGCGGCGTGCAGGTCGGGCACGCGCACGCCCGGGCGCACCATGTCCTTGGCCCGCTTGTGCAGCCGCCGGCGGGTGAACCAGCCCATCTCGACGCCGTTCTCCGCGCGCCATCTGCGGCTCGCCGTGGCCTGCACGAGGTCGGCGGCGGTGCGCTCGAACACCATCGGGTGGAAGACGTCGAGGGTGCCGCGCATGCCGCCGAGCATCCGCAGCTGCCGGCCGAACGCGTCCACCGTGGTGGGCGTGGTCAGCCCGGTCACCTCGGTGACGTAGGCGATCTGCCGGCGCAGCTGCGGCAGCGTCGTGTCCTTGAGCCGCTGCACGCGCACGAGCGCCTCGCGGGCGTCGTCGTCGCTGAGCAGGTGCGCGCCGTACCAGGGCGTGGACGTGGCGCGCAGCGTGAACGCGCCCAGCTCCGCGGCGCGGCGCAGGTCCGCGGCGACGCCGCGGCGCGCGTCGGCGCCGAGCCGCAGCGCGGTGTCGGCGGTCAGCCGCACCGTGGTCGACGGCGCCGGCCGCTCGGCGGTGAGCCGGGCGAGCGCCTGCAGCGCGTCGTAGGCGGAGACGTTCCACGGGGAACGGGGCTGGTGCAGCGCCGAGATGTAGCCGGCGAGCTGGGCGCGGGCGCCGATGAGGGCGTCGCGGATGCGCGTCGCGGCGTCGTCGTCGACGTGCTCCGGCTCGCTGGCCATGGCGGCGAGCAGGCGCCGGGCGACGTCCTCGCGCCACGCCGGGTGCGGGGGCACGTCGACCAGCAGGCCGTCGAGGTCGAGCGAGCCGAGGCGGGCGGCGAGGGCGTCGGCGGCCCGGCGGTGCCCGGTCACGTAGAGCACGGAGCGGCCGGCGGCCGCGGCCTCGGCGACGACCGCCGCGACCGTGCCCGCGACGTCGGACCCCACGGGGGCGTCGACGTACAGGTGGCTGCCGGTGGCCAGCGCGTCGACGACGTGGCGCTGCAGCGGGTCGAGGTCGCCGACGCCGCGCTCGTAGGCGGGGTCGGGGTCGCCGGGCGCGGGGTCCGGGACCTCCAGGGCGGCGATCGCGTCCGCCGCCGGGTCGACGCCGGTCAGCGCCGCGACCACCTCGTGGCGCACGAGCGAGGGCGCGAGCGCGTCGAGGTCCTCCACGAGCGACTGGCCCGGGTGGACGAACGTGCCGACGAGCACGCGGTGCTCGAGCTGGAAGCCCTCGAGGACGGCCTCGCCGAGCGCCGCGATCCGCTCCAGCACCGGCGACGGCTCGAACCCGCCCAGCGTGAACGTGGCCTGCGCCAGGGACGCGGCGTCGAGCAGGGCGCCGTGCCGCCGCAGGGTCCGCGCCACCACCGGGTTGATCTCGGCGGTCGCGTCGAGCGTGAGGTCGAAGTCGTCCTCGTCGCCGCGGCGGGTCAGGGTCACGGGCCGCAGCAGCACCGGCGCGTGGACGGTGCGCAGCGGCGCCTCGCCGGCGGGCACGACGTCGGCGGCGGGCGTCGGCCCGGCGACGGTGACGGCGCCCGGGGCGGCGTCGTCGACGTCGGGCAGCGCGGCGTGCCGCGCCCCGGCCATGCTCACGACGGGCAGCGACTGGGTGAACGGGGCGGCGTCGTCGACGTCGGGCCGACCGCCGGCGACGCGCGCCAGCGCGGCGACGTCGCCGCGGGGGTGCTCCGGCGCGGCGCCGTCGACCGGCTCGGTCCACGTCGCGACGCCGAGGGCGAGGTAGGTGGGCGCGACGCCGAAGCGCTGGGCGTGCTCGGCGGAGCGGGCGGCGACAGCGCGGGCGCGCCGGCGCGCGGCGGGCAGCGCGGCACCCTCGCGCACGAGGTTCGACAGGCGCGTGGGGCGGCCGGCGAAGAGCTGGGCAACACCCGAGGGGTGGGCGGCGGTGAGGTCGATGATCGCCTCGCCCAGCAGCCCGACGTCGGCCAGCGTGGAGTCCCCGACCTGCTCGACGAGGCCGGCGCGCCAGTGGCGCACGGCGTCGGCCACCAGCTCCTCGGAAGCCGGCGGGGTGACGAGGCGGGGGCGCTCGGGCGCGTCGGCAGGACCGCTCGGGACCGGCGACGTGGCCGACCGCTCGACCGCGTGCTCGGCAGAGGTGCGTCGGACGGCGTTCACGGCCGCCACGCTAAGCGCGTCGCGCGCCGCTGCGGCGACGGCACGCCGAGGGCGCGCCAAGCCCGGGATCGCGCGGACGCGGCGGTGCGCGCGCCCACGGGCCCGGGCCGGACGGCCCCGGAAAGCGCGATGCCCTCCGGCAGGGGGTCCGAAGGGCATCGCCGCCGGGTGGGGACCCGGCGAACGACAGGCGCACCGCGCAGGGGGCGGGCGATGCGCGACTGTCTTGGAAGGAGTGTGACCCTCGCGCATCCGCCGAGTCAACTGCGACTCGGACATGTGTCCAAGGTTGTTCGACACACTCGCGGGGGGCCTGTCGGGACCCGCCGTCCGCGCGCGTCGGTCGGCCGTCTCGCCGTAGCGTGGCCGGATGTTCGAGGGCTTCGAGACCGAGTACGTCGACACCGGTGAGGCGCCGATCTTCGTGCGCCACGGCGGCAGCGCCGGACCGGCGGTGCTGCTGCTGCACGGCCACCCGCGCACGTCGGCCACCTGGCACCGCGTCGCCCCGCTGCTCGTCGAGCGCGGCTTCACCGTCGTGTGCCCGGACCTGCGCGGGTACGGGCGCTCGCGGGGGCCCGCGCCCGCCGCCGACCACGCGCCGCACTCCAAGCGCGCCGTCGCCGACGACATGGTGCGGGTCATGGCGCACCTCGGCCACGACCGCTTCCTGCTCGCCGGTCACGACCGCGGGGGCGCCGTCGCGCTGCGCCTCGCGCTCGACCACCCCGACGCCGTGCTGCGGGCCGCCTTCCTCGACGCGCTGCCGATCTCGGAGCACCTCGCCCGGATCACGCCCGAGCTCGCCACGGCCTGGTGGCACTGGTTCTTCTTCGCCCAGCCGGACGTGCCGGAGCGGGTCATCACCGCCGACCCCGACGCGTGGTACCAGGGCGACCCGGCCGTGATGGGCGCGGAGAACCACGCCGAGTGGCGCGCGGCCGTGCGGGACCCCGACGTCGTGCGCGCGATGCTCGAGGACTACCGCGCCGGGCTGACGGTCGACCGGCGCGACGAGGAGGCGGACCGCGCGGCGGGCCGCCAGGTCACGTGCCCCGCGCTCGTGCTGTGGTCCACGCGCGACGACCTCGAGCAGCTCTACGGCGACCCGCTCGAGGTGTGGCGCGCGTGGGCGCCGGACGTGACGGGCCACGGCATCGACTCCGGCCACCACGTCGCCGAGGAGGCGCCCGAGGCGCTGGCCGCGGACCTGGCCGAGTTCCTCGCCGAGCCGCGCCCCTGAGCGAGCCCGGCCCGCGAATCGCCGTGACGCGGGACGGCCCGCCGCGCCACACTGCGCCCATGGCCTCCCCCACCGAGCTGCTGGCCGCGTACGACGACCAGCTGCGCACCACCGCCGAGACGCACGACGCCGTGACGGTGACGCGGCACGGCCCGCTGCACCTGGCGACGTTCCGCGGCGGGCGCGGCCTCGTCACCTACCGCGACCTCGGCGGCGCCGACGCCGCCCGGGTCCGGGCGCTCGTGGCGGCGGCGCGCGACCGCTTCGCCGCCGACCCGGCGGTCGGGCGCGCGGAGTGGAAGACCCGCGGGCACGACCGCGCGCCGGGCCTGCACGAGGCCCTGCTCGAGCACGGCTTCGTGCCCGACGAGCCGGAGTCGGTCATGGTCGGCGAGGCGAGCGCCCTGGCCGTGGACGTCCCGCTGCCCGACGGCGTCGCGCTGCGGCGCGTCACCTCGGAGGCCGACGTGCGGGCGGCGTGCGCCATGCAGGACGAGGTGTTCGGCGGGCCGCCGCGGCCCGACATGGCGGACGCCGTGCTGCGCCGGCTGGCCGCCGCCGACGGCACGGAGCTGTGGGTGGCCGAGGCCCAGGGCCGCGTGGTGACGGCGGGCCGGCTCGAGCCGGTGCCCGGCACGCCGTTCGCCGGGATCTGGGGCGGTGCCACCCGGCCCGGGTGGCGCGGCCGCGGCATCTACCGGGCGCTCACCGCCGCGCGCGCCCGCTCCGCGCTGCGGCAGGGCCGCACGCTCGTGCACAGCGACTCCACCGAGCACTCCCGCCCGATCCTCGAACGCTCCGGCCTGGTGAAGGTCTCCACGACGACGCCGTACCTCTGGCGCCGCGGCTGAGAGCGTTCAGCGCGGGAGGGCGTCGCCTGCCTCGCGGTGGAGGTCGTCGTCGGCGTCCGCGTGGGCGACGTGCACGAGCTGGCGCCACACGAGCGCGAGCGTCACGCCCGCGCCCACGAACGCGAACCAGAACGGCGCGGTCAGGCCCCAGCGCTCGGCGATGACGCCGCCCAGCGCCTGCCCGACCACGAGCCCGCCGAAGAGGCACACGAGGTACACCGCGCTGACGCGTCCCTGGAACCGCTGCGGCACGGCCCGCTGCCGCACGGTGTTCGACACCGTGGTCCACACGAACACGTAGGCGCCGAACTCGGCCATGATCACGATCGCCAGCCAGCCCGCGGTGGTCAGGGCCAGGGCCAGGTGGGTGACCACCTCGAGCAGCAGGCACGTCCGCATCACCGTGGCCAACGAGAAGCGACGCTCGATCCGTCCGTACAGCGCCGTGCCGACGATGCCGCCCACGGCCGACGCCGTCGTGAGCAGGCCGTAGCCCACCTCGCTCATGCCGAGGTGGTCGCGGGACCACAGCACCAGCACCGACCAGGCGGCCGCCCACGTCACGTTGAACACGAGGATGACCACGGCGAGGGTGCGCACGGCGGCGTGGCCGGCGATCCAGCGCAGGCCCTCGGCGATGTCCCGCCGCACGTGGGTGCGCTCCTGCGCCGCGGGTCGCGCCAGGCCCGGGGCGCCGTCCGGCGCGGGCGTGGCCGCGATGCGCGCCACGAGCACGAGGGCGAGCGCGATGCACACCAGCTGGGCCACGAACGGCCACGCGGCGCCCGCGGCGAACAGGAACGCGCCCAGGGGCGGGCCGGCGAGCTGGTTGACCGTCAGCTGGCCGGTCTGCACGCGATGGTTGCCGACGCCGAGGTCCTGCTTGCGCACCAGCGCGGGCAGGAGCGTGGACGTGGTGGTGTCGGCGAAGACCTCCGCGACGCCGTGCAGCAGCATGGCCGCGAGCACGACGCCGACGTCGACGCGCCCGGTGACGATGGTCGCCGCGAGCGCCGCGACCACGAGGGCGCGCGCGGCGTTGGCGACCATGACGACGCGGCGCCGGTCCAGCCGGTCGGCGAGCGCCCCCGCCCACAGGCCGAAGACCAGCCACGGCAGACGCTGCAGCAGCGCCGCGAGCGCCACGAGGAACGCCGAGTCGGTCTGCGAGGCGACGAGGAGGGGTCCGGCGGCGAGCGCGATCCCGTCGCCGAGGTTGCCCGCCCACGACGACGCCAGCAGCCAGCGGAACGGCCGGCCCAGCCGGGCCGGGACCACGACCTCCACCAGTGCGCTCACGAGCACCCGAGCCTACGGCCGCGCGGGCGCGGGGACACGGGGTTTTCCGGCCCCGAGGCGAGGGGCGCCGGCGCTACTCGCCCGTCGCGCCGTCGATGAGCTCGCGCGCGACGTCGAGGTGCCCCGCGTGCCGGGCGTACTCCTGCAGCACGTGGAACCCGATCCACGCGAGCGTCGGCGCGGGCTCGGCGGTGAACCGCCCGCCGAGGGCGCCGCGGGCGTACAGCGGCGTGGTGGTGAGGATGTCGGTGGTGCGCTCGCCGCCGGCGCGCAGCCGCTCCAGCAGGTCGTCGAGGCCGACGCCGTCGGGCACGTGCCAGCGGCCGCCGTCCACGCCGTCGGCGTGGTCGCCCCACGGGTCGGGCACGGGCTCGGCGAGGAACCCCCAGACGAACCAGCGGCGCTCCATGTGCACCAGGTGGGCGAGGAGCTCCAGCGGCGTCCAGCCGGAGGGCAGCGGGCTGTCGCCCAGCTGGTCGGCCGTGAGGCCGCGCAGCTTCCGCTCGACGGCGGCCCGGTAGTAGTCGAGGTACGCGACGAGCTGCTCTGCCGGGTCGGCGGAGTCGACCTCGGGCTCGACGTCGGAGACGGCCATGGCGCGACCCTAGCCGCCGACGCGCCGGGACCGCCCGCGAGCGCCGCCACTTTCGTCCTTGGCGGCCGGGCGCCGCCGGGGTACAACGGACGCAGGCGCCCGCGCGGCGCCATGGGGGGCATGGCGACAGGACGCTGCCGCACGCGCCGCCGGTCCGGCCGGCCGCGCTGACCGACCCCCCGCCTGCCGGCCACGGAGCGAGCCTCACCGCGCGAGACGAGGATGTCTCGGCGTGAGCTCCCTCAGACCCTCTCTCGACCACGAGCGACGGTCGCGTGCGCCCTCGGGCGACCCGGAGGTGGCACGGCCGCCGTCGGCAGCCGTCCCCCTCCCCGGTGGAGGAGGCCTCTCCATGCGCTCACGCCTCTCGAGGATCGCCGTCGCGGCCTCGGCCCTGCTCGGCCTGCTGCTCGGCCCGCTGCTGGCCGACCAGCTGCGGGTCGTACCGACCGCGGCACCGCTCGGCACCCTGACCGTCTACGTGGCGCCGAACGGCGACGACAAGAACTCTGGCCTGTCGGCGCGCACCGCGGTGCGGACCATCGACCGCGCCGAGGTCGTCGCCGTCAACAACCGCGGCAAGGAGCGGGACGTCGACATCAGGATCGCGGCCGGGACGTACCGCGGGCAGACGGCCGACTGGACCACCGCCTCGCCCGGCCACCGGGTGCGGTTCATCCCGGCGGCCTGGAACGGCCGCGGCGCCCCGGCCGAGAAGATCCGCCCGCTGTTCGACGGCCGCGGCAAGAACGACTGGTGGCTCGACGTCGAGCCGACCGCGCGCTCCTCGGGCACCCGCTTCGAGGTGCACGGCATGACGGTGCGCAACTACACCAACGGCCTGCGCATCTCCGGCGGCTACCGCTACAAGGGCTCGCCCACGGCCTACGCCCACGGCATCGGTCGGCACCTGCCGGGCGTCCGGGTCCAGAACAACACCTTCACCCGCATCGGTGACGCCTTCACCGGCGGCGCCGGGACCGGGTACGCCGCGCTGAGCCTGCAGAACGTCTCCGGCGCGAAGGTCACCGGCAACGCGATGGTCGACCTGCGCAACGGTTCGGCCGCCGAGCGCGGCCTGATCCACGGCGTCTACGCGGTCTTCTCGAACGTCGAGGTGCGGAGCAACCGGTTCGCCACCATCTCCGGCGACGCCGTCCGGCTGCGCAGCTCGACCTCCGGCAAGGTCTACGCGAACACGTTCACCCGCACCGGCACCCACGGGGCGGTGAGCGACTGGTACTGCAACCGGGCGTGCGCCCGTGAGCACGGGCAGATGATCGAGCGCCCGTCGACGAAGATCTCGGTGACCGGCAACGCGGTCGGCCGCTCCTTCGGCGGCGGCCCGCTGGCCCAGTTCAAGCGCACGGTCTGAGCCGGCACCGCCCCTCTCGCGGCGGACGGCGTCGTCCCGCCGTCATCCCGCGGGATGACGCCGCCCGCCGCGGGGATCCGCTCCCGGGCCGACGCGCCGCGCCGCCGCCGCCTGGGAGGTTGGGGGCATGACACCGATCCTGAGCGCCCGGGGCCTGACCATGCACTACCCCGGCAGCCCCACGCCCGCGCTCGACCACGTCAGCCTGGACATCGTGCCGGGCGAGTCGGTCGCGATCATGGGCGCCTCCGGCTCCGGCAAGACGACGCTGCTGCACTGCCTGGCCGGCATCCTGCGGCCCACGTCCGGCGCGGTGACGTTCGCCGCGACGCGCGGGCCGGTGCAGGTCGGGTCGCTCGACGACGGCGCGCGCGCCCGCCTGCGCCGCGAGGAGCTCGGCTTCGTCTTCCAGCAGGGCCTGCTGCTCGACGAGCTCACGGCGCTGGAGAACGTCGCCGTCGCGCGCATGCTCGCCGGCGTCGCGCGGCGGCAGGCCGAGGCCGAGGCCTCGCAGTGGCTCGCGCACCTGGGGCTCACCGGCATGGAGCACCGCCGGCTCGGCGAGCTGTCCGGCGGCCAGGCACAGCGCGTCGCGATCGCCCGCGCCCAGGTCACCGGCGCCCGGCTGCTGTTCGCCGACGAGCCGACCGGCGCCCTGGACTCGACGACGTCGGCCGAGGTGCTCGGCCTGCTGCTCGGGGCCGTCCAGCAGGGCCGCACCCTCGTCGTCGTCACCCACGACACCGAGGTCGCCCGCCGCTGCGCCCGCACCGTGGTGCTGCGCGACGGGCGGGTGGTCTCCGACTCCGGCCGCCCCGGCCCGCGCGCGGTCGCCGACCCGCGGGCCGCCGCGATCGCCCAGCACCCCGCCGGGGGTGCCCGGTGAGCGCCGCCACCGCCGTGCGCCTCGCCGGGCTGTTCGCGCGGCGCCGCGGCGACGACCGGCTCGCCGCCGCGCTGCCGCTCGTGTCGTTCACGCTCGTCACCGCGCTGCTGCTGCTCGTGGCGGGCGGCGCGCAGGCGTTCTTCCGCTGGGACGACGACCTGGCGGTGACGTACCAGGTCCTCGCCGTCGTCGCCCTGGTGCTGCTGCTGGTCCCGCTCGCGACCGTGGGCGCCTCGGCCGCGCGGCTCGCGGCCCGGCGCCGCGACGAGCGCCTCGCCTCCCTGCGCCTGCTGGGTGCCACGACCGGCACCGTCACGCTGCTGACCGTGCTGGAGGCCGCCGCGACGGCGCTCGTCGGCGCGCTGCTCGGCACCGTCCTGTACGCGGCGGCGGCCCCGCTGGTGGGGCTGCTGCACTTCCGCGGCGAGGCGCTCGGCACGCAGGTGTGGCTGCCGTGGGCCTGGGTGCCGGTGGCCGTGCTCGCCGTCGCGCTGCTCGGCGCGCTGAGCGCCGTGGCCGGCCTGCGGTCCGTCGTCGTCACGCCGCTGGGCGTGCGCACGCGGCAGAAGGCCGGCACCGCCCACTGGGTGCGCGCGGCCGCCGCCCTCGGCGTCGTCGTGGTCGGCGCGGTCGCCATGGGGCAGCTCGGCGTCTTCGCCGAGGCCGGCGGCATCGTGGCGATGATCGTGGTCATGGCGCTGGTGTTCGGCGGCGCCCTGCTCGCGCTCGACGCCGTGGGGCCGTGGTTCGTGCGGGTGCGCGCCCGGCGCGCCCACCGCAGGGCCGGCACCGTGGCGCGCCTGCTGGCCGCCCGCATGGTCCTCGAGGACCCCAAGGCGGCGTGGCGGCAGGTCAGCGGCGTGGCGATGACCAGCTTCGTCGGGGTGTTCGGCGCGGCCGGCCTGGCGATGTCGAGCGCCGGCGACATGGCGTCGGTGGCCGACGACGAGCGGTGGCTGATGCAGGACATCTCCACCGGCGTGCTGGTCACCGTGGCCGCGTCGTTCCTCATGGTCGCGTGCTCGGTGGGCATCAACCAGGCCGCCGCCACGCTCGACCGGGCGTCGGTGCACGTGTCCCTCGACCGCCTCGGCGTGCCGCTCGCGGTCATGGCCGAAGCGTCGCGCCGCTCGGTGATGTCGGCGCTGTGGGTGGTGGCCGGCGGGTCGGCCGCCTGCGCCGTCGTGCTGCTGCTGCCCGTGCTCGGCATGGCGCTGCTCACGAACCCGACGGCGATCCTCACCGCCGCGGTGGTGTTCGCCGCCGGGTTCCTCGTGGTGCGCGGCGCGGCCGCGGTCGCGGCGGGGCTCGTGCCCGGGATCCTGGCCCGGCCCGAGCGGGCGCTGTGAACGACGCCGTGAGGGACGCCGGCCCGTGAGAGAATAGGGACGGACCCGAGACCTCCCCGCCGACGCCGGCGGGGAGGTTTTCTCGTATGACCACTGCTGCGCGCCCCGCGCACCCCACCGCCCCCGTCCCCGTCGTCGTGCCCCCGGCGACCCCCGACGACCACGAGGCCCTGACCCACCTGTGGCAGCTGTTCCGCCACGACCTGTCCGCCGTCACCGGCGCGCTGCCGGACCGGCGCGGCCGCTTCCGCGACGAGCGGCTGCGCGCCGCGCTCGACGGCGCCCCGGGCTGGCAGGCGCACGTGCTGCGGCTCGGCGACGCGCCCGCGGGCTTCGCGCTGGTGCGCGGGCTCGACGGCGGCACGCGGGTGCTGAGCGCGTTCTTCGTCGTCGCCGCAGCCCGGCGCCGCGGCGTTGGGCTCGCCGCCGCGAGCGTCGTGCTGGCGGCCCACCCGGGGCCCTGGGAGGTGGCGTTCCAGGACGCCAACGCGCCGGCCGTCGCGTTCTGGCGGCGCGTGGCGACGACGGCGGCGGGCGAGGCGTGGACCGAGGAGCGGCGGCCGGTGCCCGGGCGCCCGGACCTGCCGCCGGACGTGTGGATCCACATCCCGGCGTGACCCGACGGCGCCGTGCCGGCGCACTGTCGGCGCGGCGCCGTAGCCTGCCCGCATGGGGACAGGGACGTCGGCCACTGCCGCCTCCGCCGTCGGGCACGCCGAGGTGCTGCCCGCCCTCGGGCGGTTCGACGACTTCGCCGAGGTGGTGGGGGTCAAGAAGCCCGGGGGCCGGGGGTGCTGGTGCATGGCGTACCGCGACTCGCGCGTGCCCGTCGAGGAGCGCCCCGACTACATGCGCGACCAGTGCGCCACCGCGCCGGGCCCCGGCGTGCTCGCCTACCTCGACGGGGTGCCGGTGGGCTGGTGCTCGGTCGCGCCGCGCAGCACCTACCGCCGGCTGATGCACTCCCGGACGATCCCCTTCGTCGACGAGCGCGACGCCTGGTCGGCGGTGTGCTTCGTGGTCCGCGGCGGCTACCGCAGGCGGGGACTCATGCACGTGCTGCTCGAGGGCGCCGTCGCGCACGCGGCCGCCCACGGCGCGGCGGTCGTCGAGGGCTACCCGGTGGAGGTGGGCGAGGACGAGCGGGTCGACGTGATCTCCGGGTACGTCGGCACCACGCGGCTGTTCGAGGCGCACGGGTTCGTCCGCGCCGCGCCCACGACCGGCCACAGCGGCGGGCGCCGCCGCTGGGTGATGCGCCGCGAGCTGGCCTGAGCGGCGGCGACGCCGTCACCGACGCCGCCGCCGACGCCGTCGGAGGGTTCAGCAGAGCCGCACGGTGCGGTGTGCACAGCGAGCGCGTTGAATTTGGGCACACCGCCTATTGAGCACCGCCCCCCGCGTTCCTAGCGTTGCCGCGTCAGTCACGGGAACGGAAGGAACCCCCATGGCACGTGCAGCAGAGTCCGACGACTTCGCCCTGTCCCGCGTCCTGCCGGGCGTGCAGCGGCACTGGTTCGCCATCGCCGTCCAGCGCTTCGGACAGGTCTCGGCCCTGTCGCAGTTCCTCATGGGGGCGACGCTCGGCTATGGCATGACCTTCGGCAACGCCGTCCTGGCGTTCCTGTTCGGCTCGATCATCCTCGAGGTGATCATGTGCGTCGTCGGGATCATCGGGCAGCGCGAGGGCCTCAACACGGCGCTGCTGGCCCGCTGGACCGGCTTCGGCGAGGTCGGCGCGTCGCTCGTGGGCCTGGCCATCGGCATCAGCCTCATCGGCTGGTTCGGCATCCAGAGCGCGATCTCCGCCGAGTCGCTCGACGCCCTCATGCCGGGCGTGCTGCCCATGTGGGGCTGGTGCCTGATCTTCGGCCTCGTGGTCACCGCGATCGTGGCGTTCGGCTTCGGCGGCATGCAGTGGCTCGCGAACATCACGGTGCCGCTGTTCCTCGTGCTGGTCGGCTGGTCGATCGTCACCGAGCTGAGCCGCCACTCCCTGACCGAGCTCGTCACCTCCCCGCCGCCCGGCCCGGAGCTGAGCCTCGGCGCGGGCACGGGCATCGTGGCCGGCGGCCTCATCGTCGGCGCGATCATCACCTCCGACATGACGCGCTTCAACCGCTCCGGCCGCGACGTCGTCAAGCAGACGGTGGTCGGCGTGACCCTGGGCGAGTTCGTCATCGGCCTGGCCGGCGTGCTGCTGGCGCACGCCGCGAGCTCGGACAACATCGTCGCCATCATCACCTCGTCGATCGGCGTCGTCGGCCTGCTGATCGTGCTCACCGGCACGCTGAAGATCAACGACTGGAACCTCTACTCCTCGAGCCTGGGCCTGGTGAACTTCGTGTCCACCACCTTCGGCAAGGCGCTCTCGCGCACGATGACGACGATCGTGCTCGGCGTGGTCGGCTCCGTGCTGGCCGCCGCGGGCATCCTCGGCAAGTTCACCGCCTTCCTCACCGTGCTGGGCGTCGCGTTCCCCCCGATCGCCGGGATCATGGTCGCCGAGTACTTCCTCGTGAAGCGCTGGCGGCGCGAGCTCGACGCCACCCGCGCCGACGGGACGCTGCCGTCCACCGCGCCGCGCGTCGTGCCGGCCACCCTGGTGATCTGGCTCGTCTCGTCGCTGGTGGGCTACTTCGTCCACGTCGGCATCCCGTCGATCAACTCGCTCGTGCTCGCGATCGTGCTGTACGCGGTCGCCGGCCGGCTCGGCCTGGTGCGCGGCGTCGGCGAGACCGCCACCGTCACCACCGACGCCACGCCCGTCGCCGCCGCCCGCTGACCGCCTGCTGACAGCCCTGGCTCGACCGCGGCGCCGGCGCGCCGCACGCACCACCCCACGAAGGAGAACCATGCACATCGGAATCGACGTCGGCGGGACCAACACGGACGCGGCGCTGATGGAGGGCACCACCGTGCTCGCCGGCGTCAAGCAGTCCACCAGCCCTGACGTCACGAGCGGCATCGTGGCGGCGGTGCAGGACCTGCGCCGCCAGCACCCGTTCGAGGGCCACCAGGTCTCCGCGGTGATGATCGGCACCACGCACTTCATCAACGCCCTGGTCGAGGCCCGCCGCCTCGCCCCCACGGCCGCGCTGCGGCTCGGGCTGCCCGCCACCCGGGCCCTGCCCCCGCTGGTCGACTGGCCCGAGCACCTGCGCACCGCCATCAGCGCGCGCAGCTACCTCGCGCACGGCGGCTACGAGTTCGACGGCCGCCCCATCTCGCCGCTCGACCCCGAGGAGCTGCGCCGGCACGCGGCCGACATGGCCGCGCACGGCATCCGCTCCGTGGCCGTCTCGTCGGTGTTCAGCCCGGTCAACCACGACCTGGAGCTGCAGGCCGCGGAGGTGCTGCGGGCCGAGCTCGGCGACGACGTCGCCATCTCCCTGTCGCACGAGATCGGCCGCATCGGCCTGCTCGAGCGCGAGAACGCCACGGTGATCAACGCCGCGCTGCGCGAGCTGGCCACCGAGATCGTCGACGGCCTCGCGGCCGCCGTGCGCGCCCAGGGCATCGAGGCGCCGATCTACCTCAGCCAGAACGACGGCACGCTCATGGACGACGAGTACGTGCGCCGCTACCCCGTGGCGACGTTCGCCTCCGGCCCGACCAACTCGATGCGCGGCGCCGCCGCCACGAGCGGCCTGGACACCTGCGCCGTCATCGACGTGGGCGGCACGACGGCGGACATCGGCCTGCTGGTCAACGGGTTCCCGCGCGAGGCGACCACCGAGGTCACCGTGGCCGGCGTGCGCACCAACTTCCGCATGCCCGACGTGCTGTCGCTGGGCATCGGCGGCGGCTCGCTGGTCGACGCGGCCACCGCGGAGGTGGGTCCGCAGTCGGTGGGCTACCGGCTCACCACCGAGGCGCTGGTCTTCGGCGGCTCCACGCTGACCGCCACGGACATCGCCGTCGCCGCCGGCCGCGCCGACATCGGCGACCGCGACCGCGTCGCCCACCTGGACCGGTCGTTCGTCGACGCCGTGCTCAAGCGCGTCGCGCAGCGCGTCGAGGACGCGATCGACCAGATGCGCACCTCCGCCGCGCACATCCCGGTGGTCGCCGTCGGCGGCGGCTCGGTGCTGCTGCCCGACGAGCTCGGCGAGTTCGGCGAGGTCCACCGCCCGGCCAACTACGCCGTCGCCAACGCCATCGGCGCCTCCATCGCCCAGGTGGGCGGCGAGATCGACAAGATCTACGCCATCGCCCCGGGCACCCGCGACCAGGTGCTGGCGGACGTGCGCCAGGAGGCGGTCGACAAGACGGTCGCGGCCGGCGCCGTGCCGGCCTCGGTGAGCGTCGTCGACTTCGACGAGGTGCCCATCCCCTACCTGCCCGGCAACGCCACGCGCATCCGGGTCAAGGCCGTGGGCGACCTGAGCATGGAGGCGTGAGATGAGCTGGACCATCGACACCGCCGACCTGCACCGCCTCTCGCGCGGCGCCGCCGTCTACGGCACCGGCGGCGGCGGCGACCCGTACGTCGGCGCGCTGCTGGCCGCCGGCGCGATCGCCGAGCACGGCCCCGTCACCGTCGTCACCCAGGACGAGCTGCCCGACGACGCCGTGGTGATCACCGTGGCGATGCTGGGCGCGCCCACCGTCATGGTGGAGAAGCTGCCGAACCTCGACGAGGTCGTCGCGTCCGTGCGCGCCCTCGAGGCCGTGCTGGGCCGCGCCGTCACGCACGTGACGTGCGCCGAGGTGGGCGGCGTGAACTCGACCATCCCCGTGGCCGCCGCCGCGGCCCTGGGCCTGCCGCTGCTGGACGCCGACGGCATGGGCCGGGCGTTCCCCGAGGTGCAGATGGTG
This sequence comes from Puerhibacterium sp. TATVAM-FAB25, assembly GCF_046535855.1. NCBI lineage: Bacteria > Bacillati > Actinomycetota > Actinomycetes > Micrococcales > Promicromonosporaceae > Puerhibacterium > Puerhibacterium sp. TATVAM-FAB25. The sequence goes on along the minus strand of NZ_JAXUAK010000009.1, from coordinate 33,442 downwards.
CTGCCCACCCTGTACGGCATCACCGCCTCGCCGCTGGCCTTCGCCGACGACAAGGGCAACACCGGCGTGCTCACCACGGTGGACAACACCTGGACCGAGCGCATCGTCCGCGTGGCTGCCGTGGAGATGGGCTGCTCGGTGATGATCGCCGGGTTCGCCATGACCGGCGCCCAGGCCCGCGAGTGCCTGGTGCAGGGCTCGCTGCGGGCCTGCGTCGAGCTCGGCGCGGCTGTGGACGCCGCCCGGGCCGAGCACGCCGACCCGGTCACCCGGGTGGCCGACGTGCTCGGCGGCCGCGAGGTGTTCGCCGGCAAGGTGGTGGACGTCGAGCGCGTCACGACGACGGGCTTCGCCCGCGGCCGCGCGCGGATCGACGGCCCCACCGGCACGCTGACCCTCGAGTTCCAGAACGAGCACCTCATCGCCCGCGCCGGGGACGACGTCGTCGTCACCACGCCGGACCTGATCATGGTGCTCGAGCACGACAGCGGCGAGGCCGTCACCACCGAGGGCCTGCGGTACGGCCAGCGCGTGCGCGTGGTCGCCGCGCCGGCCGACCCGCGCTGGCACTCGGCCGAGGCGCTGGCGATGGTCGGGCCCCGCTACTTCGGCTACGACGTGCCGGCCCGCCGGTACGACGGGCGGGTCTCGGACGGCGTGGAGGTGGCGGCATGAGCTGGGAGCTGCGCGCCGAGCACCTCGCCGACCTGGCCCGCGGCGCCACCCTGCTGGGCACCGGCGGCGGCGGCGACCCGTACATCGGGCGCCGGCTCGTCGAGCGGGTGCTCGGCGACGGCGCCATCACGATCCTCGACCCGGACGAGGTCGCCGACGACCTGTTCGTGATCCCCACCGCGCAGATGGGCGCGCCCACGGTGATGGTGGAGAAGATCCCGGCCGGCACCGAGCCGACGCTCGCGCTGCGCACGCTGGAGAAGCACCTGGGCCGCACGGCGGACGCCACGATGCCGATCGAGTGCGGCGGCATCAACTCGATGATCCCGCTGGTCGTCGCCGCCGAGACGGGCCTGCCCGTGGTGGACGCCGACGGCATGGGCCGGGCGTTCCCCGAGCTGTCCATGGAGACGTTCGCCGTCTACGGCGTGCACGGCTCCCCGCTGGCGCTGGCCGGCGAGCGCGGCGAGACCGTCGTGATCGACACCGGCGACGACGACCGGCAGATGGAGTGGCTCGCCCGCGCGGTGACCATCCGCCTGGGCGGCGTCGGGCACATCGCCGAGTACGCGATGTCCGGCGCGGACGTGCGCCGCACGGCGGTGCCGCGCACGCTGTCGATGGCGCTGCGCCTCGGCACCGCCATCCGCGAGGCGCGCGAGACCAAGCGCTCGCCGTTCGAGGCGATCGCCGAGACCCTGTCCACCACGCTGTACCCGCACGTGCGCGAGCTGTTCGTGGGCAAGGTGCACGACGTCGAGCGGCGCACCACGGACGGGTTCGCCAAGGGCGCCGCGCGCGTCGCGGCGGCCGACGGCGGCAGCGAGCTGGAGCTGCGGTTCCAGAACGAGAACCTCACCGCGCACGTCGACGGCCGGCTCGTGGCGATCGTGCCCGACCTGATCTGCGTCCTGGACGCGGAGACGGCCGAGCCGATCACCACCGAGGGCCTGCGGTACGGCCAGCGGGTGCGCGTCATCGGCATCTCGACGCCGGACATGATGCGCACGCCCGAGGCGCTCGCCGCGTTCGGCCCGAACGCCTTCGGCATCGACGAGGCGTTCGTGCCGGTGGAGCAGGCTGTGGAGGGCCGCGCCACCACCTCCGTAGGCTGACCGCCATGCCCCGCACCCTCGCCAGCCACGACGTGCCGGCGCTGGCGGCGGGGGCGGCCCTGCTGGGCGCGGGCGGGGGCGGCGCGACCACCGTCCTGGAGCTGATGCTCCGGGGCGCGCCGCACCCCCCGCGCCCGGTGCACGCCGTCGGCGAGCTCGACCCGTCCACGCCGTGCCTGGCCGTGGCGGTCATGGGCTCCACGATGCTCTTCACCGAGCGGCTGCCGTCGCTCGACCCCTTCGCCGCGCCCGTCGCCGCCCTCGAGCGGTGGCTCGGCACGCCCGTCCCGGCCGTCTGCTGGGCGGAGATCGGCGGGATGAACGGCCTGACGCCGCTGGCCCTGCCGCCGCGGCGGCGCCTCGTCGACGCCGACCTCATGGGCCGCGCGCTGCCCGACCTCGACCAGTTCTCCCTGCTCGTCGACGACGTGCCCGGCGTGGTCTTCGCCGGCACCACGGGCGCCGGCGTCGTCGTGCTGGACGGCTCGCGCCCCGCCGACGTGGAGAAGATCCTGCGCACCGCCACGACGACGGCCGGCGGCTGGGCCGGCATCGTCGTCGGCGGCTTCACCGTGGGCGACCTGGCCCGGCACGCGCTCGTCGGCTCCGTCTCCCGCGCGCTGGACGCCGGCCGCGGGTTCCTCGCCGCCCGGCACGGCGACCCCCGCGAGCTCGCCCGGGCGATCGGCGGCGAGCTGGTGGGCGAGGCGCGCGTGCTCGGCACGGCGCCGCTGGCCGGCGACGCGCGCGTCACCTCGGTCGACCTCGTCGCCCCGGACGGGCCCGTGTACCGGCTGGTGACGCGCACCGAGCACCTGGCCCTGGTCCGCGACGGGCAGGTCGTGGTCAGCGCCCCCACCGTGCTCGTCGTCGTCGACGCCGTGACCCGCGAGGTCGTGCCGGTCGGCGGCCTGCGCCGTGGCCGCGGCGTGCTGCTATACGCCGTGCCCGCGCCGGCGTGGTGGCACGAGCCGCGGCGGCACGCGCGCGCGTCGCCGTCCGCCTACGGGCTGCAGGGCCTGGACCTGCCCGCGCCCGCCGCCCCCGTCCCGGCCGACCGACCGGAGGCCCCGTGAGCACCGCCCTCTCGCCGGCCGGGCTGCTGGCCGCCCCGCGCACCGGTGGCGTGCGCCTCGTGGCCGGCCAGCACGCCGAGTGGCGCGACGTCGTCGTCGAGACCGCCGAGGCGGACCTGCCCGACCGCGCGGACGGCGCGCTCGCCGTCCTCACCTCCCCCGGCCCGCCCACGCCGTGGCAGACGGACGCGCTGCTGCGCCGCGTGCGCGACCGCGGCTTCACCGGCCTGGCGCTGCCCGAGCCGGCGCGCGAGGTGAGCCGCGACCTGGCCGAGCGGCTCGGGCTCGTGGTGCTCGCCGCGGAGCGCCCCACGCAGCTCGCGCGGGCGTGCTGGGAGCTGCTGGCGCAGCGCGACGCGCTCACCCTGACACTGGTGCGCCGCGTCGCGCAGACCATCGAGTACCACGCCGAGGACCTGCGCGACCTGCTGCGGGACCTGGCCGCCAACCTCGGCCACGCCGTCGCGCTCGTCGACCGCGACGAGGTGCTGGTGGAGGTCGGCCACCCGCTGCCGCCGCGGCTGCACGCCGCGGTGGACTTCGCCGGCTGGGCGCACACCGTGCGCACCGACGACGGCGCCGCCGCGTCCGTGCGGGTCGACAGCCCCACCCGCGGCGGCCTGCGGCTGGTGCTGCACGACCGCGTGCTCACCGACGCCCAGCTCGCGGCGCTGACCACGGTGGCCGAGGTGGCGATGCCGATGGTCGCCGCGCGCCTGCTCATCGACGAGGTGGTGGCGCTCAGCGACGTGTCGCGCTCGTCCGGGCTGCTCGGCGACTTCCTCGAGCAGCGCGGCGTGCCCGACGCCGAGGTGGCGCGCCGCATGCGCGAGCGCGGCTGGCGCACGATCGGCTACCACGTGGGCTTCCGCATGGTCGCCCGGCACCGGGCCGAGCCGGTGGACCTGGCGCAGCACGTCAGCCGCCGCCTCGGGGCGATCCCGGTGGACTCGCACGTGACCACCCGCGGCCGCGGCGTCACCGGCTGGCTCAGCTACACGGAGGTGCCGAGCGCCGCGACGCTGGCCGACCACATCGCCCTGCTGCGCCGGCTGCACACCGACGCCCAGTCCCAGTACTCGATCGCCACCGGCGTCGGCACCCTGCGCGAGGGCGGGCCGGGCCTGTCCGCGACGCTCGGCGAGGCGGCCGACGCCGCGCGGCTGGCCACCACCCGGGCGTCGACCGGCTGGTTCCTGCACATCGACCGCCTCGGCCTGGAGCAGCTGCTGCTCGCCTGGACGGGCAACGACACGTTCGCCCCGGCGGCCCGGTCGCTGCTGGAGCCGCTGAGCCCCTCCGACCTGCGCACGCTGTCGGCCTACCTCGACCACGAGTCGCAGGTCGCCGGCACCGCCACGGCGCTCGGCGTGCACCGCAACACGGTCACCACCCGCATGCAGCGCATCCAGGAGGAGCTCGGCGTCGACCTCACCGACCCCGACGCCCGGCTCGCGGTGCACCTGGCGTGCCGCACGGTGGTGCCGCCGGACGGGCCGGACGCCTGACCTCCCGCCGTTGTGGGGACAGAACACGCCGTGCGTCCTGGAGAACGCCCGGCGTGTTCTGTACCCACAACCGATCTACGGTGACCGCATGACCGTCACCGTGCTCACCGGGGCCGGCATCTCCACGGGGTCCGGCATCCCGGACTTCCGCGGGCCGGACGGCGTGTGGACCCGCCACCCGGAGCTGGTGCGACTGCTGGAGATCGACGCCTACCTCGCCGAGCCCGACGTGCGCACCTCCGGCTGGCGGTGGTGGGCCGCGCACCCGGCGTGGGACGCGCGGCCGACGGCGGCGCACCGCGCGCTCGTGCGGCTCGCCGAGGCGGGGGTGCTCGAGGCGGTGCTCACGCAGAACTTCGACGGGCTGCACCAGGCGGCCGGCTCGGCACCCCAGGACGTGGTCGAGCTGCACGGGTCGGCCGTGACGACGTCGTGCACGGTGTGCGACTGGACCGGCCCGACGGCGGAGGTGCTCGCGCGGGTCGCCGCCGAGCCGGACCCGCCCTGCCCGCGCTGCGGCGGGGTGCTCAAGCCGGACGTCGTGTACTTCGGCGAGGTGCTGCCGCAGCAGGCGCTGGAGCGGGCGTTCCGGGCGGCGGAGGCGTGCTCGCTGTTCGTGGCGGTAGGCACGTCGCTCACCGTGCACCCGGTGGCGACGCTGCCGCTGGTGGCGCTGGACCACGGGGCCGACCTCGTCGTCGTCAACGCCGAGCCCACGCCCTACGACCGGCTGGCCGACCGGGTGCTGCGCGAGCCGATCGACGAGGCCGTGCCGGCGCTCGTCGAGGAGCTGCTGGCGGGCTGAGCACCGTCGTCGGCGAACGCCCCTGCCGGCGGGACCGACCGGCCCGTGAGACCGGCCCGCGCCCGCTGTCCGTGGTGTGCCGGAGAAGGCATGATGTGCACCACGCGCCCCCGTCGACGAAGGAGGGGTGGATGACGCAGGACCGCCCGCAGCTCCCGGCCCTGCCGTCCGTCGACCCCGGCGACGTGTCCGAGTTCGCGGTGCAGGCCGCGCGGATCGGCACCTTCGAGTGGGACCTGCGCTCCGGCGCGCTGCACTGGGACCGGCGGCTGCTCGAGATGTTCGGGTACGACGACGGCACGTTCGACCGCACGATCGACAGCTTCCTGCGCCGCGTCCACCCGGACGACGTCGGCCGGGTCACCGAGGCCCTGGAGCGGGCGCGGGACACCTGTGGCGAGTACGCGCCGGAGTTCCGCACCTTCCTGCCCGACGGCAGCTCGCGCTGGGTGTGGGCCCGCGGCCGCGCGGTCGCGGGCGACGACGGCCGCGCCGTCCGCCTCATCGGCGCCGCCTACGACACCACCATCACGCAGGAGAGCCACGCCCGGGTCGAGCGCGTGCTCGAGACCATGCCGGCGGCGTTCTACTCCCTCGACCGGCAGTGGCGCTTCACCTACGTCAACGCCGAGGCCGAGCGCCTGCTGGGCAGCACCCGCGACCGGCTCCTCGGCGGCGAGGTGTGGGAGCTGTTCCCGGCGGCGCTCGGGTCGGACTTCGAGCGGCACTACCGCCACGCGATGGCGACCGGCGAGCCGGCACGCTTCGAGGAGTACTACCCGGCCCCGCTGGACGGCTGGTACGAGGTGCGGGCGTGGCCGAGCCCCGACGGCCTGTCGGTCTACTTCCTCGACATCACCGCAAGCCGCAAGGACCAGGACCGGCTGGCGCACGCCGCGCAGCGCGCCGACCTGGCCGGGCGGGTGAGCGAGGAGCTGACGGAGACGCTCGACGTCGAGCCGGCCGTGGCGCGGCTCGCCCAGCTCCTGGTGCCGACCCTGGCCGACTGGTGCGTGGTCAGCATCGTGGAGGACGACGACGGCTCGGCGCACACGCGGCGGCGGCCCGACATCGCGTCCTGGCGCGTCGACGAGCACGCCCGCCGGCTGCGGGACATCGGGTCGTGGCACGCCGACGAGGCGACGCGCCCGCTGGTCGAGCGGTACGCCCAGATTCGCCTGGCCCACCTCAAGGACGACTCGTTCCTGCAGCGGGCGATGTCGGCCCGCGCCCCCGTGACGATCGCCCCGCCGGCGTACCGCGCGATCCAGGGCGTGCTGCACGAGGGCGAGGCGCACGACCTCATGGGGCGGCTGGCGCCGGCGTCGGGCACCGCGCTGCCGATGCGGGCGCGCGGGCGCACCGTGGGCGCGCTGAGCCTGTTCCGCGGTCCGGGCCGCGAGCCGATGACCGCCGAGGAGCTGGCCAGCGCCGAGGACGTCGCCCGCCGGGCGGCGCTGGCGCTGGACAACGTCCGGCTGTACCGGGAGCAGCGGCACGTGGCCGAGGGGTTCCAGCGGTCGCTGCTGACGGAGCCGATCCAGCCGGAGCGGGCGCAGATCGCCGTGCGCTACCACCCCGCCGCGCAGGCCAACCAGGTGGGCGGCGACTGGTACGACGCGTTCCTGCAGCCGGACGGCGGCACCGTGGTGGTGATCGGGGACGTGGTGGGCCACGACCTCGAGGCCGCGGTGACCATGAGCCACGTGCGCTCCGCGCTGCGCAGCATCGCCGTGACCACGTGCGCCGGGCCTGCCGAGCTGCTGACGCAGGTCGACCGGGCGCTGCGGACGCTGCGGTCGGACGCGATCGCGACCGTCGTCGTCGCCCGGCTGGAACCGGTGCGCGAGGACGGTGCCGAGGCCGCCGGCTCGGGCTCTGGCTCCGATGGCCCCGGCGGCACGCGGCTGCGCTGGTCCAGCGCCGGGCACCCGCTGCCGATGCTGGTCGACGCCGACGGCGTCGTCACGCCCCTGTCGGCGGGACGGCCCGACGCGCTGCTCGGCGTCATGCCGGACAGCGTGCGCCATGAGGGCTCCGTGGTCCTCGCCCCCGGCGCGACCGTGGTGCTCTACACCGACGGGCTCGTCGAGCGCCGCGACCGGCACCTGCGGGCGGGCATGGAGCAGCTGCGGGAGACGCTGAGCGGGCTGGCGAGCCTGAGCCTGGACCGGCTGTGCGACGAGGTCGTCGCGCGGATGCTGCCGGAGCACCCGTTCGACGACGTCGCTCTCGTGGCGGTCCGGCCGCGGGCCTAGCGGGTTGCGACGCGCTCGCCGCCTGGCAACCATCCCCGCATGACGCCTGACTCCCGCGACCACGACATCGTCGTCTTCGGCGCCAGCGGCTTCGTCGGGCGGCTCGTCGCCGCCCAGCTGGCCGAGCACGCGCCCGAGAGCGCTCGCATCGCCCTCGCGGGGCGGTCGCGGGAGAAGGTCGAACGGGCTCGCGACGAGCTGCCGGGTCGCGGCCGGGACTGGCCGGTGCTGGTGGCGGACGCGTCCGACGCGGCGTCGCTGGCGGCGATGGCGGGCGCGACCCGCGTCGTCGTCAGCACCGTGGGCCCGTACCTGCGCCACGGCCTGCCGGTGGTCGAGGCGTGCGCGCGGGCGGGGACGCACTACGCGGACCTCACCGGCGAGGCGCCGTTCCTCCGCCAGGCGATCGACCGGTACGACGACGTCGCGCGGGCGTCCGGGGCGCGGCTGGTGCACTGCTGCGGGTACGACTCGGTCCCGTCCGACCTCGCGGTGCTGACCCTGCACCGCCGCGTCGAGGCCGACGGCGCCGGCCCGCTCGGGCGCGTGCTGACGGTGGCGCGGGCCCGCGGCGGCGTGAGCGGCGGGACCGTCGCGTCGCTGCGCGGCATCGCCGAGCTCGCCGCGAGCGACGCCTCCGTGCGGAAGTTGCTCGCCGACCCGTTCGCCCTCAGCCCGGACCGGGGCGCCGAGCCGGGGACGCCCCAGCCGGCCGACCACCCCGCGCCCGACCGACTGGTCGACGGACGTTGGACGGCGCCCTTCCCGATGGCGTCGATCAACACCCGCGTCGTGCGGCGGTCCAACGCCCTGCAGGGCTGGGCCTACGGGCGAGGGCTGCGGTACGGGGAGGTCGCGGGGACGGGGCGTGGCGCCGGCGGGGCGCTCGGGGCCTTCGGTGTGAGCGCCGGGATGGGCCTCGCTGCGGCGGCGTTCGCCGTGCCGCCCGCCCGTGCGCTGCTCGATCGGGTCCTGCCCGACGCCGGCACGGGCCCCGACGAGGAGACGCGCCGCACCGGGTGGTTCCGGATGGAGCTGCGGGCGCTTACTGCTACCGGGGAGCGCTACGAGGCCGTGGCCGCCGGACCCGGCGACCCGGGGTACGCGGCGACCGCCGTGATGCTCGGGGAGTCGGCGCTGGCGCTGGCCTTCGACGAGGACCGGCTGCCGGACTCGGCGGGCTCGCTGACGCCGGCCACCGGCATCGGGGACGTGCTGGTCGAGCGGCTGCGAGCGGCGGGGCACACGTACGAGGCGGCGGCGCGGTGACCCGGACGCTTGGCGACACAGCGATCGAGGTGCGCCTGAAAGGATTCGAACCTTCGACACCCGCTTTAGGAGAGCGGTGCTCTATCCACTGAGCTACAGGCGCTCGGGCCGCTCGCGAGCGGGCGACCCGCTCCGCCGTCGGGCTGCACCCGGCGACGGACCGCCCACAGCCTAGCGCGCCGACGTGCGGGCAGGTGAGCGGGCGGCTCACCCCGGCAGTCGCCAGCCACCGTGGCGGCGTCGATTCGCCAGCTTGTCGTCAGGTCGGCAGCACGAGGTGCCGAGCCCGCGACGGACTGCCGAGCCCACGTGCCGTCGGCCGGACACCCTGAACAGAACTCGGGCCAGCGCCCCGTCACACCCACGCGGCGGGGTTCGCCAGCACCTCCCGCAGCACCTCGCGCGCCCCGCCCACGGTGGCCGCGTGCGGGCCGGCCGCCGCCGGGCGCACCGCCACCGGCGAGAACGGCGCGGCCAGCGCCGTCGTCTGCACCGTGGCGGCGACGACGCCGCCGAGCCACTCGTACAGCGCGGTGTAGGCGCCGCCGAGCACCACGGTCTCCACGTCGACGAGGTTCACGAACGCCGCGAGCGCCTGCCCCAGCGCCCGCCCGCCGCGGCCCACGGCGGCCAGCGCGGCACCATCCCCGGCGCGCAGCGCAGCAACGAGCGCCTCCACCGGCGCGTCGACCGCCAACCCGGACTCGCGCAGCAGCACCTCCTTGCCGGCGTACTGCTCCAGGCAGCCGTGGTTGCCGCAGGAGCAGCGCGGCCCGGCCGGGTCGACCACCACGTGCCCGATCTCACCGTTCCAGCCGCGCTCCCCCAGGAACAGCCGGCGGTCGACGACGATGCCGGCGCCGATGCCGACGTCGGCCGAGACGTAGAGGAACGACGGCGGCACGTCCCCGGCGAGCTCGGCCGCGGCGGCGAGCTTGGCCTCGTTGGCGACCTCGACCGGCAGCGGCTCGCCGTCGCGGGTGCGCAGCCCGAGCGCCGGCACGGGGTCCATCGACGACCAGCCGAGGTTGGGCGCCACCTGCAGCAGCCCGGTGCGGGCGTCGACCAGGCCCGGCAGCGCCAGCCGCGCCCCGGCCACGCGCATTCCGGCGGCCTCGGCGTCGTCGACCACCTTCCGCGCGAGCTCGCCGAGGCGCGGCAGCACGACGTCGGGGTCGCTGTCGTGGAACGAGCCCGGCTCGACGCGCTCGTCGACCACCTGCCCCGCGAGGTCGAGGACGGTGACGCCGAGGTAGTCGACGTTCACCTCGAGCCCGAGCCCGACAACGGTGCGCGCGGCGGGCCGCAGCGGCACCGCGGGGCGGCCGGCGCGCTGGGCGGCGACCGGCGGCAGCTCGGCCACGAGCCCCCCGGCCACGAGCCGGTCGACCAGGGTCGACACCGTGGCCCGCGCCAGCCCGGTCGCGGCGGCCACGTCGGCGCGGGAGAGTGGCTCGGGCGCGTCGAACACCGCGCGGACGACGAGCCGGAGGTTGCGCTCGCGCAGCGTGTGCTGGCGCGCGGCGGCCCCGCGGGCGGTCGTCGTCGGCTCGGCGGTCATGGCTTGACTGTAGCCGAGCGCCGGGTAATAGTTCAGCCATCCAACAAATCGCCGCGCCGACGCGGGCGTGGCTCGACGAGGAGACCACCGTGAGCGACATCAAGTACTCGTTCGGCCTGTGGACCGTGGGCTGGCCCGCCAACGACCCGTTCGGCACCGCGACCCGTCCGGAGCTCGACCCGGCCGAGTCCATCCGCAAGCTCGCCGAGCTGGGCGCGTGGGGCTTCACCTACCACGACAACGACATCTTCCCGTTCGGCGCCGACGAGACCGAGCGTCAGCGCGGCATCGACGCGGTGAAGAAGGCGGCCGAGGAGACCGGTCTCGTCTGCGAGATGGTCACCACCAACACCTTCAGCCACCCGGTCTTCAAGGACGGCGCGTTCACCTCGAACAACCGCCAGGTCCGCCGCTTCGGCCTGAAGAAGGTGCTGCGCAGCGTCGACAACGCCGCCGAGATGGGCGCCTCCACGTTCGTCATGTGGGGTGGCCGCGAGGGCACCGAGTACGACAACTCGAAGGACCTCATCGCGGCGCACGCGCGCTACGCCGAGGGCATCGACACCGTGGCCGCCTACATCAAGGAGAAGGGCTACGACCTCAAGATCGGCCTGGAGCCCAAGCCGAACGAGCCCCGCGGCGACATCTTCCTGCCGACGATCGGTCACGCCATCGCGCTGATCAACACGCTCGACAACGGCGACATCGTGGGCCTCAACCCGGAGACGGGCCACGAGCAGATGGCCGGCCTCAACTACACGCACGGCATCGCGCTGGCGCTGTACTGCGGCAAGCTCTTCCACATCGACCTCAACGGCCAGCACGGCCCGAAGTACGACCAGGACCTGGTGTTCGGCCACGGCGACCTGCTCAACGCGTTCTTCACGGTCGACCTGCTCGAGAACGGCGCCCCCAACGGCGGCCCGCGCTACGAGGGCCCGCGCCACTTCGACTACAAGCCGTCGCGCACCGAGTACCTCGACGGCGTGTGGGAGTCGGCCAAGGCCAACATGGAGACCTACGACCTGCTCGCGGCCAAGGCCAAGGCCTACCGCGAGGACCCGGAGGTCCAGGCCGCGTTCGAGCACGCCGGCATCTTCGAGCTCAACGAGGCGACGCTGGCCGAGGGCGAGTCGTTCGACGCCTTCCTCGCCGACTCCTCGGTGGACGCCGACTTCGACGTCGACGCCGCCGCCGAGCGCGACTACGGCCTGGTGCGCCTGCACCAGCTCGCGCTCAAGCACCTCATCGGCTGAGCCGAGCAGCACCCCGCCGGTGGGCGGGGTCCCGGTGGCGCGCGCGCAGCGCGCCGCCGGGGCCCCGCCCACGACGGCGTCCACCCCCGTTCCTCCAGTCCTCCGGGCCCCGACCCGTCCCTTCCGAAGGAAGCAACGATGCCCCTCGTCGCCGGCGTGGACTCCTCCACGCAGTCCTGCAAGATCGTCGTCCGCGACGCCGACACCGGGCGGCTGGTCCGCAGCGGCTCCGCGAAGCACCCCGACGGCACCGAGGTCGACCCCCGGCACTGGTGGGATGCGTTCACGCAGGCGGCCGAGGCCGCGGGCGGCCTGGACGACGTCGCCGCGATCGCCGTCGGCGGCCAGCAGCACGGCCTCGTGGCGCTCGACGCGGACGGCAACGTGATCCGCCCGGCGCTGCTGTGGAACGACACCCGCTCGGCCGGCTCGGCCGAGGACCTGATCCGCGAGCTCGGCGACGGCGACCGCGAGGCCGGCGCCCAGCGCTGGGCCGACGCCGTCGGGTCCGTGCTCGTGGCCTCCCTGACCGTCACCAAGCTGCGCTGGGTGCGCGACCACGAGCCGGAGAACGCCGCGCGCATCGCCGCCGTCGCGCTCCCCCACGACTGGCTGAGCTGGCGCATCGCCGGCTACGGCCCCGCCGACGACGCCAGCGCGCCGCTCGGCCCGCAGCTCGACAAGCTGTTCACCGACCGCTCCGACGCCTCCGGCACCGGCTACTACGACGCCGACGCGTCCGCGTCGGAGGCGGACGGCGCCGTGGCCGAGGGCGCCGGCGCCTACCGCCGCGACCTGCTGCGCCTGGCCCTGGGCCGCGACGACGTCGTGCTGCCGCGCGTGCTCACGCCGACCGAGGCGGGCGGCGTCGCGCACGCCTCCGTCGCGGGCGCCGACGTCGAGGGCGGGGCGCTCATCGGGCCGGGCGCCGGTGACAACGCCGGCGCGTCGCTGGGCCTGGGCATGCGCCCGGGCGACATCGCCATCTCCATCGGCACCTCCGGCGTCGTCTCGGCCGTGGCGCCGACCCGCACCGCCGACGGCTCCGGCGCCATCAACGGCTTCGCCGACGCCACCGGCAACTCGCTCATGCTCGCGGTGACGCTCAACGCCGCCCGCGTGCTGGACGCCGCCCGCACGGTGCTCGACGTCGAGTTCGACGAGCTGGCCCGCCTCGCGCTCGCCGCCCCGCCCGGGGCCGACGGCCTCGTGCTGGTGCCCTACCTCGAGGGCGAGCGCACCCCGAACCGCCCGGACGCCACCGGCACGCTGCACGGCATCCGGCTGAAGACCTCGACGCGCGAGCACCTCGCCCGCGCCTACGTCGAGGGCATGCTGTGCGGCCTGGCCGACGGGCTCGACGCGCTGCGGGCGCTCGACGTGCCGATCGAGCGGGTCATGCTCATCGGCGGCGCCGCGCAGTCGCCGGCCGTGCAGCGCATCGCGCCGCAGGTGTTCGGCGTCTCCATCGCCGTGCCCGAGCCCGGCGAGTACGTGGCCGACGGCGCCGCGCGCCAGGCCGCGTGGGTGCTCGCCTCGGCGCGCGCCGGCGAGCCGGTGGAGGCGCCGGAGTGGTCGACGTCGGTCGCCACGACGCTGGTGGCGGACCCGCAGCCGGTGATCCGCAAGCAGTACGCGGCGGTGCGCGACCTCGTCTGACGGAGTCCGCTCCCCCCACAGACGCCGAGATAGAGCGGCATCCTCGCGAGATAGAGAGGGCGCCCGCCGAGATAGAGAGCCGACTCTCTACCTCGGCGGACGCCCTCTCTATCTCGGCGCTGGGGGTCTCTATCTCGGCGCGGTCAGCGCCGGGCGTAGGCGCGGAACCGGTAGCGCAGCCCGGTCGACGACGTCTCCCAGGCACCGTCGTCGACGAGCTCCCACTGGCCCGGGTCGAGCGGCGGGGCGAACGCGTCGCCCTCGACCTCGACGTCCACCTCGGTGACGACGCAGCGGTCGGCGCGCGGCAGCGCCTGCGCGTAGACCTGCCCGCCGCCGATCACCCAGACCTCCTCGCCGCCCGGGGCGTCCTCCGCGGCCGCGAGCGCCTCCTCCAGCGAGGTGACGACGACGAGCCGCGGCGTCGCGGGCGCGAGGGTCCGCACCGTCGCGGCGGGGTCCTCCGGCGCCGTCGGCCGGACCGGCTCGACGACGGGCCGCGAGCCGCGCGTCACCACCACGTTGGTGCGCCCGGGCAGCGGCCGGTTCTTCGCCGGCAGCGACTCCCACGTGAGGCGCCCCATCACCACGGGGTGCCCTGACGTCGTCCGCTTGAAGTGCGCGAAGTCCTCGGGCACGCGCCACGGGATGGCGCCGCCCGCGCCGATGACGGCGCGCCCGGCGGGGTCGTGCGCCTGGGCCCAGATCAGTCCGATCACGCGCGTCAGACCGCGACCGGCGCCTTGATGGCGGGGTGGTGCTGGTAGCCGACCACCTGCACGTCCTCGTAGGCGTAGTCGAGGATCGAGTCGCGCGGGGCGAGCTCCAGGCGCGGGTACGGGTATGCCTCGCGGGAGAGCTGTTCGCGCACCTGCTCGAGGTGGTTGTCGTAGACGTGGCAGTCGCCGCCGGTCCAGACGAACTCGCCGACCTCGAGGCCGGTCTGCTGCGCCACCATGTGGGTCAGCAGCGCGTACGAGGCGATGTTGAACGGCACCCCGAGGAACATGTCCGCCGAGCGCTGGTAGAGCTGGCAGCTCAGCCTGCCGTCGGCCACGTAGAACTGGAACAGCAGGTGGCACGGCGGCAGCGCCATGTTGGAGATCTCGGCCACGTTCCACGCGCTGACGATGAGGCGGCGCGAGTCCGGGTTGGTGCGGATCTGCTCGATCACCTGCTGGATCTGGTCGACGTGCCGGCCGTCCGGCGTCGGCCACGAGCGCCACTGCACGCCGTAGACCGGGCCGAGCTCGCCCTCTGGCGAGGCCCACTCGTCCCAGATCGACACACCGTGCTCCTGCAGCCAGCGCACGTTGGAGTCGCCGCGCAGGAACCACAGCAGCTCGTACACCACCGACTTCAGGTGCACGCGCTTGGTGGTGATCAGCGGGAAGCCCTGCGACAGGTCGTAGCGGATCTGCCGGCCGAACACGCTGGTGGTGCCGGTGCCCGTGCGGTCGGACTTGTGCGTGCCGTTCTCGAGCACGTCGCGCAGCAGGTCCTCGTACGGGGTGGCGACGGCGGGCGAGCCGTCCGTCGCGAGGGTGGCAGGGACCGCGGCCGGGGCCTCGCGCAGCGCGTCGCTCATGGCCGCCAGTGTAGGCGCGGGGCCTGACGGTGCGGCGGACGCCGCGGGCCGGCGCCCGACGGCGTCCGTGGGCGACGGGCGGTGCGGCCCGACGGCGCAGCGCGCGCCCGGGGTCAGGGCGTGTCGCCCGGCGCGGCCTCCCGCTCGTGGCGCATCGCGCGCAGCTCCTTGCCCCGGCGGCGCCAGCCGCGCCACAGCAGCAGGAGCGCGACGCCCAGCAGCGCGCCGAGCAGTGCTCCCCAGGCGGTGCCGCCGCCGAACCCGGGCGCCTCGGCGTCGAGGACGACCTTGGCGGCCCGCGCGGACGGGTGGGGGCCCACCGCCACCCACAGCGTCAGCCAGTTGGGCGCCGCCAGCAGCAGCCCGAAGCCCGTGAGCAGCACGGGCGGCTCCCAGCCGTCCCACCGCCGGATGGTCTGGCCGATGACGATCACCGGCAGGAACGTGAAGACCGTGCCGAAGAACAGGCCCCACCAGGCGCCCAGCGAGAACTCGCCGTGCACCAGGTCGCCGACGGTGCCGGCCCACCAGCCCGGCAGGTAGCGCGCCAGCAGCCAGAACACGACCAGCACGATGGCGGCGACCAGGAACCACAGCACCGCCTTGCGCCCGACGGCGCGCCAGTCGCGGCCGCCGGCCGCCCCACCCACCGGCTGCGCGCCGCCCGCGCCGGTCCCGCTCGCGCCCGCCGCGCCGACCGGGGCTGCACCGCCCGCACCCGGCCGTCCGTCGTCGCCCCCAGCTCTCATGGTGCCGATAGTGGCAGCGGCGCCGCGACCCCGCACCACGCGCCGACCTGGCGAGAGCCCTCGCGGACCTCGTCGGCGCCGGGACGGTGCGCCCGGGAACGCACCCCGCTAGGGTGCCAGCGTGACCGCTGGACAGACGCCCTCAGGCGCTCCGACCGATGCTCGGGCGCGCACCGCGGTCATCGTCGAGGACGACCCGGACATCCGCGACCTGCTCGACACCGTGCTCACCCAGGCCGGCTTCACCACGCAGACGGCGGCCACGGGGCACGACGGCGTCGAGGCGGTGCGGCGGTCCGAACCGCTGATCACCACCCTGGACGTGAGCCTGCCCGACATCGACGGGTTCGAGGTGTGCCGCCGCATCCGCGCGGTCTCCGACACCTACGTCGTGATGCTCACCGCCCGCGCGGACGAGATCGACGCGCTGACGGGGATGGACGCCGGCGCCGACGACTACCTGACGAAGCCGTTCCGCCCGCGCGAGCTGCGCGCCCGGATCGAGGCGCTGCTGGCGAAGCCCCGCGGCGCCCGCGGGACCGGTACCGGGACCGAGTAGCCCGAGGAGCCCGTCCCGCCGCCCCGGCGCGTCCCGCCGCGGGTCAGGCGGTCCTCGCGTCCGGCTCGGCCGCCGTGACGTCGGCCGTGACGTCGGCCGTGACGTCCCCCGGGACGCCGTCCGCGCGACCCTCTCCGGTCAACCGCGCACGGGCCGTCCGCACGAGCGCGACGACCTCCCGGGCGCTGCCCGACGCCGCCGCGCACCCGACGTCGAGCCCCACCGTGTCGCCGTCCAGGTGCAGCGGCCGGTCGAGCAGCGCCCGCCGCAGCCCGCGCAGCCAGCCGTCGGCGTCGCCCGGCAGCACGACGACCAGCTCGTCGCCGCGGGACGGGTCGCTGCCCGCCGCGCCGCCCGTCGGCAGCAGGTCCAGCACGACGTCGGCCAGGTGGCGGCGCGCCTGCTCGCGGCCGTCGCGGCCGAACGCGTCGCGCAGCGCTCCGGCGTCGAGCAGCCGCAGCGCCAGCACGTGCACGCGGCCGGCGCCCTCGCGCGCGGCCACGGCCTGCACCAGGTGCGGCAGCGTCCGCGTGCCCAGCACCGGGTCGTAGCGCACCGCGGCCACCTCCGCGTTCTCGCGGGTGCGCAGCGCCATCATCGTGAACGCGCCGACGAGGATGAGCATGAGGTTGATGAGCGTCGTGGTCGACGTGGGCAGCCACCGCAGCCAGAACTCGGACTCGGCCCCGCCCGCGGCGAACGCGACCGCGCGGACGGCGTAGTAGGTGCCCGCCGCGGCGCACGTCAGCCCCAACGCGACCGCCTCCGGGGCCCGGCGCGCGGCGTGGGACCGGCCGAGCAGCTCGACCGCGGCCATGATCCCCCAGACGCTGATGCCGAGGAGGTAGACCAGGCCGCCGGCCCACTCCCCCTCGTCGGGCCCCTCGACGAGCACCGCCAGCGCGGCCACGCCGGCGCTGGCCGCCACCACCCACAGGAGCGTCCTGCGGCCCTCGCGGGCGCGCGCCCCGGACCAGATCGCGCCGAGCCCGAGCACGAACGAGGCGTTGCCGAGCGCCACGGCCCACCACAGCGCCGTCGACGCGGCGCTCGCCAGGTAGGCGAACGTCGTGACGATCGCCGCGAGGAACGGCAGCGTCCAGCAGCGGTCGACGACGTCGGGGCGCCCGCGGCGCCAGACGTTGAGCACGTACAGCGCCCCGACCACGAGCTGCACGGTCGGCGACACCACGAGCAGCGTCGTCTCGTCCAGGCCCGTCATGACCCCACCCCCGCCGTCTGCGCGCCGGTGGACCCGGCGTCGGCCATGGGGAGCCGGACGCGCACCGTGGTGCCGCGGCCCGGCTCGCTCTCGAGGTCGATGGTGCCGCCGTGCGCCTCGACGATCTGGCGGCAGATGTGCAGGCCCAGCCCGGTGCCGTGCCGCGACCCGTGGCGCACAGCCCGGGCGCGGTAGAAGCGGGTGAAGACCTGGTGCACGTCCTCCGGGGCGATGCCGACGCCCTCGTCGCGCACGCGCAGCACCACCTCCCGGTCGCCCGGGCGCCCGGAGCCCGCGTGCAGCGACACCTCCACGACGCCGCCCGCGTCGGAGTACTTCACGGCGTTCGCCAGGACGTTGTCGGCCACCTGGCGCAGCGCCGCCGCGTCGCCGTGCACCGGCGCACCGCCCGACGGCGGCGTCCACACCACGCGCAGCCCGGCCGCCTGGGCCACCGGGCAGATCGCGGCGACCGCCTCGTCCACCACGGCGGCGAGGTCCAGGTCGGCGCGCACGAGGGCCAGGTCGCCCCCACGGGCCGCCGCGGCCGTCAGCAGGTCGCCCACGAGCGTCAGCAGGCGGTCGGCGTTGCGCGTGGCGACGTCGAGGTGCCTGGCGACGGCCGGAGGCAGGTCCGGCGCGTCGACCGCCAGCTCCAGGTGGCCGACGATCGACGTCAGCGGGGTGCGCAGCTCGTGCGACGCGGCGACGACGAAGTCCTCCTTGAGCTCCAGCGCGGTGAGCTGCTCGGTGAGGTTCTCGAACGTCACGACGGCGAGGCGGCCGCCCGTGGTCGGGTCGGCGTCGTCGAGCTGGACGACCGACGCCCGCAGCGCCATGCGCCCGACCGGAAGGGCGAACCAGCCGACCTCGCTGTCGAACTGCTCGCCGCGGATGGCGCGGTGGAGAGGTCCGTCCTCGAGCGGCACCCCTTCCGGTGCGACCGAGCGGTCCGGGGGCAGGTCGTCGATCCGCAGCCCGGGCCGCAGCACCCCGTGCGTGACCTCCGTGATGAGCCGGTTGACGAGCACCAGCCGCCCCTCGGCGTCGATGACCAGGATGCCGGCGCCCGCGGTGCCGAGGACCGCCTCGAGGAGCCGGCGCTCCGACCCGAGCTCCGCGGCCGCCCGGCGCAGCACGGTGCCCTGCCGGCGCATCAGCAGGTTGCGGGCGTCGGAGCGGCGCTGGATCGCGCCCACCGACAGGGCCACCGCCGTCAGCACCACGGGCACGAGGGCGACGCGGGCGATCTGGTCGCGCGAGACGGCCGAGCCGGCGATCGCGGTCGGCAGCCAGGTCACCAGGAACGCCCCCGCGATCGCGAGCCCGACGCCCAGCGTCCCGTGCCGCTGCGCGAGCCACAGCACCGGGAAGATCGCCAGCAGGGAGACGGGCGCCGTCTCGCTGCCCACGAACAGGGCGACGGCGAGCAGGTCCACCAGCGGCACGGTGAGCTCGGCCCGCGGGCCGAGGCGCTGCCACGGCACGAGCAGCGTGAGGGCCACGCCGAGGACCAGGACGACGACGCCGGCGAGGTAGGCGCCGTCGACGACCATCTCGTGCTCGTAGACGGTGAGCCCGACGGTGGCGAGGGCCGCGGTGGCCACGAACGGCAGGTGCTGGAGGAACACCGCCGAGCGCCGGTCGGTCGTCTCCTCCCGGCGCGGCTCCCCCACGACCGCCCCCATGGGGCGAACTGTATCCGAGCGGATGCACCGCCCGAGGCGGTGACCCGGGCGACCGGGACGTGCTCCGCGCGTCGTGTCAGCCCTGCGGCAGCGCGGCGACCGCGTCGATCTCCACGAGCACGCCGGGGCGCGCCGGGGTCACGGCCACCACGGTGACGGCCGTGCGGTGGTCGCCCCAGACGGCGCGGGTCGCGGCGTACCCCTCGGCGGGGTCGGAGCCCGCGGCGAGGTAGACGGTGAGCTTGACGACGTGCTCGGGCCCCGCGCCGGCCGCGGCCAGGACGGCGAGCAGGTTGCGCACCGCCTGCTGCGTCTGGGCCGCGAAGCCCTCGACCAGCACGCCGTCGCGGTCGACGCCGTTCTGCCCGACTGGACGCCGAGCGTCGGACTTTCCCGGCTTCCGGGCGCCGGAAGCCGGGAAGGTACGACGCTCGGCGCTACCCTCCACGCGTGGCACGCCCCGCCGACAGCAGCACCCCCCGTGCCCGCCTGGTCGACCAGCTCACCGGCAGCGACGGCGTCACGCTGGAGATCGTCTCCGGCGGCACCGTCCGGATCGACGCGTTCCACGGTCTCGTCACCTCGCCCCTGCGGTGGCAGCTCTCCGAGAAGAGCCTCGCGGCGTACGTCGCGGGGCTCGACGGGGACGACCTGGACGCGCTGTGGCCCCGGCGTCCCCGCGAGTGGCAGGCGTTCGCCCTGCTGTCGGTGCACCTCGAGGAGCTGCTGGCCAGCGCGGAGGGTCCCGTCAGCACCGTGCGGCTGGTCGACGGACGGCTCGAGGTGGGCTGAGGCCTCCCGCGCCGACGGCAGCGCCCGCCGGTGCCCGTGCGCCCGGCTCGGGATTCGTGCCGCGCCGCGCGGTGGCAGGATCGAGGCCATGAGCGAGCAGACCCAGACCGGCGCGCCCGCCGCGAGCACGGACGCCCCGGCTCCCGTGAGCCCGTCGACCCACGACCCGCTGTGGGTGGAGCGCAACGGCACGCGCACGTACACCGGCTACTCGGGCCGCGGCGCCCGCGTGGACATCGGCCCGGTCACCGCCGGCGCCGTCTTCACGCCCGGCGAGCTGCTGAAGATCGCGCTGGCGGCGTGCGCGGGCATGAGCTCGGACACCAAGTTCGCCCGCGTGCTGGGCGACGACTACAAGGTCAAGATCACGGTCGAGGGTCCCAAGGACCCCACCGAGGACCGCTACCCCTCGCTGCACGAGGTCTTCGAGATCGACCTGACGTCGCTCGACGACGCGGTCCGCGACAAGACGCTGCTGCTGGCCCAGCGGTCCATCGACCGCGCCTGCACGGTCGCCAACACGCTCAAGGCCGGCGCGCTGGTGCCGCCGGCCACGTTCGTGCCGCCGATCGAGGCGCTGGACGAGTGCACGGACGACGGCGACGACGGCGACGGTGACGGGTCGCCGGCCGGCGCGGGCACGACGACGGAGGGCCGGGCATGAGGGCGCGCGACGTCCGCGGGCTGATCCGGCGCGACGACCGCGGCGCGGACCAGGGCAGGGCCACGGGCGAGCGCGCAAGCGCAGCCGCGGGCACGAACGGGACGCCCGGTGGCGACGACCTCGAGCACTGGACCGAGTACCAGCCGTCCACGGTGGTCGAGTCGCTGGTCGACCGGGCCGTGACCATCCCGTCGGCCACGATCCACCGGCACGTCGACCGGCTGCGCGAGCGCAACCCGTACGCCACGCCGGCGCAGATCGTGCGGATCCTCGAGAAGGAGTACCTCGCCGTGGTGGCCACCGCCGGCGGCGCGGTGGGCCTCGCCGCGGCGGTGCCCGCCGTCGGCACGAGCACCGGCGTGGCGCTGACGACGGCGGACATCGCCACCTTCTTCGCGTCGTCGGCCGCGTTCGCCCTGGCCGTGGCGGACGTGCACGGCATCGACGTCGACGACGTCCCGCGCCGGCGTGCGCTGCTGCTGGCCACGGTGCTCGGCGACAAGGGCGCCAAGGACGTGCAGAACGCCATCGGCGGGTCGACCACGGCGTGGGGCAAGGTGCTGCTCACCTCGATGCCGCAGGGCAGCGTCCGCAAGGTGAATAACGCCCTGGCGCACCGGTTCCTGCGCAAGCAGCTGGCCAAGCAGGGGTCGCTCGCGCTCGGGCGGCTGGTGCCGTTCGGCGTGGGCGCCGTCGTGGGCGTCGCCGGCGGGCGGGCGCTGGGCCACGGCGTCGTCGCGCAGTCGCGCCGGGCGTTCGGTCCGCCGCCGGACCACTTCCCCCGGGTCGTCGAGGTACCGGCCGACGACGCGGGCGACGGCCTCGCCGAGCGGCTGCCGGGCGGCCTCGTGCGGCGGCTCGGGCGCCGCGCCGGCCGCGACTGACGGTCCCGCGACCGGTCGCGCCGCCCGCGCCGCCCGCGCCGACCCGACGACCAGGCCCGACGACCAGGCCCGACGACCAGGCCCGACGCCGCACGGGCTCGCCGGGTTTCGCCCGCGCCGCGCCGCCCGCCGACGAGCAAGGACGCCGTCGGCGGGCCACGCTGGGTCCGTGACAGCCTTCACGCCAGCGTCGTCGCACTCGGCCCAGCGCCGCCACTACCTCATGTGCCCGCCGACGTACTTCACGGTCAGCTACGAGATCAACCCCTGGATGGACCCGTCGGTCCCGGTCGACCCCGCCCGGGCGACGGCGCAGTGGGAGCGGCTGCGCGACACCCTGCGCGATCTCGGCCACCACGTCGAGGAGATCGAGCCCGAGCCGGGGCTGCCGGACATGGTCTACGCCGCCAACGGCGCCACCGTGGTCGACGGCGTCGTCTACGAGGCGTGGTTCCGCTACCCGGAGCGGGCCGCCGAGGGGCCGGCGTACCTGCGCTGGTTCAGCGACCGCGGCTACGTCACCGCCAAGGCCCGGCACGTCAACGAGGGCGAGGGCGACCTGCTCACCTGCGGCTCGCGCGTGCTGGCCGGCCACGGCCCGCGCACCGACGTCGCCGCCCACCGCGAGGCGGCGCGGCTGCTCGGCCGCGAGGTGGTCAGCCTCGAGCTGGTGGACCCGCGGTTCTACCACCTGGACACCGCCCTGACGGTGCTGCGCGGCAACGACGGCGGCACGCCGGACGAGGACTGCGACGTCGCCTACCTGCCGTCGGCGTTCTCGGACGAGTCGCGCGAGGTGCTGGAGCACCTGTTCCCCGATGCGCTGATCGCCACCGACGAGGACGCCGAGGTGCTCGGGCTCAACGCGGTCTCCGACGGCCGGCACGTCGTGCTCAACCCCGCCGCCACGCGGTACGCCGCGGCGCTGCGCGAGCGCGGCTACGAGCCGGTCGGCGTCGACACCTCGGAGCTCCTGCGCGGCGGCGGCGGCGCCAAGTGCTGCACGCTCGAGCTGCGCGGCGAGCCGCGGCTGCCCGCCGCGCGGCGAGACACGCCGGGTGCGACGGTGCGGAGCGCGTAGCCTTGGGGGGCGTGAGCACCTCTGCCGCCGCCCCTGTCCCGTCCACCGGGTCCACCCCCGTCGCGTCGCCCGCGCTCGCCGCGGCGCTGCCGGAGCTGCGCGCCCGCTACGAGGAGCTGCGGTCCCGCGGGCTGAGGCTCGACCTCACGCGCGGCAAGCCGTCGGCCGAGCAGCTCGACCTGGCCGAGCCGCTGCTGGCGCTGCCCGGCGAGGGCGTGCACACCGACGCCGACGGCACCGACGTGCGCAACTACGGCGGTCTGCTCGGGCTGCCCCAGCTGCGCCGGATGTTCGCCGAGCTCCTCGACGTGCCGGTGGACCAGCTGCTCGCGCTCGGCAACGCCTCTCTGACGCTCATGCACGACGCGATCGCCTACGCGATGCTCTGGGGCGTGCCCGGCGGCACGGAGCCGTGGTCGCGCGGGCCGGTGAAGTTCGTCTGCCCGGTGCCGGGCTACGACCGGCACTTCGCGCTGTGCGAGGCGTTCGGCATCGAGATGGTGACCGTGCCGATGACGCCGGACGGCCCCGACGCCGAGGCCGTGGCCGCCCTGGTGGCCGCCGACCCGACGATCAAGGGCCTGTGGGCGGTGCCCACCTACGCCAACCCGGACGGCGCCGTCGTCGCCGAGGCGGTGGCGCGCCGGCTGGTGTCGATGCCGGCGGCGGCGCCCGACTTCCGCATCTTCTGGGACAACGCCTACGCCATCCACCACCTCACCGAGGACGAGGTGAAGACGGCGAACGCCATCGACCTGGCCGCCGAGGCCGGCAACCCCGACCGCGTGCTGATGTTCGCCTCGACGTCCAAGGTGTCGTTCGCGGGCGCGGGCGTGGCGTTCTTCGCCTCCTCCCCCGCCAACGTGGCCTGGTACACCGACCACCTCAAGTACCAGTCGATCGGGCCGGACAAGGTCAACCAGCTGCGGCACGCGCTGTTCTTCGGCTCCGCCGAGGGCGTGCGCGAGCACATGCGCCGCCACCGCGAGATCCTCGCGCCGAAGTTCCGCGCGGTCTCCGAGATCCTCGCCGAGCGGCTCGGCGACCAGGGCGTGGCCTCGTGGACGGAGCCGCGCGGCGGGTACTTCGTCTCGCTCGACGTCGTGCCCGGCACGGCCTCGCGCGTGGTGGAGCTGGCCAAGGGCGCGGGCATCGCGCTGACGCCGGCCGGCGCCACGTTCCCCTACGGCAAGGACCCGGACGACCGGAACATCCGGCTCGCGCCGTCGATGCCGCCGCTGGACGAGGTGCGGGTCGCGATGGACGGGGTCGCGACGTGCGTCCTCCTCGCGGCCGCGGAGGCCGCCGCGGAGTAAGCCGTTGTGGGTACAGGACACGCCGTGGATCTCGCGAGATCCACGGCGTGTTCTGTACCCACAACGGTGAGGGGTGGGTCAGGCGGGCTGGGCCTCCGACGTCGACGGCGCCGCCGCGGCGCCGCCGTCGGCCTCGTCGCACCGCTTGGTCACCACGAGCACCGGGCACTTGGAGTGGTGCAGCACCGCCTGGCTGGTGGACCCCAGCAGCAGCCCGCGGAACCCGCCGCGCCCGCGGGAGCCGACCACGATGAGGTCGGCCGCCTGGGAGAACTCGGTGAGCAGCTCGGCGCCGGTGCCGTCGAGCACCACGCGCCGGATCTTCAGCCCGCTCTCGGCGGACTCGTAGCGGTCGACGATGACGTCGAGGCCCGCCTTGACGTCGGCCAGCACCTGCTCGTGGTCGATCTGCGACGGCAGCCACGCCAGGACGCCGGCGCCCGCGCCGACGGGGACGCCGGCCACGGCGACGAGCTCGGCGTCCCACACCTTCGCCTGCTGGACGGCGTGCTTGAGCGCCAGCTCGGCCGACCTCGAGCCGTCCACGCCGACGACGATCCGCCGCACCGGCCGCACGGCGTCGCCGTCGCGGCGCGCCTCGTCGTCGGCCCCGGCGGCCCGGGGGCGGTACGGCACGACGACGGTGGGGCACGCCGCGTGCGCCGGCAGGGCCGAGGACACGGTGCCGAGCAGGCGCTCGGTGAACCCGCCCTTGCCGCGCGTGCCGACGACCACCAGACCGTGGTCCTGGCTCAGCTCGACCAGTACGCCCGCCGCGTCCCCCGTGGCCACCGACGCCGTCACGGGCACGCCGCTGCCGGCCACCCGGGCCTGCGCCTCGGCCAGCACGGCCTTGGCGCCCTCCTGGATCGCGGTGTCGTCGAGGGCGGCGTAGCCGCCGTCGAGCGAGGCCGCGGTGAACGACGGCAGCGAGTAGCTGCACACCATGTGGAGGGACCAGCCGACCCGGCTCGCATAGGCCGTGGCCCAGTCGAGGGCGTGCAGGCTGGGTGCGGAACCGTCCACACCCACCAGGACGATCTGCGGTCGGGTCATCTCGCGCCTCCGTTCCGTGCTCCGGGGCTCCGTCGCCCCGGCGGTCTTCGCGTGTTCAAGCCTAGCGATGCCGGAGGCAAAGGACACCAGGAAGGCGCAAAAGTCGCACGCCGAGAGGGCGGCGAGGCCGGAGAGGGAGCCGGAGAGGGAGCCGGAGTGGGAGCCGGGGACGGGTCCGCGGGCGCGCGTCAGGAGGCGCGGACCCGGCCGCGGGTACGACGACGCCCCGGCGCGCAGGGGGCTCGCCGGGGCGTCGTCAGCTCAGGTCAGGAGACCCGGAGGTACACCGGGTTCGACTGCCAGATGGGGTTGAGGTCGACCTTCCAGCCCTGCGGGCGGGAGGCCTCGACCTGCTTGCCGTTGCCGGCGTAGATGGAGATGTGACCCGGCGACCACAGCAGGTCGCCCGGGCGCGCCTCGGAGGCCGAGATGCGCGTGGTGCGCGGCGAGTCGAGGATCGCGCGCGACTGGTGCGGCAGGTCGATGCCGAGCTGGGCGTACACGTACGCCACCAGGCCGGAGCAGTCGAAGCCGCTGGGCGACGAGCCGCCGACGACGTACTTGACGCCGATGTAGCGCATCGCGATGTCCACGGCGGCCGAGGTCGAGGCGGACTTGGTGGAGGCGGCCTTGGTGGAGGCCGACTCGGTCGACACGGCCTTGGCCGTGGTGCGCTCGGCGCTGCGCGAGGTGGCAGCGGCGCGCTCGGTCGAGGTGGCCGCGGCCGTCTCGACCTTCTTCTCGACGACCTTGGGCTTCGGCGCCGGGGCGGGCGTGACACCGACCGAGGCGACGCCGTCGGCGGTCACGGCCTCGACGGAGACCTGGGCGTCGGAGGCGACGGTCACGACGGGCGCCGCGGCGAGATCCTCGCGCGCCTGGTCGGACAGCGTGTTGAGGTCGACCGAGCCGATCTTGGTCGCCTCGTTCTGGACGGGAGCGGCCTGGGCCGTGCTGGCCACCCCGAACGTCGAGACAAGGATGCCGCCGGCGGTGGCCGCGACAGCGGCCCGGCGGCCGACGCCGGTCGAGGCGACGCTCTGAGCGAGGTCGGACAGCGGCGTCAGGGGGCGACGCGCGGCACGGTGCCGCGCGCTCGTGGTACGTGCGCTCACGGGTTCCCTCTCCGGTCGCCTACGAGGTGAGCTGTCGGGTTCGGATGGGAGAAAGCACCCGGCCGTCAGGGCCGCTCGCGCGTCCCGTTGGGCTTCACCCCGAGGACACCGTCGCCGGTGCCCGAAAGTGGGTCCCCCGCCCCTGTCATGCGGTCTGTCCGTGGTCCTCGGTCGGTGACAGGGCTCGGCGTCCGACCGGGGCCCTGGCAGGAGAGGTCCCGCCAGGTAGTTGAAACGGTACTGGACCAACGTTCGAAAGTCACGTTTGGGTCACGACGCATGCACGAGGCCCCGTCACCTGCGGTGACGGGGCCTCGTGGGGTGCTCTCGACGCGTCGTCAGGCCGCCGGACGGCCTGTGGGACGCGTCACGCGGGGCGGGTCAGCCCACGCGGACGAAGGTGGGGTTCGACTGCCAGATCGAGCGGAACTGGATGGTCTTGCCCGGGCGCGGGGCGTCGATCTGCATGCCGTCACCGGCGTAGATCGAGATGTGGCCCGGCGACCAGATGAGGTCGCCCGCCTGCGCCTGCGAGCGCGAGATCACGGTGCCGGAGTCGCGCTGCCCGGTCGAGCTGCGGGGCAGGTTGATGCCGGCCTGCGCGAAGACGTACTGGACGAAGCCGGAGCAGTCGAAGCCGGCCGGGGTCGAGCCGCCCCAGACGTACGGGACGCCCACGTAGCGGGAGGCGATCGAGATGATCGACGAGCCGCTGGCCGACGCCGGGACGCTCGCCTCGGCGGACGAGGAGGACTCGGTCGAGGCCGAGGACGAGGAGGAGCTCGTCGACTCCGTGCGCTCCGACGTCGAGGTGCGCTCGGCGGTGCGGGAGGGGGCCGACGCCGCGCGGACGACGGGCTCCGGCTCCGGCTCCGGCTCCGGGGCGGGCGTGACCTCGACGGCGAGGGCGCCCTCGGTGGTCACGGTCTCGACGGAGACCTGCGCGTCCTTGGCGACGGTGACGACCGGCGCGGCGGACAGGGCCTCGCGGGCCTGCTCGGTCAGCGCGCTGAGGTCGACGGTGCTGAGCTTCGCGTCGCTGTGGGCCGGCGCCGCCTGGGCGGCGGTGGCGCCGCCGAAGGTGGAGACCAGCAGACCACCCGCCGTGGCGACCACGGCAGCCCGGCGACCGGCGCCGTTGCCGACGGTCTGCGCGAGCTCGGTGAGGGGGGTCACGGGACGACGCGCGGCGCGGTGCCGGGCGCTGTTCGTGCGTGCGCTCACGTGTGTACCTCTCCGTGGTCGCCTACGAGGTGAGCTGTCGGGTTCGGGTGGGAGAAAGCACCCGGCCGTCGGGGCCGCTCGCGCGTCCCGTCGGGCTTCACCCCAAGGACACCGTCTCCGGTGCCCGTCATTGGGTCCCCCGCCCCTGCCTACGGATTTCCGTCGAGCTCGACCGGTGACAGGGTTCGGCGTCCGGCCAAGCGCCCCCGGGACCACCCGGGTGCGAGGAGGACGGTACCGGACCGGACGGGTCGATGTCACGCTCCGGTCACGACGGCCGCCCCCCGCGCCGGGCCCGGTCCGGCGCGAACCGGCCGGTCACGGGCTCAGCGGGCGGCGACGAAGAGGTGCCGGGCGAGGTCCTCGGGCAGGTCGAGGACGGTCTCGGCGCCGTCGACGGACACCGTGTACGTGCCCGTGACGTGGCTCGCGTCGACCAGCGCGCCGGGCACCAGGCCGGCGTCGGCGAGGCGCGCCAGCAGCTCGACGTCGGTCTGCAGCGGCTCGGCGATGCGCTGGAGGACCACCTGGGCGGGCTTGCCGGCGTCGCCGCGCAGCGCGGCGGCCCGGAACAGCGTCGGCAGGGACTGCACGCCCTCGAGGTAGCGGACCTCCTCGTAGTCCTCCCCCAGCTCGGACAGGCCCGGGATCGGGTTGCCGTAGGGGTCGGAGTGCGGGTGGTCGAGCAGGGTGACGAGGCGCTTCTCCACGAGGTCGCTCATCACGTGCTCCCAGCGGCACGCCTCGGTGTGCACCTGCTCCCAGTCGAGCTTGATGACGTCGGTGAGCAGGCGCTCGGCCAGGCGGTGCTTGCGCATCACGCGGCGCGCCTTGTCGTGGCCGAGGTCCGTCAGCTCGAGGTGGCGGTCGCCGGTCACGACGACGAGGCCGTCGCGCTCCATGCGCGCCACCGTCTGCGACACCGTCGGGCCCGAGTGCCCCAGCCGCTCGGCGATCCGCGCGCGCAGCGGGGTGATGCCCTCCTCGACGAGCTCGTAGATCGTCTTGAGGTACATCTCGGTGGTGTCGATCAGGTCGGTCACGACCTCTCCTTCCGATCGCAGCGGTCCGGGAGGCGGGCGCCGGGCGGGCGCGCTCTCCGGCGGCCCTAGTCTATTCGCACGTCCAGCCTGGATCCGGGAGCCCGAAAACCATGACGCTGACCATCCCCGACGCCCTGCTGCCCGCCGACGGCCGGTTCGGCTCCGGCCCGTCGAAGGTACGCCCCGAGCAGGTGTCGGCCCTCGCCGCGGCCGGCGCGTCGGTGCTGGGCACCTCGCACCGCCAGCCGCCGGTCAAGGACCTGGTCCGCCGCGTGCGCACGGGCCTGGCGGAGCTGTTCGCCCTGCCCGACGGCTACGAGGTGGTGCTCGGCAACGGCGGCTCGACGGCGTTCTGGGACGTCGCGACCGCGAGCCTGGTGCGCCGCCGTGCGCAGCACGCGTCGTTCGGCGAGTTCGGCGCGAAGTTCGCCGCGGCGACCCGCCGCGCGCCGTTCCTCGCCGACCCGCAGGTGCTCACCGCCGAGCCCGGGTCGGTGGCCCTGCTCGAGCCGGCCGACGACGTGGACGTGCACGCGACCCCGCACAACGAGACGTCCACCGGCGCGATGGTCCCGGTGCGCCGCCCCGCCGGCTCGCGCGAGCGCGGCGCGCTCACGCTTGTCGACGCCACCTCCGGCGCGGGCGCCCTGCCGGTCGACCTGGCCGAGACCGACGTCTACTACTTCGCGCCGCAGAAGGTGTTCGCGGCCGACGGCGGGCTGTGGCTGGCGATCGCGTCGCCGGCGGCGGTCGAGCGCGCGGCCGGCGTCGAGGCCGGCGCCGCCGCCGAGGGCCGGTGGGTGCCGGAGTTCCTGTCGTTCACGACGGCGCTGACGAGCTCGCGCGCCGACCAGACGCTCAACACCCCGGCCGTGGCCACGCTCGTCATGCTCGCCGACCAGGTGGAGTGGCTGCTGGCCCAGGGCGGCCTGGCGTGGTCCGCCGCCCGCAGCGCCGAGTCCGCGGCCGCGCTGTACGGCTGGGCCGAGGCGCGCGACTGGGCGACGCCGTTCGTCGCCGACCCGGCGTACCGCTCCACCGTGGTGGGCACGATCGACCTCGACGAGGCGATCGACGCCGCGGCGGTCACCGCGGTGCTGCGCGAGCACGGCGTGCTCGACGTCTTCCCGTACCGCAAGCTCGGGCGCAACCAGCTGCGCGTGGGCATGTTCCCCGCGGTCGCCCCCGACGACGTGCGCGCGCTGACGGCGTGCGTGGACTACGTCGTCGAGCGCCTCTGAGGCCCGCCCGGCGCGCGGCGCCGGCACGGCCGCACCTCGAGGGGCGCGGCCGTGCCGGCGTCGTCGGAGCCCCGGCGGGCCGTCAGAGCACCAGCAGCGAGAAGCTCCCGCGACCGTAGCCGGACACCTCGACGTCGAGGTCGGTGCGCCGCACGTAGGCCAGGGCCCACGAGGCGACGTCCGCGGGCAGCGGCGCGCCCGGGGCGTGCACGGTGTCGAGCTTCAGGTGCGGGGCGCCGTCGGCGTTGAACAGCGAGGCGATGACGTTGAGCACCTCGGCGGCGTTCTCCGCCAGCGTGGGCGGCAGCACGCCGTCCGCGGCGGCCTCGGCCGACGCGTGGGCCGGCACCAGGCCGATGGCGGCGCCGACGTGCGCGGCCAGCGGCAGGTCGAGCAGCACCACGGCCTGCAGCGCCCGCGTGCGGTCCACGTAGGTGCCCACGAGCGCGCCGGCGGGGTCGACCATCGCGCCGCCGGTCTGCACCTCGACGTCCCGGCCCAGCAGCCCCTCGACGAGGTCACGGACCTCCTTGGCGTTCGGCAGCGGCGTCGCGTCGCTCATGCCAGCACCGGCTCGATCGCGGCGCGGAACGCCTCGGGCGTGAACGGCTTGGCGATGAGGAACAGCGCGCCGGCGGCCTCGGCGGCCTCGCGCATCTCGGCCGACCCCTCGGAGGTGATGAAGCCGAACGGCGTGCCGAAGCCCTCCTGCCGCAGGCGCTGCAGCAGCTCGATGCCGGTGAGGTTCGGCATGTTCCAGTCGGACAGCACGACGTCGGGCTCGTCCTGGCGGACCGCCTCGAGCGCCTCGGCGCCGTCGGCGGCCTCGCGGACCTCCCAGTCGTAGCCGGCCTGCCGCAGCGTGCGGATCACGATCTGCCGCATCACGCGGCTGTCGTCGGCGACCAGTGCGCGGATCATCGCGGGGTGCTCCCTTCGGGGTGGGGGGTGGCGGTGGGGTCCTGCGGCCCGGCGCCGGGCCGGGCGTGCACGACGACGACCAGCGGCCGTCCGCGCCACGACAGGCGCAGCTCGGCCTCCGACGGCGCGTCGGCGGACCCGGCGGGCGGGGCGCCGGCCACCTGCGGCAGGCCGAGCGTGCCGCCGTCGGGCAGCAGGGACTTGAGGTTGCCGCCGACCACGTTGGCGATCTCGCCGAACGCGTCGACGAGGTCCTCGTGGTCGACGGGGGTGCCCGGGTCGAGGCGGAGCATCGCCCGGGCCAGGTCGCGGGCGGTCTCCTGCTCGGTGACGAGCACGGCGCGGCCGGACCACGGCCCGTGCACGTCGACCCACGCGGCGAGCGGCTCGGCGGGCGCGGGGACGTCCCCGTCCCACGGCGCCAGGGTGGTCTCCTCGCCGTCGACCATCGCCACGAACACGTCGTGGGCCACGGCCATCACCTGGTCGGCGCCGATCACCGCGGGGGCGCTCACGCGGCACCGTCCAGGGGCAGCAGGCCGAGCAGGGCCAGCTTGTCGCGCACCGCGTCGGGCGTGAACGGCTTGATGAGGTACTCGTGCGCCCCCGCGGCCAGGGCCCGCACGATCTGCGACTGCTCCGACTCGGTGGTGACCATCATCAGCGTCATGGAGCGCCACTCGGGGCGCTCGCGCACCGTCGAGACGAACGTCAGGCCGTCCATCACGGGCATGTTCCAGTCGACGCACGCCAGGTCGGCCTGCAGGCCGCCCTCGAGGAGGTCGAGCGCGGCGCGGCCGTGCTCGGCCTCGTACGGCTCGAACCCGAGCGGGCGCAAGGTGCTCGAGACGATGCGGCGCATCGTCCTCGAGTCGTCGATGACCAGGGCTCTCACAGCGGGGCTCCTCGGGACGGGACGGGCGCGCCGGCCAGGCGCGCGGGGGTGGACGGGACGGCGAGCCGGGCGAACCGCGAGACCGGCGAGGACGACGCGCCGACGGGCGCCGGCGCGACCGCGGGCGCGGGCGCCGCCGGCGCCGCGAGCGTGTAGACCGAGCCGCGGCCGGCGGGCACGCGCTGCCAGGCGTCGTCGACGCCGATGGTGGTCTCGGCGGCGCCGAGCACCAGCACGCCGCCGGGGGCCATGACCTGCCGCACCCGGCGCAGGATGGCCTGCTTGGTGGGCAGGTCGAAGTAGATGAGCACGTTGCGCAGCAGCACGAGGTCGAACGGCCCGGGCGGCGCCGGCTCGAGCAGGTTGTGCTGCCGGAACGTCACGACGCGGCGCAGGGCCGGCGCCACCTGCCACTGCGCGCCCGCGCGCACCATGTGCCGCACGATCATCGGCGCGGGCAGGCCGCGGTTGACCTCGAGCTGGGAGTACGTGCCCGAGCCGGCCTGATCGAGGATCCGCGCCGACAGGTCGGTCGCCAGGATCTCGATCGACGCGCCCGGCGGCAGCGTCTCGGCCGCGACCATGGCCACCGAGTACGGCTCCTGCCCGCTGGAGCAGGCGGCCGACCACACGCGCACCCGCGCGGCGGGGCCGCGCCGGCGCAGAACGTCGGGCAGCACCTGGGTGCGCAGGGCCTCGAACGGGGTCTGGTCGCGGAACCAGGACGTCTCGTGGGTCGCCAGGGCCTCGACGACGCGCACCAGGTCCGCCTCGCGGCCCGCCGTGCGCACCTCGCGCACGAACGCGTCGACGCCGGCGCAGCCGCGCTCGCGCGCCAGCGGCAGCAGGCGGCTCTCGACGAGGTACTCCTTGCCGGCCTCGAGCCGGATGGCGCTGCGCCGGCGCACGAGGTCCGCCACGAACGCGAAGGTGTCGGGAGCGAGGCTCATGCGCGCCTCCCCTCGGCCATGGCCGGTACCGCCCCGGGCGTCCCGGCCGGCACCGCTCCCGCGGCCTTCGCCGCCGCCGCGAGCACCTGCTCGACCGCAGGCGCCACCTCGGGCAGCGGCAGGATGCGGTGGGCGAGGCCCGCCTGCGCCACGGCGCCGGGCATGCCCCACACCACCGACGTCGGCTCGTCCTGCACGACGACGGTGCCGCCGGCCTCCACGAGGCGGCGGGCGCCGGTGCGCCCGTCGGCGCCCATGCCCGTGAGGACGACGCCGAGCAGGTGCCCGCCGTAGGCCTCGACGGCCGAGGCGAACAGCACGTCCACGGACGGGCGGCAGTAGTTCACCGGCGGCCCGTCGTCGAGGGCCGTGACCATCCGGGTGCCGTCGCGCCGCACCACCAGGTGGTGGTCGCCGGGCGCGACGTACACCGTGCCGGGGCGCAGCTCCTGGCCGCCGGCGGCCTCCACGACCCGGGCCGGGCCGGTGCGGTCGAGGCGGGCGGCGAGCTGCCGGGTGAACACCGGCGGCATGTGCTGCACCACCAGCACGGGCACGGGCGGCGGCGCGGTGAGCGCGCCGAGCATGCGCGACAGCGCCTCCGGCCCGCCGGTCGAGGACCCGAGCACGACGGCGCGCACGGGGTGCGGCGCGGGCGCGGGCCGGGGCGCAGCCGTCGTCGGGCTCTGCACCCGCAGCCCGGCCACGCGCTCCGGCCGCCCGACCGACGACTCGGCCGACGACGCTTCTGGCGACGAGGCCGACGCCCCGGCCGGTGCCGGGCGCGCGCCGGCGGGCGCGCCGGCCGGGTGCGGCACCAGCGCCCGCAGGCGCGGCACCAGCTCCCCGGCGACCCGGGCGAGCGACTCCGAGACGCTGCCGACGTTGGCCGGCTTGGCCACGTAGTCGGTGGCGCCGGCGGCCAGCGCGTCGAGGGTGGCCGCCGCGCCGCGCTCGGTGAGGGTCGAGAACATCACCACGGGCATGCGGTGACCGGCGCGGCGCAGCTCGCGCACCGCCTCGATGCCGTCCATCTCCGGCATCTCGATGTCCATGGTGATCGCGTCCGGCGCGAGCTGCTCGGCCTTGCGCAGGGCGATCCTGCCGTTGGCGGCCACGCCCACGACGTCGATGCCGCCGGCGCGCGACAGCGCGTCCGTCACGAGCCGGCGGATGACGACGGAGTCGTCCACCACCAGCACCCGGATGGGTGTCACGTGCTCTCCCCTTGCTCGTTGTTCGTGGTGCTCACGGGACCAGCGGTCCCGGGTG